>JBCDCU010000019.1:0-20704 GCA_039181265.1 Pseudomonadota bacterium | reverse complement strand
CCCGGTTCTCATCATCGAACTGGAGGCAGGTCAGCTCTTCCGCGATATTGCGGTCGCAATCTCGATCAGCGTGATGCTCTCTCTGGTCGTTGCGATCACGGTCATTCCGGCCTTGTCGTCGCGGCTCCTCACTAGCAAGCAGAAAGAACTGAAAGTCCTGCCGCTTCCGGGCATCGATCATATCGGTCGAGCATTTTCCTGGCTGATGACGTCTTATGCCGCAATTACCGTGCGTTTCCGTCTCCTCGGGCTCTTGAGTGTCGGCGCGATTACGGCAACGGCGATCTGGGCAGCGATAACCTATCTGCCGAAGCTTGAATATCTGCCGGACGGAAACAGAAACCTTGTCTTCGGTGTGATCCTGCCGCCGCCCGGCTATAACCTTGCAACGACGACCACGATTGCCGAACGGATTGAAGCCGTGGCGGAGCCGTTATGGTCGAAGGAAGAGAGCGGGAATCCCGAAGAACCGCCGGCAATGCGTCATTTCTTCTTCGTGGCGCGGGGCGGGACGACCTTCCTTGGCGGAGCTGCGCAGGATCCGAACCGGGTGACGGAACTCATTCCCGTCTTGTCCCGTCCGATCTTCAGCGAGCCCGGCACCTTTGGCTTCATCAATCAGCGCTCCCTTTTCGGGCGCGGGATTGGCGGCGGACGGGCGATTGAATTGAACGTCTCCGGCAGCGATCTCGCCCAGATCATCGGTGTCGCACAGCAGGCAGCCGGTCTCATTGCCCAGAATTTCCCGCGCGAACAGGGTAACCAGTTCCGCCCGATACCGGGGCTTGAACTCGGCTCGCCTGAACTTCGTGTCGTGCCGGATCGTGTGCGCCTCGCCGATGCCGGGCTCAGCGCCAATGATATTGCGCTCACGCTGGACGCCTATAATGACGGGGTGCGGATCGATGAGATCACAGTCGGCTCCGACCGGCTCGATCTGACCCTCAAAGGCGACAGTGCCTTCGCGGAAGGTCAGCGGACCCAGGATGTCGGCGATTTTCCGGTAATTGCGCCAAACGGAACGATTGTTCCGATCTCCACCTTGAGTTCGGTTGAACTGACCTCCGGTCCGACGGAAATCCGCCACCGCGAGCGTTTTCGCACGATCACGCTGGAAATTCGGCCATCGGCGGCAATCCCGCTTGAGACGGCATTAGAGATGATCCAGGAAAAAGTGGTTGAGCCGCTCGGTGAGAGCGGGCTTCCGGGCGACACGCGCCTCTCCGTCACGGGGGCTGCCGACCAATTGACGACCACATGGAATGCGCTTCAGATTAACCTTCTGGTAGCGCTTGTGATCGTTTTCCTTGTGATGGCCGTTCTCTTCGAAAGTTTCATCCTGCCGCTTGTGATCATGATATCCGTCCCGGTCGCAGGGGCAGGGGGTGTTGCAGGGCTTGCGCTATTGAACACCTATCAGACGCAACCCCTCGATATGCTGACCCTCATGGGTTTCGTGATCCTGATCGGGATTGTCGTCAATAATGCGATCCTTCTCGTCCACCAGTCGCAATATCATCTTAGGGTTGATGGGCTCTCCGTCGAAGAGGCGATCAAAGAGGCGACACGCAACCGTATCCGTCCGATCTTCATGTCGACGCTGACATCTGTCTTCGGCATGTTGCCGCTCGTTGTCTTCCCGGGGGCGGGCTCGGAACTTTACCGCGGTCTTGGATCTGTGGTGGTTGGCGGTCTTGCCTTCAGTGCGGTCCTGACGCTTCTTCTCGTCCCGCCGCTCCTGCGCCTCACACTGCGGCTTCCAAGAGTGACGGAAGAAGACCGGCTTCTTGCGGCTGCGAAACAGCCTGCTGAGTAGGGGTTGGCTTCGCGGGGCCAACCCATCGTGAAGAATGATGCGATCTGTCGTCGGCGCCTCTGAGCTGAGATTGGCTCGGTCACGCTATCCTGCGAAATAGCCCGCGCCCGGGCGCCACGGAATATCGGTTGCTCCATAATCGATCCCCATCGCATGGAGTGCGCTCGTCACCTGGCTGCGGTGATGGGTTTGGTGATTGAAGATCTGCACCACCATCACCCAGCGGGGAAAGGACGGCGGATCGTCGAAGCGCGGGCTTCGCATGACGATTGTTTCGGAGAGCCAGTCCTCCGTCCAGTCGCGGCCACCGCGCGTTAAAACATCATCCTGCTCAAGCCGGATGGCCTTAAGGTCCTCCCAGTCAGGCCACACCATCTGATCGAGTGGAACCCGCTCCGGCCTGGTGCCGTCAAGAAAGGTCAGGATCGACCGGTTGATCATGCAGATATGGTCGAGCGTCTGGTGGATCGACTTGAAAAACAGTCCCCGGTCGCGCAGCCGTTCCTCTTGGCCGATGGCGTCGCAGAGCCCATAGACGGTGTCGTTCTGCCAACGTGAATAGGCCGCCATCTCGGCAACATAAGCGGGCGTGATCATAGTTGGGATCCCTCGTTTGGAACGGTTTGCCGCGGCAGCGAGAGCCTCCGGCAGGTGGAGCGCGCAGGATTGAGAGCTGCCGCAGATACCTCAAATTATTGAGCCGGTTTCCAGATCGCAATGGCTGAGGCCGGCCGATCCTGTGTTATGGTGCACTGCATCATAAGTCGTGCCCCGTTTTTTCAAGCACAAAGGATTATTGCAATGTCTTTTCCAATCAAAATCGCTCTTATCCTGGCTTTGCTGCCATCAGTCTCCCACGCCCAGGACTTGCCACCCCTTCCTTCGCTCAATCTTGAGCCGACGGCCACCACCGTCTCCGGCCTTTCCAGTGGCGGTTTCATGGCCGTCCAGTTGCAGGTTGCGTACTCGAAGCGCATCGCCGGTGCCGGTATCATCGCTGGCGGTCCCTATGATTGTGCCGACGGGTTCCTGACCGAAGCCCTTCTCAAATGCATGGGTGGTCAAGCGGGCGGGCCTGACGCCGCCGACTCGGTGAAAACGATAGGGGAGCTTGCAGGCGAGGGAGGTATCGATCCTTCGACCCATCTTGGCCCCGACCAGATCTACCTCTTCCATGGCACGGGCGACCAAACTGTTGCGCGGGTCACCATGGACGTGTTGCGCGACATGTACCGCGCACTTGGCGTGCCCGAAGGGAAGATCAGCTACGAGACCGGGAAATCGGTCGGCCACGGTTTCGTCGTGGAGAGTAGCGAACCGAAATGCGGGATTGTCAGGCCGGATTTCCTGATTGATTGCGATTTCGATCAGGCGGGTGACATTTTGAAAACGCTTTACGGGACGCTCGATGAAACCGGATCCCAACGCGACGACGGGATCGTGCCGTTTGACCAGGCCCTTTATCTTGAAGGCGCTGTCGGCATGGACGATATCGCTTTCGTCTATATCCCCGAGGCCTGCGAGAATGGTGATGAAGAATGCCGCCTCCACATTGCACTTCACGGGTGCAAACAAGGCCACGATACGATCCAAGAGACTTACGTCCGTTTCACCGGCTATAATCGCTGGGCTGAAGCGAACAATATCGTTGTCCTTTATCCGCAGGCGAAGAAAATTCCGCTGCCATATTACAATTGGTTCGGTTGGGCGGAATGGTTGGGCTGGGTGAATATCGCCGACTATAACCCCAACGGATGCTGGGACTGGTGGGGCTTTTCCGGGGATGATTATGTGAGCCGGGATGCGCCGCAGAACGCTGCGATTGCGCGGATGGCGGAAGCCCTTGGTGCGCCTTTGAGGGAGTGATCAAGACGTAGCCGCACCAAACATCAGCGGCGGCGTGTAGAGGGTCATGAAATCGCTTGGGTGATGTGAGATTATTGCGCAAAAACAGGGGCGAAGAGGACTTTCTTCATATGGAGTCTTGAATGCCGGACTTGCAATTTCCGCCACTGCCAGACCTCACGGACAAGGAAAAATTAGCCGTCAGATCAAGGCAGGAGCATGAGCTGTTGCGGCTTGGCGACCAGTTGAACCTGAAGGGCGGGCTTGAGGCCGCCCTGGCGCATTTCACAATGGATGTGAAGCTCACCGATCTTCTGCCGTCCGCTGTCCCGGATAAGTGGTTCGGCGTCACCGACATTGCAGCAAACAACAAGCAGGTCGAAGCCTTTTACAAACACTATTTTGCAGGCGCGCGTGACAACGGCATCCATGATTACGCGGGCTATGCAACGACGCAGCTCATGATGGATCGTTTGACGTCCCAGTTGACCGAATTGGGGTTGTTTTCTGGCCCGAAGCCACTGGTTGCGAACATTCCGACCGGCGGGATCGCGGCAATGATCGACCGGTCGCCGGATCATGATCGGGCGATTATGTTCTATCCGGCCGGGCTTTATCTTTATCTCGGCGATTTTTGCAAAGTCGCTGCGCAGATGTTCCATCCTCTGCCGCCCGAATTGATCAAGAGCGATCATGACCTGATGCACACTATGGGGGTCTATGAAGATCAGTTTTTTGGATTGGGACTGGCTCCGATTTCGGCCCGGATTGGCACGGAATTCGCGCACGCATTGTCCAATACCTGTCTGGAAGATCACGCCATCCGGCAGGAACGGCGCCAGGTGGGTCGGGAAAGCCGGTTCTTATCGATGATGTTGAACAATTACGCGCAGATGTTCGTCTTTGCCCATGAGCTTGGTCATCAGGAACTCGGCCATTTGAACGTTACCAATCCGACGCCGGAGCAGTTCCGGGCGGATGAGATCGCGGCGGATCGCTACGCTATCGAAGCCGTCTGCGCGACATCCGCCAACGAACACGGGAGCGCAGCCCTTGGCTATTGGGGCGCGATCGCCGCCATGCTTGGCTTCGAGGTGCTCAATAACGCGCTCCTTTTCTTTGACGGCAGATCGGCGGATGCATCCTGGAAAAACACCCATAATCCGCCGGTGGAACTGAGGCGCAATGCGCTTCAGAAAACAGCCGATCAGTTTCTGGATCGCAATGCCCTTGCGGCAAGCATCCAGGCGACCAATCTGATGAAAAAGGCGCTACATTATATCGGGCCCGTTACCGACTTCGAATTAAAGGCTCTCAAGGGTGTTCGAGGCCGTAACGGACCTGCGGTAAGCTGGCGAAAATATCTCGATCACCATTACGGGCCGAAGGAAGAGGGTGCGCAATGACCGATGACATCAAGCAATTCCGGTTGAATTTTCAGGATGAGGATCTCGACGCTGTACTTGCCGCTGTAAAGGTAGCAGGCGCGACGGACGCTGAAGCGCAAAGCACGCGCGGCATGTCCGGCATAGAGCTTGCCATAATCGGTGCGATTGCGGTTCCGACCATTGTGAACCTGATCATTGCGGTAGCTGACCGATGGTCTTGCGGCGTGCGTTTCGACACGCGTACAGGCTCATTGATCGGGGAAAAGGACTGCACAATCCCACGGGGCAGCGTCCTGGTGATCACCGAAAATGACAGCCAGCTCCATCGTGCCGACAAAATGTCGCTCCCGGGCTTTGAAGGCCTGCTCAAATAGGCATGCGGTCATTGCCAAGCTTCGTCTAGGCGTTTGAATCGGAGCTTCACTCTCATGAAGAACGGGTCGGGACACGCCCTGTTATCAGGATTGCTGCCCGAGACAAGGTCGAAAAACGATTGCCTGTTATCCCGTTTATCGGTCCGGCCCCAATTATGGACCGCCTGTATTGTTGCAGATGAGACACTTTAAGCAGAAAGCAGGGCATAATCCGGTATTAAAAGCCGGGTGCCAAGCATAAGAGCGCCCCCCGCATGGTATCAATAAATAACGTTTGAATTGTTTTGCAATTCCCACTGAGCAGAGAGTGATTGTAATCAATCCCTGCCGTGGTCATGAATTGAGCGGGGAAAACATGAACGTTTTCAATCGTCATGCACGACGCCGGGCCAAAGCGCTTTCCAGAAAACAATACAGGGGTGCTGTTCGTCCGTCCTATCTCGCGGCAGGAGCGCTGATTCCCCTCGCGGCGGGCGCGATCATGGTCTTTGGATCTGACGACGCCCACGCCCAGGCGGTTCCGCTCGGCACAAGTGATCCGGCGGCCTGTGTCGTCAATGGCACGACAGCAACCTGTACCGGCGATCTTTCGGGCGGTGTCGATGTTGATGGCCCCGCGATTGAGACCCTTGATATCAATTCACTTGATCTCGCGATCACACCTGCCGCTGGCGTTGACGGGATCAATTTTGCCTCCACGACCGGCATCACCATCAACGCCGACACGGGTCCCTTTGGCATCAACACGTCAGGAACCGGGGACGGGATCAATGCGGCGCTGAATGGGAATGATGACCTCACCATCATGTCGATCGGCGATATTACCACCGAGACCGGAGAGGCGTTCTTTGCGAACGTTACCGGCGACGGCAATCTGACACTCACATCCACGGGCGACCTAACAACCGGGGACAGCGGCCAGGAAGGGATTGATGCCGACATCACGGGCAACGGCAACCTGACAATTGAATCGACGGGTAACATCACCACCGGCGACAGTGCTCAGGAAGCGATCGATGCCGACATCAATGGCAACGGTAACCTGACGATCACAACGACCGGCGACCTCACAACCGGCGATAATTCGCAGGAAGCGATCGATACGAGCATCAACGGCAACGGCAATCTAACGGTCACATCCGTCGGAAATATCACAAGCGGCGGCAACGACGGTATTGAGGCAAGCGTGATCGGCACCGGGAATGTCACCGTTTCATCGACTGGAGATTTGCAAGCGGAAACGGCGAACTTTTTCGGTATTGAAGCAACTGTGACAGCAGGAAGCACGGCCACGATCAATCTCGAAGATGGCACGGTTTCGGGCGGGGCCGGTACCGGCGCTGGCGTGGCCTTCACCGGCCCTGCCGGCTCGACAAACGTCCTCAACACAATGGGCGACGTCACGATATCTGCGCCGAGCGGCAATGCGGTCACCGACGGAGCAGGCGACACCACGATCAACAATTTTGGCGTTTTGACGACGACCACGAACGGCGCGATTGAACTCGGCGCCGGAACGAACGCCTTTAACAACCTTGAGGGTGCGACGTTCAATTCCGGCATGGTGGTGAACCTTGGGGCAGGGAACCTTTTCATCAATGCGGGCACACTCTCGCCGGGCGGAACGGGAACGATCCTCAATACGACGATCACCGGCAATCTGGTGCAAACGACAACCGGCCACTTCCAGCCGACCGTGGATCTGACGGCACTCACCGGCGATCTCCTGACGGTGACGGGAACTGCGGACCTTTCGGGTACCGTTCTTGCCGATGATGTCGTCAATCCGGCAACCGGCGTGCAGCAAGTGACGATCCTGACCGCGACCGGCGGTGTGACCGATAATGGTCTTGGCCTCATCGCAAGTCCGGTCCTTCAGGCGGAACTCGTCTTTCCGAACGCGAATGATGTGGTGATCCAGACCAATCTCGATTTCACGCCGGATGGTGTCGTGTTCAATCCCAATCAGACCAATGTCGGCGCGACGCTCGATGCGGCGGCGGCGGCCGGTGGCGGCGGATTGACCCCACTCTTAGACGGGATCATCAACGGAACCAGTTCCGTTGCCGATGTCGCCGATGCCTATGACCAGCTCGGTGCGGAGAGCTTTCTCAATCTTCAGACGACAACGCTCTTTTCTTCGCTTGGTTTTGCGAACTCGCTTTTGAGCTGCCGTGAGGCCGACGGCGTCTATGCGGCGATTTCCGAAGGCCAATGCGCCTGGTTCCAGCCGCTCGGACGCTTCCTCGACCGCGACGCGACATCGACCAATGTCGGCTTCGATGAGGCGGCAGGCGGATTTGCAACCGGCGCGCAATTTACGGTCGCGCCCAACTGGTCGGTTGGCTTCGGCTTTGGCTATGAAGCCGGAAGCTTCGACACGGATGCCGGTGTCGATGGCGATTTCGACCGCTTCCAGGGCGGCCTTGCCGTCAAATATCAAAAGGATGCGTTTCTTGCGGCAGCAAGCCTTTCCGGCGGAACGAGCCAGAACGATCTCACCCGCGCCGTCACATTCGGCGGTTTGAGCCTCTTCCCGCAATCGGAGCCCGATGTCGGCTTTCTCACCTTCCAGACGCGCTTTGCCCATTTGTTTGAGACAAACGCGGTTGATCTGAAACCGCAGCTTGATCTCTCGCTCACCTATCTTGATCTTGCCGGCGTAACGGAGACCGGTGGCGGGGCCGCAAACCTCACCACATCCGGGGAGAGCGACGTTTACTTTGCGGCATCCCCCTCGCTCGAAATCTCAAAGGATTACGATCTCGATAGCGGCATGACGGTGCGCGCCTTCGCCGATCTCGGCTTTACCGTCTTTTCCGATGATAGCCACGCCCAGACGGCAAGCTTTGTGTCGGCCCCCGCCGGTGTCAGCGCGTTCGCCGTCTCCACAGAGCTTGACCGTGTCTTCGGCGATGTCGATGTGGGGGCCACGCTCTTTACCGAGAAAGGCAATTCCGTCACGCTGCGCTATCAGGGCCGGTTCTCCGACGACACCATGGTCCACGGCGCCCAGCTGAGAGCGAGCTTGAAGTTTTAGGGGGGTGAGCGGGTTCGAGACGTGGCAGGGCAGGCAGAGCCAGCTGTTTTTTTGGGCCAAACTTGCCTTTCGGTTCCAACTCCTATGTTGCAGTGCGATTTCTGGATAGCTGCCATTAGATTTGGTTTCACGCTTTCGATCGGAAATTTCGGTAGGCGGCCTAAATGTACATTTGCCGCGGCTTGGCCAATAGTCGCTGTCGAAGAGGTTCTAGAAGTATTGCACGTTACGAAAACGTATGGCTTTTCGCTAGTGTTCTCCAAAATTAAGACCGCAGCCAACCAATCGCGCTTCGAGCTTCGTTCTCACAGTCAATTAAGCTTCCAAAGTATCCAGACATTCCGTTGGATGACCAATAGCCATCGCCAAGCACTCCTTCATCCTCTTCGCAAGCTGCCCACCACCGCAATTCATAGTAACGAAAGAGTCTACCGTCAGGGCTTTGTCGCATTTCTACCCGTCGTGTACCTGTTTCGTCGTCGATATTCTTAATGATCGTCCACTCTTTCATTCCAAGCAGTTTGGCATTCAATTCAGGGGTGAGAAAGGTGAAAGATACAGATCAACAGCGTTTGAGAGGACCAAATGGCGCAAAAGATGAATTCGTCCTTGCAGTAACAGCCCAAAACCTCAGAAAGCTCGCCAAGGTCGTCCCGCAACCGGTGTAGCAGACGATCCATTATCTCGCTGACTCATTAAGCTGACGAAGTCCAAGAAGCCTTTTTCATCAAATCGGCCCAAAGCCGTCATTCGACTTTCCATCGAATGCTGCGCTGCGATCTCCCGATAGCTGCCATTTGAAATGTAGCGCTGTATTCGCTTTAAATTTCTGGTCAAGAACAAACTCGTAAGGAATTCGGTATGGATATCTACAAGGCGAATAGCCGCTCCACTAACTTTGCCAGTGCTGAGTATTTTACTGGCACTGTAATGATGGATCCCATCGTAATAGCACCCGAACCGTCCAGGGTCCGCGCGTTACGTGTTAGTTTTTCACCTGGCGCCCGCACTAATTGGCATACTCATCCGTTTGGACAAACGCTCTATGTTGTTTCTGGTGTCGGCCGCATTCAAAAGGACGGCGAAGCTATTCAGGAAATTTTGCCAGGAGACACAATCTGGATTGAACCGGGGGAAAAACATTGGCATGGCGCTGCACCTGATCATGCTATGTCCCATATTGCCATCCAAGAAGAGTTGGAAGGCAAACATGCCGATTGGTTGGAACCGGTAACCGACGAAGTATATCAGACGTAGATTGGGCTTATTCTGGAAATTATGAGTGTCGCGTTATTCGCAATTATTCATTGCGATTCGCGGCCCTTTGCGGTCATTGGAATTGCCATTGAGTGCTGCACTGCGATTTCCCGGAAGCTGTCCTTGGAATTAGCTGCACGAGTTCACTCGAAGACTTCCGTCAGGTGTCCAAAGCCGTCTTTCAATAAGGGGATCACAAAATTTAGTTTCTATTTATCTCCCCGGCCTCAAAAGCTGGTCACCCCCATTATATCTCAGCTTCCTGTTACCTAGCGAATATTGATGGGGTGAATAACCCCATTTATCCCGCACATCCAGTTTTGCACCTGTTTCAACAAGCCCTCTCACTGTCTCTTTGTCGCCGTGGCGTGCCGCAAAATGTAACGGAGTTTGTTGATTTTGATCACGCGCCTCCATGTTGGCGCCCGCTTTAACAAAACTTTTGACCACGTCTACCGGCCCGAACGAGGCTGCAAAATGGAGAGGAGTGACTTGATGCTGGTCTTTTTGGTTTATTGAAAGGCCTGCCTCAAGTAATGGATGAAGATTGGACGCCGAGCCTGAACTAGCGGCGTAGTGCATTGCGGTGCGACCGAAAACTCCCTTGGCGTCAACGTCTACACCCTTGGCAATTAACAATTCAAGGAACTCAGAGCCGCGGTTTTTGGCGGCTAGATGCAGGGGCATTTCTCCATTTGCGTCGGTAATGTTAATCGATGCACCAAGTTCAATGAGTTTTGCTGCAACAGCCACATTGCCGGTCAGGCTTGCGAGATGCAGAGGCGTACGACCACCCTCAGTCGCGAGATTAACGTCAAGGCCCTCTGATACCAGAATTTGAACCACCTCAGCGCTCCCTGCCTTACTGGCCGCAACCCTATGGAGTGGCGTTGTTTGTTTTGCGTCTTTGACGTCTACGCGGGCGCCTGCTCTTAAAAGCATTCTTACACGTTCAGCGGTACCGCCTCCAGAGACCAAATGCAGTGCTGTTAGTCCGGAACCATTCCTTTTGTTCACGTCGGCGCCAGCTTCAATCAGGTACTCGATACCCTTCAGTTCACCTAAAGATATAGCTGCCATAAGAGGTGTGGATGTGGAAATGTAGCCGCCGCAATTTGGGTTAGCTCCCGCATCCAGAAGCAGTTTTACACTCTCAGCTAACCCTCTACTTCCCGCTCGCACCAATGCCCTACACAACTCTATGCCGCTATAACGCTCTCCATGCAGATCCAATAACAGTTTTACCAGTGACGAATTCTTAGATTGTGCCGCCGCGATTAAGGGCGTTGAGCCCCCATGAGGGGGGGAGAAAGTTGAGGCTCCGGCAGCGATCAACGCATTCGCTTTTCGCGAATCGCCCTTTGCCATGGCAATAATGAGCGGATATGAGCGTCCGAATTCATCTGCGTTTGGGTCAGCTCCAGCCCTCAAAAGAACCTCCAGATTCTTAGGCTCATCAGAGTAAACAGCCAACAAGAGCGGAGTTTCGTTGGTTATCGACTTTAAATCAGGATCCGCCCCCCTATCGATTAGATACTGGGTCGCTTCAGGCGATCCAAATCTAGCGGCCAAATGAAGCGCCGACCTGTATTTATACTTTCTTTTTCCGGGGATATTTAAGTTGGTCCAAAGCCGCACATGCTGTTGCACCTCTGATTTTGTTGGCGACGCTATCCAAAAATCTTCTTCACATAGCACTTCACAATTCTGAAATGCGTAAGACAAATAGACTATCAACGACAGGGTGAAAAACGCGGCGATTAAATAATATTTCCGCATTACTGGACCACTCCGTAGAGTTACAAAAATTGTCCGGTTACCACCGCACTGGCTGTATAAAGATTGTCAATCGGTGGATCTTAAAATACTACCACCAACCAGATTCTGGTACTTACGAAAGATCGTATCAGGGTAAACGATGGTACGAGCAAATTGCTGCCCTCCATCTATTATCCGCTATGGATCAACCGCGGAAAACATGTCGTTGTAGCTTTGATGGCCAAAGTTGGCCGTTGCTAGTGATTGTCGTTACCAAAACATTGGTTGTGAGCTTCGTCGCTCTCGGTCCAAACCTGCCTTTCGGTTCCAACTCCTATGTTGCAGCGCAATTTTCCGAAAGTTGCCGTTCAATTTGCGCGCTTGCTTTTGGTCAGGAATTTCCGGAAGGAGCCCAAGTTGACGAATGCTGCACCACGCATCAATGACGAAAAACCGCGCAAAGCCGCCATCAGTCAATTGCGTCAGCCTTAACATTTCCGCTGATTGGTGTTTTCCTGAACTGGCTCTCCAAGTCTCACGGATGAACCACATGAATTGGACTACTGCACTGAAGAAACCAGGGAAGCTGCGGCATGGCGACCGTGTAATGGTTGTCACCCCGTGCTGGGGTGGTCCAAGCTTATTCCCACATGTTTTCGATGCTGGGGTCTCATATCTGGAACAGACTTTTGGCTTGGAGGTTGTCGAAGCCCCTCAAGCGCGGGCCGATGATCTCATGATGGCGTTTGAGGACGCGGCCGTAAAAGGTATTTTCGCTTCCATAGGAGGAGACGACAGCATAAGGATTTTGCCATTTCTGAACCTCGACATCATTGCGCAAAACCCTAAGGTCTTCATTGGCTATTCAGATGTGACTTCCATACATTTTGCCTGCCTAAAGGCTGGGATCAGTACCTTTTATGGCCCGTCAATTATGTCAGGGTTTGCAGAAAACCTTGGAATGACTCGTGCTGGAAAGGACAGCTTCGAGAGAGCCGTTTTTCAATCCAAACCCATAGGGTTACTTCCTAAGAATTCTGAAGGCTGGACTGTTGAGATGCTGGACTGGTCAAACCCTGCAACTCAGAATTGCGCTAGAAAACGAATTTTCGACGATGGGCTAGAGGTGCTGCAAGGCACTGGAACGCACGCTGGGCGACTGATTGGAGGGTGCGCAGAAGTGTTGGAGACCCTCAAGGCGACGACTTGGTGGCCAACTCCCGATTACTGGGACGGCGCAGTTCTATTTTATGAAACTTCAGAAGAAGCACCAAGCGCCGATAGCGTACGGCGTTGGATGAGGAACTACGCCGCCCAAGGAATTCTAGACCGGCTCTCAGGGTTAATCGTGGCTCGCCCCGGAGGTTCTGAGACAACATCAGAATATAGGCGGGCGCAAAAGGATGCAATTATGACGGTGATCTCGGAACATGGTTTGGTGGACTTACCAGTTTTCGCCGACGCTGACATTGGTCATACAGACCCGATCTACACGTTACCATTCGGCGCAAGAGTTGCCTTAGATTGCGACAGTGTTGGTATAGAAATCTTAGAGTCAGGAGTGACAAAATAACGGTATAATATTTACTGCTAGATTGCGAACGGCACGCATTCCCTACAAAGCGTAGCAAACGGATGAAACCTGCCGTTGATCCGGAAAGGACAAAAGTCCGTAGAGTCCGCATCTCAGCAATTCGTATTCGTCGCAGATCTGATTTTTCTAAGGTTCGCGTTTTTGTTTTTCCTATCCCCAATTCCGCATCGTAATAAATGACCGCTTTCCCCTCATTTCGGACGCTTGGTCGCTATCGCAATGACTTGAGGCAAGGGACGAACTCACGCTTCACCCAATGTGGTATGAACGGCCACTATTCACAGATTCGCTCATAAATAGAAGCTTGAGCTACGTTAGGAATCGACATCCCCCACCTTCCAAGCCAAACCGAATCCCGTTGACAGTCATCCTGTTTCTCCGCCATTCTTTTTGTCAGGAATTTGGAAGAGACCTATGATGTCTGAGAGTGTTTCAGTGTCTCCAAGCTTGCCCATGATGCGGCGGGCAACAGGATGCGATCTGGTCGTCTAACGACGCGGACGAAAATCACGTCATCCGCGCTCCCGAGTGCGCGTATCTCCTAAAGTCCCAAACACTGAAATCCTTCCACATGATCGCTTCATCCGGCCTGCGCATGGCGATTGATATCGGCGGCACGTTCACCGACACCGTCCTGATGGACGGCAGTTCGCGCATCATCGCAACGGCAAAAACGGCCACGACGCCTGATAGCCCCGAAGAGGGTGCTCTTGCTGGCGCTCACCACGTTCTCTCTGAAGCAAAGGCCGACTGGGCTGACGTTGCCGGGCTCGTTCACGGCACGACACTAGCAACCAACGCCTTGATCGAGCGGCGTGGCGCACGGGTTTCAACCATCACGACACACGGTTTTCGGGACATTCTGGAGATCGCCTATGAACGCCGCTACAGCCAGTATTCCATCAATCTGGAAAAACCGGATCTGATCGTTCCGCGCTCCCGTTCCTTCACGATTGCCGGTCGAATGGATGTGAAGGGCAATGAGCTGGTGCCGCTGAATGAAGCCGCGATTGACGATCTCATTTCCGACCTTGATGCATCCAGGACGCAAGCAATCGCGATTTGCCTTCTCCACTCCTATGCCAATCCGGCGCACGAGATCAGACTGAAGCAGCTCATAGAGGCGCGGATGCCGGATCTGACGATTTCGGTCAGTCATGAGGTGAGCCCGGAGGCGCGCGAATTCGATCGTCTCTGCACGACTTTGGCCAATGCCTACGTCCAGCCCTTGATGGCGAACTATCTCTCGGATTTTGAGGCAGGCTTCGTTGAAAAGGGGCTCAATTGCCCGATCCTCCTGGTGACAGCAGGGGGCGGCATGACGACCGTTGAAACGGCGAGACGTCTTCCGATCAGGCTTGTTGAATCAGGCCCTGCCGGCGGCGCCATCCTCGCAGCGCGGATCGCCCGTGCATCCCGCGAAACCGATGTCCTGTCGTTTGATATGGGCGGCACGACGGCAAAGCTCTGTCTCATTGACGATTACCGGCCCCAGACCGCGCGGAAGTTCGAAGTCTCGCGTGCCGACCGGTTTATCAAAGGCTCGGGCATGCCGGTCAGAGTCCCGGTCGTTGAAATGATTGAAATCGGCGCAGGTGGTGGCTCGATTGCCACTGTCGATAAGCTTCACCGCGTGAAAGTTGCTCCGGAAAGCGCCGGGGCTGATCCCGGGCCTGCTGCCTTCGGAAAAGGCGGAGGAAACGCCACGGTGACCGATGCCGATATCGTTCAGGGCTATATCGACCCGGACCGGTTTGCAGAAGGCCGTTTGCGGGTCGATGCCGGGAAGGCAAGGAAGGTTGTCGGATCTGATATAGGTGAGCCGCTTCAGCTCTCGGAGATCGAGGCGGCCAATGCGATCAGCGAGATTGTCGATGAAAGCATGGCGGCTGCCGGACGCATGCATGCGGTTGAATCCGGAAAAGACCTCGAAACCCGTTTGATGATCGCGTTTGGGGGAAATGGTCCGCTTCATGCAACGCGGGTCGCGCGGAAAACCAATGTGGACCGGATTCTGGTTCCGAAAAATCCGGGTGTCGGATCGGCGGTCGGATTTCTCCATGCCCCGATTTCATTCGAGGTCATCCGGTCGAACTATAGGACGCTGGATGATCTTGATGTCGAGGCGCTCAATGCCTTTCTCGGCGAGATGGAGGAGGAGGCGGAGAGTGTCGTCAGGGCAGGGGCGCCGGATAGCGCACTCACCAGACGGCGGGTTGCCTTCATGCGTTATCATGGTCAGGGCCACGAGATTGAAGTGGACCTCCCGTATCATCCGCTGACCGGTTCCGATATCGATCCTCTCAGGGCGGCGTTCGAAACCGAGTATCGCAGGATCTTCAGCCGGGCCGTTCCGGGAATGACGATAGAAATCCTGAATTGGGGGCTCACGGTTTCAACGCCATCGACATCGGTTTCAGAGACCCCGAAGCCTGTCTCGGCAAGACGGATCACGGCCAAAGAGACGCGGGACATAACTTGCGATCTATCCGGAGAACCAAAAACTGCTGCGATCTTTGACAGGGCCGACTTGCAGACGGGCGATCATATTGTCGGCCCCGCTTTGATTGTCGAACCTCAGACCACCACGCTTGTGAGCGTCGACTTTGAAGCGACAATCGACGGAGACGAGGCGATATGGCTTACCAGGATCGAGGAGCCCAAATCATGATCAAAAGCGATACGCGCCTTCAAGTCATGTGGAACCGGTTGCTGGCGCTCGTCGAAGAACAGGGAATGGCGCTCGTGAGAGCTGCCTTCAGCCCGATTGTCAGGGAATGCGGCGATATATCGGCCGGGATCTTCGATGCAAAAGGCCAAATGCTCGCTCAGGCTGTGACCGGCACACCCGGGCACATCAACACAATGGCAGAAGCGGTGAAGACGCTCAGGGCAAAAATCGGGGTTCAGCACATGAAGCCCGGCGACATTTATATGACGAACGATCCGTGGATTGCCTCCGGGCATCTCAATGATTTTCTCCTGATGATGCCCGTCTTTCATGACGGTCAGGTCGTTGGTTTCACATCGTGTACTTCTCATCTGGTCGATCTTGGCGGGCTCGGGATGGGACCGGAAGGATCCGACATTTATGATGAGGGTCTCTTGATCCCGCCGTGCAAACTTGTCGATCGTGGAGAAATCAATGCGCTCCTTCTTGAGATTGTGAAGGCGAATTCCCGCGAGCCGATTGCCAATGAGGGCGACATTTACGCGCTGATTGCCTGCTGCGAGGCAGGTTCAGGCAAGCTTCTTCAAATGATGAGGGAGTTTTCAATTTCCGATCTCGAAGCTCTTTCGGATTACATTATCGAAACGTCGCGGCAGGGAACCCTTGCCGCAATCAAAGGCCTTCCAGCGGGACGTTGGAAAAGCGCATTGACGGTCGACGGCTATGATGAACCGGTTGATCTTCGTGCCACCCTCACGATCTCGGACGATCAGGTTCTCCTCGATTTTTCGGGCACCGATCCCTGTGTCGGAAAAGGCATCAATGTCCCGCTGAATTATGCGACCGCCTATTCGGTGTTTGCGCTCCGCTGCATCATCGGGCCGGATATTCCAAACAATGCGGGCTCGCTCGCGCCGTTCAAGGTCGTGGCGCCCAAAGGATGCATCCTCAACGCACAGCCACCTGCACCGGTTGCCATGCGTCACACGATCGGCCAGATGACGCCGGATCTCGTCTATGGCTGCCTCTCGCAAGCCGTTCCCGATCTGATACCGGCGGAGGGTGCATCCTGCATGTATGATTTGCCGCTTCGGCACACACCGGACGCGATTGACCGGAACGGAACATTCTTTGCCGTTGAACTCGTCTTCAATGGCGGGACGGGAGCCCGACCGGAGTTTGACGGTCTTTCCGCAACGGCGTTTCCAAGCGGCGTATGGGGAAGTCAGGTTGAAACCACAGAAGCAACAGCCCCGATCCTGTTTCATCGAAGAGAATTGCGGACCGACTCCGGTGGTGCGGGAAGAAAGCGCGGCGGATTGGGACAACGGATTGAGCTCACGTCATCGACGAACGAAGACTTTCTGGTTTTTCTGTCGGTCGAGCGGATCATCAATCCGGCGAAGGGACGGTCCGGTGGTCTGGATGGTGCTGCCGGACGCATACGGATCGGGGAGGACGGCAAGGATTTACCCGGTAAAGGCGAACTCAAAGTTGCGGGCGGTGAGAGACTGATCTTCGAAACGCCGGGAGGCGGCGGGTACGGACCCCCCAATAAGCGCGATGCGGAGGCGCTTGAGAACGACGTTGCGAACGGCATTGTCAGTCCGGAAGCCGCCAGAACGAAATATGGGAAAGCAACGTGACGATCCCGCGCGACCATATTCAATCGATGGCAGCCTATGCTCTGGCGGATCTCAGCACATCGGCGTCCGGCGACATCATCTCACTGTCCCAGAATGAGAGCTTTCGCCCGCCAAGTCCGAATGTGGGTGAAGCCGTAAAGAGCGCTCTGTCGCAGAGCATGCTCTATCCGGATCCGGACTGGCGTGATCTCAGGAATGCCCTTGCTGATGTCCATGCGATTCAAAGCGTCAGGATACTCTGCGGCAACGGATCGCTCGACCTGATCGGGGCCATTGCGAGGGTCTATTCCGGTCCGAAGCGGAGCGTTTTGGTGTCCGAACACGCTTATCCGTTCTTTCGCACCGCCGGGGCTTTATCGGATGCGAGGGTCGATAAAGCCCCGGAAGTTGACGCGACTGTATCGGTCTCTGCGATGATTGATGCGGTCCGGCCCGATACGGGGCTGGTCTTCATTGCAAATCCCGGTAACCCCACGGGCACGCGCCTTTCCAAGAAAGACCTGGTGCGCCTCCGCGAGGGGTTGCGCGACGACATTCTGCTTGTGATCGATGAAGCCTATGGCGAGTTTGCCGATCATCTGGGAGAACGCTGTTTTGATATGGTCGAAGGCGGCAACACAATTCTCCTCAGAACCTTCTCCAAAGCCTATGGCATGGCAGGCTACCGCGTCGGCTGGGGTCTTTTTCCGGATTTAATTCAATGCGAAATCAGAAAGGTGCTCAATCCGAACAATGTCTCGTCGTTATCGCAGGTCGCGGCGCTCGCCGCCTTGCGGGACCAGCGCTACATGCGCGAGACCTGCGATATGACGATTGAGATCCGAGACCGGATTGCGGCGGACTTAAAAAGCGCCGGGTTCAAGGTCTATCCGAGTTTCACAAACTTCCTTCTGATTGATTGCGAGACAGAAGCGAAGGCCGATGACCTTGATCAGCGTTTGCGTGACGAGGGCATTCTGCTTCGAAAACAGGTAGGCGCAGGTTTGCCGGGCATGGTCAGAATGACAGTCGGGACGGCAGAGGCGGTGAACATTGCGGTAGACTGGATGATCAAATGGAGGGCGATCTCTTGCAGGTGAGCGCATCACGCGGGCGGGCACGATTTGGAATTCTCGTTCCGTTCACAAACTCCAATCTTGAGCCTGATATGGCGCTGATGGCCCCCGCCGGAATATCCATGCATTTTGCGCGGATGGGCGGCTATGACGAAGATGAAATCCCCGACGAAAACCAGATGAAAGGCTTGGGGTCGTCCGACATCGATGAACCAATCAGATTGCTGATGGGGGTAAAGCCCGATGTCGTCCTCTATGGGTGCACGTCCGCGACCCTGACCCATGGGCCGGGCTTTGATCGCGATCTCGCTGCAATGATCAACACGGCAAGCGGTGCCAAGACGGTGACGGCAGCAGGAGCCTTGGTGAATGCCTTGACCCTTCTTGGACTATCCAGGATCGGTTTTGCCTCGCCTTATGTTCCGGCAATCAACGATCTCGCGATCAGCTTTCTGGACACGATGGGGATTGAAACACTTGGCCGATCGGACGTGACACAAAGGCTTGGAAATGAGGAGCAGGGCGCTTTGACCCCATCGTCGATCTTGGAGCTTGCCCGAAAAGCCAACCATGAAGAGGCCGATGCAATCGTCCTTTCCTGCACGGACATGCGAAGTGTCGAAATCATCTCTGAGCTTGAGAAAGAAATCGGCAAGCCCGTGGTGACCTCCAATCAGGCCATGATGGTTCAGGCCTTGCAGATGATCGGGTTCGATAAACCGGTCCCGGGTTTTGGGAAGCTGCTGGAAATGGAACGCTTATGAGCTTTGAAACATTATCAGACTTCACGCTCACCCATGATGCGTTTCCGGAAAGCGCCCTTAAAATTGCGGCAATCCTTCTTGTCGACACGCTGGGGGTTGCTGCAGGGGCGACCCATCTCGACGCGGGCAAAATCGCGCGCAATCATGCGGTGCGGTTTCACGCTGCGGGCAAAGCTGAGGATGCGGCACCGATCCTCTTCGATGGCCGTCAAGCCTCTATTCCCGGAGCGTCATATGCTGCGGCAACCCAGATCGATAATCTCGATGCCCATGACGGCTATAACCCCACCAAAGGCCATATCGGATGTGCGGTTGTGCCGGCATTGATTGCCTTTGCCCATCACTATCCTGATTTATCGGCGCGGGACGCCTTAAAGGCGCTGGTTGTCTCTTACGAAGTTGGCGCGCGGGCAGGGATAGCGCTTCACGCAACGGTCGATGATTATCATACGTCCGGCGCCTGGAATGCGCTTGGTGTCGCGGCACTCGGATGCCGATTGCGCAAGAGCACTCCCGAACACTTCTATCAGGCGCTTGGGATTGCGGAATATCATGGACCGCGCAGTCAGATGATGCGCGAGATTGCAAATCCGACAATGCTTCATGATGGCTCTGGCATGGGTGCTTTTGTCGGAACGATGGCCGTCCTTCTTGCCGAGGAGGGCTTTGAAGGCGCACCGGCGATCACCGTGACGGAGGATGCTGTTGCCGGGATCTGGAGCGACCTTGGCAGGGATTGGACAATCGAAAAGAATTACATCAAACCCTATCCGATTTGCCGCTGGGCGCATGCTGCAATCGACGCGCTCGACGCCTTGGTCAAAAGCCATGGATTTCACGCATCGGACGTTGCTGCCATCAAGGTCCGGACATTTGAAGAAGCAGCGGCTCTTTTTCCGGGAATGCCCTCATCGACATCGCAGGCGCAATATTCGCTTCAATTTGCGCTCGCCGCTTACATGATTCACGCGCGGATCGGCCCGGAGCATATTCAGGGTGAAGGATTGCAGGATCAGGCCGTCGCGGACGTGCTTCAGCGGATTGATATCGAGGTCGACGAGCGCCATTCAACACGGTTTCCAGAAAGCCGGTGGTCTGATGTCACCGTAGAGCTCAATGATGGATCGGTCCTGACATCAGGCGACATCCACGCGCGCGGAGGGCCGGAAGCGCCGATGACAGAAGCCGAAATAAGAGAAAAGTTCCTGACCATGACCCCGGTTCTCGCCGCCGACCGGCAAGAGGCTTTGTGGTCGATGACGGACCGCCTTCTTGATCCTGAGCGGCCGTTCTCAGACCTCATCGACCTTGTCATCGCACCGGTGGAGACGGGTGATGGCTGACCTTCCAAAAGTGCTGCTCCACAATGATCAGACGGAATCCTTGGCGGCGGACCTTTCGGAAAAATTCCCGGATATCGAGTTTCGTGAGTGCAACACCTATGAGGATGTGCCGAGCGTCCTGAAAGACTTCCGTCCCGAGATTGTCTACACGGT
>JBCDCU010000018.1:0-20736 GCA_039181265.1 Pseudomonadota bacterium | reverse complement strand
TTTTTGTTTTCTCGTATTTTTAGGAAATGATTTTTGAAGGTTACCCCTCAGTCTACAATTTTGAGTTGTTTGCTTGTATACAAATAAAATTCCCGTGAAACGTTGTTTGACTTTAGTAGCAATTAGCATAAGAATTTGTGAAATTGTTTTTTAGCGGCGTTATCCGATCTCAGGGGGCCGGTGCGTCAAACGGAGAAAACCAGATCCAGAGAAGGTCCGGGCGTGAACAAGTTAAAACCAGTGGTTGTTGCTAGCGCAACAATGCAGATCGCTGAGCAAATCAGAGCTGCAATTCTAGATGGAACATTCAAGTCGGGCGAGCAGTTGCCCACTGAAATGGATATGTCGGTCCAATTCGGCGTATCAAGGCCGACAATCAGGGAAGCTTTAAAGCGACTTGCGGCTCAAAATCTCATCACTTCAAGGCGTGGACCGACTGGGGGCACTTTCGTACGCCACTATGAAGTGAGTGATGCAGCCGAATCCGTTGTGACGGCTACAATGCTTATGCTGTCACTTGAATCTGTGAAATATTCCGAAATTCTCGATGTCCGTCGGTTCATGCAGTTTCATTGCTGCCAGAAGCTCATCCGGAAGTGGTCCCCGGAGATCGGTGATAGGATTGATAGAGCGCTTCGTGATCTGGAACGCCCGAATTTAAGCGATGAAGACTTCTGCGACTATGACGTGAATTTCCATCGCACGATCGTCGATGCGACCGAGAACCCTATGCTGCAATACCTCATGTACGGGGTGATTGAATCGCTCATGCCGGTCATGAGCGTGAACATTGCATATGTGCAGGATCGCAGTGTCATCGTTGATCAGTATAGAGCCTTGCGTGATGCGCTCTTTGCGGCTGATGAGACGGCTGCGAAAGAGGCAATCGACCAGCTTATCTCCTATTTGCGTGACCTGTCGGAAACCGTTGAGGCACAACGGACAAAGTCCGCCTGACAGGGTTTCCAGAGATCCGGTTTCGTAAACGAAACTGCCCTCATTGACAGGGGGGACGATCAATGAATTTATGACCGCGCGCGGCACCTTTGCCGAGTGCGGTTTTTTATTCCTTGAGGAGGGGCAATGTTTCGCGGCGTACTGATTGAAAAGGGCGAGGACCAACAAACGGTCGGGGTGACCGATATTGATGAAAGCGCATTGCCTGAAGGCGATGTCACCGTGGAAGTTCACTATTCAACTGTGAACTATAAGGACGGCCTCGCGATTACAGGAAAAGCGCCGGTCGTGCGATCGTTTCCCATGGTGCCGGGCATCGACTTTGCGGGAAGTGTTATCGAAAGCACCCATGGTGACTACAAACCGGGCGATATGGTCGTCCTTAATGGGTGGGGCGTCGGCGAAAAACACTGGGGCGGTTACGCTGAAAAAGCACGTGTTCCCGGCGATTACCTCGTCCCGTTGCCGGATGGCCTTGACGCCGCTCAGGCGATGGCGATCGGTACGGCCGGCTATACCGCCATGTTGTGTGTTCTTGCTCTGGAGCGTCAGGGTGTTACTCCGGATCACGGTGAGATTATCGTTACCGGTGCGTCGGGTGGCGTCGGAAGCGTTGCAATCGCACTTCTATCCAAACTCGGCTATGAAGTCGCCGCTTTAACAGGACGCGTGAGCGAAGAGGGGTACCTAAAGGGCCTCGGGGCAACCTCGATCGTCGACAGGGCGACGCTTTCAGAACCTGGGAAACCGCTTCAAAAAGAACGTTGGGCAGGTGCCGTTGACGCCGCCGGAAGTCATGTTCTTGCCAATGTCATCGCCGGTATGAAATATCGTGGCGTCGTGACCGCCTGCGGTCTTGCGGCGGGCATGGATCTTCCCTCATCCGTTGCGCCTTTCATCTTGCGCGGCGTCTCCCTTATCGGAATTGACAGCGTCATTTGTCCGAAACCGGATCGGATCGAAGCGTGGCAGCGCCTCGCGAAGGACCTCGATCTTGGCAAACTCGGTGAGATGACCAATACTGTCGATCTGGAGGAGGTGATCGATCTTGCGCCCAAGATCCTTAAGGGTGAGGTGCGGGGTCGGACCCTTGTGAAAGTAAAGGGATAGATCTGCAGAAGCGAACGTTTATCTGCAGAATGCGAGGAATATGACGAACAATCTGGACATGCAAAGCCGTGCGCCGGTTGGCGGACGTTCAATCGTACGCGGTTTAACAGGCGAAGCCCTGATCGAAGACACAATTCCGGTTCTTTTAAAGAAGACGGTCGCGGCGTTCGGAAACCGTGAAGCCGCGGTTTTTCCGGCGCAGGATATCAGGTGGACCTATTCCGCATTCGATAAAGAGGTCGACCGTTTAGCTTGCGGGCTTCACGCACTCGGTTTTAAGAAGGGTGAGCGTATCGGGATCTGGTCACCGAACCGCTACGAATGGCTTCTCGCCCAGTTCGCAACAGCAAGGATCGGTGCGATCCTTGTCAACATCAACCCTGCTTACCGCGTTTTTGAACTCGAATACGCATTGAACAAGGTGGGATGTCGCGCACTCATAACAGCGCCGTTTTTTAAGTCATCCGATTATGTGGGCATGCTCTGTGAGCTTGCTCCCGAGCTTTCTGATTGCGCTCCAGGTGCGCTTCGCTCAAAGCGGCTGCCTCTATTGGAAACGGTGATTTGTCTCGGTGATGAGACGCCGGGTGGAATGTACGGGTTTGACGCGATAATGGAGATGGGAGACTCTGTCGAAACTGCGGCTCTCGATGAAATAACGCGTGGCCTCGACCGCAACGATCCGATCAATATTCAGTTCACAAGCGGAACGACGGGCCTTCCTAAAGGGGCGTGCCTCACCCACCGAAACATTGTGAACAATGCGCATTTCGTCACCGCTGCGATGGAGTTCACCGAAGAAGACCGTCTCTGTATTCCCGTTCCCTTTTATCATTGTTTTGGCATGGTCATGGGGACGCTTGGTTGTGTCACCAAAGGTGCCGCGATGGTCGTCCCCGGAGAGGGATTTGATCCGACGGATACGCTTCGAACGATTTCTGATGAACGCTGCACGGCGCTTTTTGGCGTCCCGACGATGTTCGTTGCAGAGCTGGAACATCCAGACTTTGCAACCTTCGATCTTTCGCATCTGCGCACCGGGATCATGGCGGGTGCGCCGTGCCCGATTGAGGTCATGCGAAAAGTCCAAAGCGATATGAACATGACCGGAGTGACGATTGCTTATGGCATGACGGAAACAAGCCCTGTCTCCTTCCAGAGCAATGTCGATGATCCGGTCGCAAAACGGGTCTCCTCTGTTGGGCGCATCCACCCCCATGTGGAAGTTAAAATCGTTGATGAGGCAGGTGAGACCGTTCCCGTCGGCGAGCAGGGGGAGCTGTTAACGCGCGGCTATAGCGTTATGCAGGGGTACTGGGCGGATGAAGAGCAAACCGCCCAGGCGATCGATCGTGAAGGATGGATGCATACCGGCGATCTGGCACGGATTGATGCTGAGGGGTATTGCAACATTACCGGTCGAGTGAAAGACATGATCTGTCGGGGCGGGGAAAACATTTATCCGCGCGAAATCGAAGAATTTCTCTACACCCATCCGGCGGTCTCGCAGGTTCAGGTCTTTGGTATTCCAGATGAAAAATATGGTGAGATCACCTGTGCCTGGATCATCAAAAAACCAGGCGAAGAGGCCGATGAGGAAGCCGTCAAAACCTTCTGCAAGGGACAGATTGCGCACTACAAAGTGCCTGCCCATGTGCGGTTCGTCGACGAGATCCCGATGACGGTTACTGGCAAACCTCAGAAGTTCATTATGCGCGAAAAAATGAGTGCGGAGCTTGGCGTACAGGAAGCAGAGACAGCCTGATCCAAAGAGATGGCCTGAATGCGTCTTAGATTATTGCCTTTTCCAGGAAGGGCTCGCCCTTCTCGATCCGCTCATAAGAAAGGTCCGACAGATCGAGGGTCTCATAATCGCCTGTTGCGATAAGTTCAGCGACCCCGCGCCCCATGGCCGGTGATTGCTGGAAACCATGGCCGGAAAAGCCGTTCATGAAAATGAAATTTCCAACCCGCGTGTGGGTCCCCACAATCGCGTTTTGATCGAGCGTGTTATAGGCGTAGTGGCCGACCCATGAATTCACCACCTTGACCGCTTCGAATGCAGGAACGCGGTTTGCGATTGCGGGCCAGATCTTTTCTTCGAAGATTGCGTGATTGGGTGTGAAATCGTCGAAATCAACCGCTGGATCCGGATCCGGCGATGCGCCAGTCATGTAATAGCGCCCGTCCGTGCGGACATAGACCCCGGATGGGTCAATCGTGAGCGGGAGATCCGAGGGAAGCTCTGTCGCGCAATCGATAATGAATGTGTAGCGTCGTCTCGGCTCAACCGGAATATCGAGACCGGCCATCTGGGCGGTGCGGGCACCTCTTGTGCCAGATGCGTTGACGAGGGTTCCAACCGGAATGGTTTCGCCGGTCTTGAGCGTGATGCTCGCAACACGATCATCGCGAACCGCTATATCGACGACCTCGTTTTCAATGTACTCCACGCCGTTTTCGCGCGCTTTTTTGCGCCACCACTGAAAGATCGTATGGCCGTCAAAATAGCCTTCGTCCTTTGTGTTGTGGCTGCCGAGCACGATCCCATCGAGATTGTAGAAAGGGTAGGCAGCGAGAATTTCATCCGGGGTCAGGATCTTTGTTCCCGCACCAAGCGATGCCTGGAGCGCCTGCACTTCACGCAAGGCCTCAGCGAAGACTTCGTTGTCGGTGAGGTACATGTAACCGAAGCTCTGCAGCGTTATATCGGGAGCCTCCGCGTCGCCGATCTCATCACGGAAATTCCGGATGAAGGATGCGCCATATTGCGAGATTTCAATGTTGATCCGGGTTGAAAATTGCTGCCGGATGCAGGAACTCGTATGGGCCGTCGAGCACCATTCATAGGTCGGGTCGCGTTCTACCACCAGAATACTGCCATCAAAACCTGGATGGTTTGACAGGAACCAGGCGGCTGAAGATCCCATCATCGCGCCACCGATTATAACAACGTCATAACTCTCTCTCGTCGGCGTCTTCTTCAAATCAGGTATTCCAATGAACGTTAGAGGACATTTCGGACCGAGGTTTCTACGGCGTGGAGGAAAGAGGGAGCAGACGAGGACGCCGACAACAAGAGAAAGGTCTCGTTGTCTTCCCTGATAGCAATGACGTTGAGATGTTCCATAGCCGTGCGCGCCACCGCTCCAACCGGAAATGACTGCGGCGACAGATCAACCTGTGAGAGGCGCTCAAGTGCGGCAAAAGTCAAAGGGCCCGAGAGACGCAGGGCGCACCAGCCATCGGACTGGCGCGTGAGATAAGCGGTGTCGCCGATCTTGCCGCCGATAAAACCGACAGGATCCGGCATGTCTTTCATGAACAACGCGAAAACAAGGTCGGATTGAAGACCGATCAAAAGCCCGCTTTCGCTGGTCATTGTGAGGGTCTTGCCCGGTGCCGGAACGGCAACTCCGAATGCCGTCTTGAGAGCATCGGACAGTTTTGTCTTTCCGCGCTGCGGTATTGCCAGCGAGACGATGGAGAGGCCGGAGACCTCCTCAAGCTTTGTTTTACCGAGGGTTTTCCGGTATCCGTTGAGCGGCGATTTTGCCTTGAGGGATGTTTCAGCCACGGAGCCGCTCTCCTTCCGGGTCTACGAAATGCGGCGACACAATCTCCACATCCATTGAATTATCGCGAACGGCGTCGAAGGCAGTCACTATCTCGCCAATCCGCTTATCGCCGTTCTTGATAAAACCAAGACCAATCGAATAACCGAGGCCCGGTGAATAGGCGACCGACGTCATCCACCCCTCATCGTTTTCCAGAGAGGCGGTTTGACCATTGCTGATGAAGTGCGCGCCCGCAGTCAAAATCCGATTGCGGTCGAGCGGCCGAAAGCCTGCCAGTCTGAGATCCGTCTCTGCGATGCCCGGTCGCTTGCCAAGCGTCTTGCCAATGAAGTCTTTTTTGGACGAGAGCATTTTTCCAAGACCCAAAGCCTGGGCTCCGACCTGACCGCAAATCTCATTCGCTGTCGCGTGCCCCTTTTCAATTCTGAGCACGTTGAGTGCTTCGGTCCCGTACGGAACCACGCCGAACGCCTTTCCGTCTTTGATCAAACGCTCAAAGAGCGCGTGCCCATAACGCCTTGGGACGGCAATTTCGTAAGCGAGTTCACCGGAAAAGGATATCCGGAACAGGCGCGCTTTGAGCCCGCCGCAGATTGCGATCTCACCGCACGCCATGAACGGGAAAGCGCCGTTGGATAGGTCCGCTGGATTGTCAGCGATCTTTTCCAGAAGGGCGCGTGATTTGGGGCCGGCGACCGCAAATTGTGCCCATTCTTCGGTAGTCGATATCAAATGGACGTCGAGATCCGGGAAGAGACATTGGCGGCAGAATTCCAGATGACGGTAGACCAGAACGGCGTTTGCCGTTGTGGTCGTCATGACGAAATGGGTCTCGCCGAGGCGGGCGGTCGTACCATCGTCCATGGCAAGGCCGTCTTCACGGAGCATCAGCCCATAGCGCACCTTACCGACGGCAAGCGTTGAGAACGTATTGGTGTAGACCTTATCCAGGAATGTGCCAGCGTCACGTCCCTGAATGTCGATCTTGCCAAGGGTTGTGACATCGCAAATCCCAACACCTTCGCGCACGGCTTTCGCTTCCCTGTCAACGCTGTCACGCCAACCCTTTTCGCCGGGCTTAACGTACCATTCCGCTCTAAGCCAAAGGCCTGTTTCAACGAAACTCGCTCCGTTTTTGCTTGCCCATTGATGGCTCGGGGTGAGGCGGGTCGGGCGAAAATCCTTGCCGCGGGAACGCCCCGCAAAGGCACCAATCGGCACGGGCGTATAGGGCGGGCGAAAGATTGTGGTCCCCGTTTCCGGGATCGTCTTCCCGGTGTAGTGGGCAGAAATCGCAAGTCCCAGAATGTTGGATGTCTTGCCCTGGTCGGTTGCCATTCCCATGGTCGTGTAGCGTTTCAGATGTTCGACCGAGCGAAACCCTTCCTGATGCGCGAGAGCAATGTCTTTCGATGTGACATCGTTCTGCAGATCGACAAAGGCGCGTGACTTGCTATCCGCCACATACCAGAAGGGAGCACCTTCGTAAGCCTCATCACTTGCCGTTGGGGCCGGTGATGATTTTGTTTTGAAACCAAGGTCTTCTGAGATCGCGTGGGCTTCTTTGTTGGCTTCCTCAAGGGCTGCTGAAAGTGTCAGAGACCCGTTTGCTGCCCCCGCCACGCTCATGCCTTTCGGAAGATCGGGTGACGGGATGAAAGCGTTGATTGCCTCGTTCCATTGCGGCTTGCCGCGTTGGTGACAGGTCAGGTGGAGTGCAGGGTTCCATCCGCCTGACACCGCAAGGAAATCACATTCGACACCCGCACCGCTCTTCAAGAGGGCAAGGTTCACACCCTTGCGCCCTTTGGTGTCGATCACCTGATCGCCGTAGAACGGCATCGCCCCCTCCGGTGCGATCTTCCGGCAGTCACTGCGGGTATCGATGACAGCTTTCACCTCGATGCCGGCCTCTGCAAAGTCAAAGGCAGTCTGCCAGCCATCGTCATTGTTGGTGAAGACAGCGACTGACTGGCCGGGCACAGCGGCATAACGAGTGAGGTAGGTTCGCGCAGCGCCCGCGAGCATGATCCCTGGCCGGTCATTGTTACCGAAGGCGATTGGGCGTTCGATTGCTCCGGAACAAAGAAGGGACCGTTTAGAATAGATCCGCCACAGGACCTGGCGGGGTTTGCCGTTACTCTCCAAGAGGTGATCGGTCTTGCGCTCAAGTGCGCCATAAATGCCGTGGTCATAGGAGCCGAAGACGGTCGTCCTCGTCATGAATCGTACATTGTCCTGGGCTTGCAATTCTTCGGCAATCTTTGATGCCCAGGCCGTCCCTGGCATGCCATCGACTTCGAAGCGCTCTGAGTTGAGGCGACCGCCGGACAGGAAATCTTCATCCGCGATGATCACCCGCGCGCCCGCACGGGCCGCGTTCAAGGCGGCCCATAAACCTGCGGGTCCTGCACCAATGACGAGGAGATCGCAATGAAGATACCCCTTGTCATAGACGTCCGGGTCGGGGCGTTTTGACAGGGCGCCAAGGCCTGCTGCCGAGCGGATGACGGGCTCATAGAGCTTTTCCCAGAAACTCTTCGGCCACATGAAGGTCTTGTAGTAAAAACCGGCGCTTAAAAACGGTGACAACAGATCATTGACGGCCAGAAGATCATGCGAAAGGAAGCCCAGGTGATTTTGGCTTGTTGCTTCAAGACCGTCATAAAGCTCTGTAACTGTGCCCCGGCAATTCGGTTCCTGATGAGCCTCATGCCCGATTTGGAAGAGGGCGTTTGGTTCTTCCGATCCTGCCGAGAAAATGCCACGTGGCCTGTGATATTTGAATGAGCGGCCAACGAGTTTAATGCCGTTTGCCACGAGCGCGGAGGCAAGTGTGTCTCCTTCGAAACCCTGATAGCGCTCGTGATTGAACGAGAATGTCAGCGGCTTTGTCCGGTCGATGAGGCCACCTGAGATGCGATGGGCTTTCATGACAGCATCCTCATTTCTTCGCCCGTCTTGCTTTGAGCGCGACGTCGCGGGCAAGCTCAACATTCAGGATTTGATGGGTGAGCGTGTTGCGTGTAACCACAAGCCAGGACCGGTCGCCCTGTTCGTGAAACCAAAGTTCGCGGTGTTCGCCTGCCGGATTGTCGCGAATGTGAAGGTAGTCATAAAAAGCGTCCGCCGCATCAGGTGCATCCGGATCGGGACGCTCGATCATGCTCGCATCGCCAAGATAGGTGAATTCGGACGCATCCCGCGGGCCAAGGAGGGGGTGTTCGATAATCATTACGCTACTCCTAGTGCAGGTTCGGTTGGGCGCCTGCACCCCGTTCGTCGATCATATGGCCCGTTCGGAAGCGGTCGAGCCGCATTTCCGTCGCGACTTTGTGCGGATTTCCTGTTGCAAGGAGATGAGCGTAGCAAAAGCCTGAACCGGGCGTTGCCTTGAAGCCGCCATAACACCAGCCGCCGTTGAAATAGAGACCCTCAATCTGCGTCTTGTCGATAAAGGGCGAACCGTCCATCGACATATCCATAATGCCGCCCCAGGAGCGAACCATGCGCGCACGGCCGATCATCGGCATCAGCGCCATACCGCCTTCGCAGACATCTTCGACTGTCGGGAGATTTCCGCGTTGGGCATAGGTGTTATAGCCGTCGATATCACCTCCGAAGACGAGCCCGCCTTTATCCGATTGCGAAATGTAAAAATGGCCGGCACCGAAGGTGATGACATTCGGTATAACGGGTTTCAGCCCTTCGGAGACAAAAGCCTGAAGAACATGGCTTTCGATCGGTAGCCTTAAACCAGCCGCCGCCATGACCTTGCCGGATGATCCGGCAACGCAGACGGCAACCTTGTTTGCTTTGATCGCACCGCGGTTTGTTTCAACGCCTTTGCAGACACCATTCTCAATCTGGAAGCCGGTGACTTCGCAATTTTGAATGATGTCGATCCCGCGACTGTCGGCGCCGCGCGCATAACCCCAGGCGACGGCATCATGGCGCACCGTGCCACCGCGTTTTTGGAGAAGGCCGCCTTTCACCGGAAAGCGGGCATTGTCGAAATCGAAAAACGGACAGAGGCCCCGGATTTCGCGCTCATCAAGAAGCTCTGCGTCCACGCCATGAAGCCGCATGGCATTGCCGCGGCGGGCATAAGCATCGCGCTGGCTGTCTGAATGATAAAGATTGACGATCCCGCGTTGCGAGACCATGGCGTTATAATTGAGATCCTGCTCGAGGCCTTCCCAGAGCTTGAGCGATAGCTCGTAAAAGGGCTCGTTTCCGGGGAGAAGATAGTTCGAGCGGATAATCGTCGTGTTTCGCCCGACATTGCCGCCGCCGATCCAGCCTTTTTCAAGTACGGCGACATTCGTGATGCCGTGATAAGTCGCGAGATAGAAGGCTGTTGCAAGGCCGTGACCGCCGCCGCCCACGATCACAATGTCATAGTGGGCCTTAGGCTCCGGTTCGCGCCAAACAGGCTTCCAGCCTTTGTTTCCCGAGAGTCCTTGACTGATGATTTCCCAAACGGAATAGCGCATATCTCAATGCTCCATGAAGTACGTGGACTCTGGCCGAAAATCCCGGAAGCGACTTTCCACAATGCGCCTGCGCCTTGTCAATTCAAGACGTTGCAGAATATTGCGCTCGTGTAAATTTGCCGCTCCGGCTTTGGAGCTGTTCATTTGCCCTTGCCGTCATAGGTCCACCGGTAGTGCGGCGGGGTCGGGCCTTTGTTCCGCCCGCCCTGCTGTGTCTGTTCCCAAGCGTGGGCGAGGGCGCCAACGGATCTGGACAGGCAGAAGAGGCCGCGGGCAAGCGGCGGCGCGAAGCCGAGTTCGGCGTAAATCACTGCCGTTGCGCCGTCGATATTCATTGGGACCGGCTTTTTCTTTTGATGATGAAGGCAGGCTTCAACAGAGCGCCCGATTGCAGCAAATCGGCCTGATACGATGCCGTCCTTTTGTGCGTCATCAATAAGCCCGAGAAGCCGGGGAGCGCGTGGATCAACTGGCTTGTGAAAGCGATGTCCGAAGCCCGGAATGAACGCAGTGCGTTCCTTTTGCCATGTGTTGATGCCATCGGCGCACGCGTCCTCTAGCGGCTTTCCATCCTGCACCGCTGCGTCAATTTCGGTATAGAGTTCGACGGCTTGCTCGCCTGCCCCTCCATGGACGTCATCAAGCATATTGATGGCGCTTGCGAGGGCACCGTTGAGGGGTAGCCCGCAGGTGACCGCCATACGGGCCGTTGCGATCGATGGTGCCTGCGGTCCGTGATCGACCGCTGCGACGAGAGCTGCTTCTAGCAAAGCTGCTTCCCCGCTGCTTGGAAGGTCGCCGCGCATCATCAGCCATATCATCTGCGGGAAGGAAACGGATCCGATCAGGGTCTCGATTGGCATTCCGCGGATATCAATGCGGCCAGGTTCCATATCGATGATTTCGGTACGCCACCAATCCGCAACGTCGTTCATATGACCCCGTCCTCTTTGAATGCAGCAATATCATCGGGACTATAGCCCAATGCACCCCAGATCTCGTCATTGTCCCGCCCAAGCTCTGGCGGGGGATCTTCTACCTGCGGTCTGTTACCATCCATCGTGAAACCGGTTGTCGCGACGCTGATCCTCTTTTCGATGCCGGGTACGGTTTCGTAGTCGCGCACAAAGCCGCGCTCGCGGACCTGCGGATGGTTGAGAATGTCGGGCACCGTCATCACCGCCCCTGCCGGGACACCCAATTGGTTGAGTTCGTCCGCCCAGACGGATGCTTGCTTCACCACCAGTGCCTTTTCGAGTTCTGTATTGAGGCTCGCGCGGTTTTCCTTGCGGAGTTCACGGCTCGCAAATTCGGGCCGCTCAAGGAGGTCTTCACGGCCTAGATGACGGGCGAGGGCTTCCCATTGCTCATCCTTGTTGGCGGAAATGTTCAAGAGGCCATCTTTCGCCTGAAAGGCTCCCGATGGGGCCGACGTCACGTTCTCGTTTCCGTGAGGTGCCGGGCAGAGATCGCCGATCAGGAAGTTGGAGACGACCCATCCCATGGTTGAAAGCGTGGCCTCAAGCATGGAGACATCAATGAATGTCCCGCGCGGGCGGGTGTTGAGTGCGGCTGAGATCGCGAATGCAGCCGTTAGTCCGCCGATCGTGTCGGCAATCGGATATCCAACTCTCAGCGGCGCGCTTTGCTGGTCGCCGGTGATTGACATGACACCGGAAAGGCCCTGGATGATCTGGTCATATGCCGGGTGTTGAACCCATGGGCCATCCTGGCCGAATCCTGAAATTGCGCAATAGATAAGGCTCGGGTTCTCCTGCGCGAGGATGTCATAGGAAAGCGATAAACGATCCATCACGCCTGGCCGGAAGTTCTCGACAAGGACGTCTGTAGATTTTACGAGGGATTTCAGGAGTTCCTTGCCCTTTTGATGTTTGAGATTGAGCGTTACCGAGCGCTTTCCAGCATTCTGCGCAAGGAAGGATATTCCCATATTGGCTTCGCTCAGGTCCGTATCGGCCCCGAGTTGGCGCGCGAGATCGCCGCGTCCGGGGGCCTCGACTTTAATCACGTCGGCGCCCATGTGAGCCAGTTGATGGCAGCAGAATGGACCGGCGAGCACGTTTGTGAGGTCAATGACCCTGACACCGGAAAGAGGTTTAGGCGCCATGGCGTTGGTCTCCTTCCAATTTTTGCAGGCGTGCGAGCAGGGTGGGCACGAGAAGTGTCAGGAACGTCAATCGCGCCACATGATGGACGGCAACAAAAGCCGGATTGGCGTTCAGGATAAAACCCATCGCTATCATGGCTTCAAGCCCGCCGGGTGCGAACGCAACCAGAATATGAATGAGCGGCATGTCGATAAATTGCTGAACGAGAAGGGCGCCGATCCCGGCGAAGAGTGCGGCGATCGCTGTTACGGTAAGTGCCGCGGCGAGCCCACTTCTGAGTTCTGGTGAGGAACGGCCCCTAAACCGGGTGCCAATTAACGTTCCCATCAGAATGAAAGCGGGGATTGATAACCATTCAGGGATCGCGCCTGGCGCAATATCTGTCACATGCATGAAGACGGACGCGCCCACACCACTTAGCAGGAGGGCGGCTGGAATTTGCAGGCGTTTTAAGCCAATACCAAAAACGAGGCCGAGTGCGCCGGTCAAAAGCAGAAAACCGAGCGCCATATCCGCACCGCGAGGTTGCTGTTCGGGGAGATCGCTGCCGCCGAAGGCAACATAAAGAAGTGGGACAAGAAGAGTGAGGGCCAACACCCGAACACTTTGAACGATACTGATCCGGGCAAGATCACCTTTAGCTTCGAACCCGAGACTCAAGACGAAACTCAGATGACCTGGTGTTGCTGCGAGCATTGCGTCGCTTAGCGAGAAGCGAAATATGCGAACGAGAATCCATGTCGAAGCTGCCATAATGGCGATGAGAACAATTGCAAGTATGAAAAGGGCGAGCGGCCACTTTGCGGCAGACGCAACGGTCTCGGGCGTAACGCCGCTGCCAATGCTCATTCCAATCACGATAAAGGCCGCATCGCGCAGATGTTCCGGCAGTCCGACATTCACACCAAGAAGACCGGCAATCGTAACGAACGCCGCTGGTCCGGTCAGCCAGGGTGCTGGAAAGGAAATCCAATAGGCAAAGAATGCGCCGCAAACCCCGATGCCAAGCGCAATTATGGCTGGACCTGCGGCGTTGGACTTGGTCGTCACCCTTTCCATCAGTCGGCGGTGCTTGTTGTTTTGGCTCCGGATTTTCTGACGATTTTCGACAGATATCCTGAGAGAAGAGGTGCCACCAGGCAAAGTCCTGCCAGGATCAGGATCGACAAAGTGAGCGGGCGTTCCCAAAGGAATGACCAGCTATCATTATTGATGAGAAGGGCGCGCCGCAGATTTTCTTCCATCATGCCGCCGAGAATAAAGCCCAAAATCATTGGAGCCATCGGGAAATCAAGAAACCGCAATACGACTGCGGTAATCGCAAATATCACCATGAGCTGAATATCAAAAGTATTGAAACTGACGAAATAAACGCCGATCAGCGAAAAGAACAGGATGAAGGGTAAAAGAAAGCGAGAGGGGATGGCAAGAACGCGGGCGATGTAAGGAATGAGGGGCAGGTTAAGGATCAGGAGCACAATGTTGCCGATCCACATTGAGACGATCACCGACCAGAAGACCTCTGGTTGATCGAGGTAAAGGCGTGGGCCGGGCTGGATCCCGTATCCGATCAACGCTCCGAGCATGATCGCTGTTGTGCCGGATCCCGGAATGCCGAGCGTTAGAAGGGGTACGAACGAGCCGGTCGCGGCCGCGTTGTTGGCGGTTTCAGGAGCAGACAAACCGCGCACTGATCCCTTGCCGAACTCCTTGCCTTTCTCTGGGCCTGCAAGGCGTTGTTCGGTGCCATAAGCAAGGAAGCTCGCAATTGTCGCACCCGCCCCCGGTAGCACGCCGATCAGGAAACCAAGCAAAGATGAGCGTGCGATCACCGGGGTCATCTCCTTGACCTCCTCTCCGCTGACCGCCATCGATCCGAGATTCTCGGACGCCTTTTTTTCTTTCAGCCGATCCGCATCATCCTTCGGTTTGATGATCGCCATCAGGGCTTCGGAAAGAGCAAAGGTCGCCATGACGAGGAGGAGGAAAGATATCCCGTCAACAAGGTCGATCATCCCCAGTGTGAACCGCGGCACGCCTTGCGTCTGGTCGGTGCCGACAGTTGAAAGCATCAGCCCGATCACAGTCATCAGCAAGGCTTTCACCATGTCGCCCTTGCCAGCGAAGGCGGCGACCGCCATCAGGCCGAGTACCATCAATGCGAAGTAATCGGTCGACTGAAAAGCTAGCGAGACGCTTGCAAGAAACGGGGCTGCAATGAGCAGGAAAAGAGCCGCGATCACGCCGCCGGAAAAGGATGAATATGCGGCAATCGCCAGCGCCTTGCCCGCCTTGCCGGATTTCGCCATCGGATACCCGTCGAATGATGTTGCGACGGTGCTCGCGACACCCGGCGCATTGATCAGGATCGACGACGTCGAGCCTCCGAAAATCGCCCCGTAATAAACGGCTGCCATCAGGATGATACCCGCCGAAGGATCAAGGCTTGCTGCGATCGGAATCATAAGGGCGATCGCTGACATCGGGCCGAGGCCGGGCAACATGCCGATGAACGTCCCGACGAGGCACCCGATCATCACAAAGAACAGATTCTGCAAACTGAGCGCAGTGGTGAGGCCGATCAGGATTCCGTCGATCATGACTTAGCGACCCCTTGCAATAAAAGAGGGGAAGGGTTCGATGAAGACGTCCAGTCCTTGGGTCATCAGGACCCAGAAGGCAACGACGAGGGGCACGGAGACGAGGATAAGGGTTATCGCCTTGCGCTCTCCCAGAAGCCAAAATCCGATCATCAGAAAGAGCGAAGTTGAAACCAGAAAGCCGAGTGGACGCACGGTGAAGCCGTAGAGCGACATCAGAAGCAGGAAGAGTGCGCCTTTGACGAAGTCGAAGCCTTTCAGGTCGGGCTTCGCGGCTGATCCGGGGAAAACAATCAGGATAAGCGACAAACCAATGCCGATGACGGAAAGGACTTCGGGCATGGTTCGCGCATGAAAAGCGGTGTTTGCCTGAAACGGTAAAAGCCTGATGTGTTGGCTTAAATAGGCATATGCGAGGCAGAAGAGGAGCAGAAGGATCCCGCCGATCCGATCTTTTGAAAGTATCATTTCGTTTCCCAGGCCATTGCCATCAAAGGTTCAATGCGCACGCCATTCTTATGGGGCGGCACGATTGAAAAACCCCGCCAGAGTGTCTCTGACGGGGTTCGTTTTGGCTTTAGAGGAAGCCGAGCTCTTTCATGAGCCCGCCGATCTGGCCTTCCTGCTCTTCAAGAAAAGCGGTGAAATCGTCTCCCTTATTGAAGATGTCGACCCAGCCATTGCGGTCGCGGACGGTTGCCCATTCCGGGGTTGCGTACATTTTCTCTAGGGCTGCCTTGTAGGCTTCCTTTTTGTCGTCGGGTAGTCCAGGTGTCGCAAAGAAGCCGCGCCAGTTTACAAACTGTGTTCCGGTAGCGCCTGCCTCGTCGCAGGTCGGTGTATCCGGCGTGACGGCAACTCTTTCGGTTGATGTCACGCATAAGATGCGCACCTCGCCTTGACGCGCGAGTTCAACGGCTTCGGACAATCCCGTCGAAAGCGCCTTGATTTCACCTGAGAGGAGACCGGCCATTGCTTTTCCGCCTGCATCATAAGGAATGTATTTGACCTGTGTCGGATTGGCGCCGGTATTCTTCATAACAAGGGCTGCAACGAGATGGTCCATACCGCCTGCAACTGAGCCGCCGCCGATTGCAACATCGGACGGATTGGCTTTGTAGGCATCGATGAACGCTTCGAAGTTCCCCATTGCGGAGTCCTTGTTGACCACAATCGCTGCATAATCTCCGATGGTCCCTGCGATTGGTGTGAGATCACGGAATGATTGCGGAAAGACTTTCTGGAGAGAGCGGATCACGATTGGTGTCGAATTCACCATGAGGACGCCGTCATCTTTCGTTTCGATCAGATGGGCAATGGCCTTGCCGCCGCCGCCACCTGACATGTTCTCGTAGGTTGCGTTTCCGACGATCCCGGATTTGGTGAGTGCTTCGCCTGTCCCGCGCGCTGTGCCGTCCCAACCGCCTCCGGCACCTCCTGGAATAAGAAAGTGGATTTTGTCGACTGTTTCATCGGCCGCCTGACCGCCCGTCACCGCGGTTGCGCAAAGTATAAATGCGCCGACTACCGTCTTCCAATTCTTGAGCATGTGTTCCTCCCAAAAGTTCCATGCCTGAAATTGTACACGGACCATAAGACGGCAATGGGCAGTGACTGACAACCGGTTTTTGGTCAGACATTGGGAATGTTACTTCGGCCTTCGTGGCACTACTGACCCAACTGCTTTGATCATGATGCGGGTAGCGTCAAAATCGAAGAGAGGATTGCGGCAACAAGGAAAATCGCCAAAAAACAGACCGCTTCAAACCTGATCGCCCGCGCCAAAGAAGTGGCAGCGTGCTCATCGCCTTCCATCAGGGCCGGAACGATACGAGTTTTGTTGCGGGCGGCAAAAATGAGGAGGACTGAGACCAGCGCGAGCTTCACCAAGAGGACCTGTCCATAGAGCGATGACCGGAGTGCCGACAAATCGCCGAGAAGGGCGGCTGCGTAGACCATGCCGACGGTCAGCAAACCGACAACGACAAAGAGCGCCTGATTGCCAAACCGTTCCGCGAGGTGTGCCGTTTCTTCGAGCCTTGCTGGATTGGACACTGCGATCAAGAGCGGGTGTAGCGCCCCGACCCAATAGGCGATTACGAGTAGGTGAAGCATCACAAGCAGTGTCAGGACAATACGCGGCTCACCGGTCGAGTGGCCGGTGAGGGAAAAGGAGAAGACGAGAAGGGAAACGCCTGCCAGTTCGATCATTGACGGTGCTCGCATGAACGCGCAGCCCGCTATGACTGCAAGGCCGATAATGCGGACGAGAGCAGCCTGACCATCCGGGCCAAAGGCAACAACGGACAGAACATCCAGATTGAACATGCCGAAGAAGCCCTCGTCGTAGAGGTAACCGGTCTTGAGGAAGATCAGGAGTATGGTGGTTTCGAGTGAGACTGGTAGGCTTCGAGAAAAGACGCTTTTTCTCAGTGCCTTTTCCAGATCGTTCGGAAGAGGGAGGAACCGGATTATGAGAAGGCTGCCTGCTGTATAAAGTGCAGTGGCATAAAGAAGTGCTTGAAACAGCACAATCAGGATCTGAAAAACTGTCTCGCCCATCATGGGATGCTACGTTTAAATCACTGGGCGCTAGGTTTATTTATTCCGATACGCTGAAAGACACCTCGCCTTTCATGACGTGTCCGTCGCCGCTCATGCCACGCCAGGACAACGTGTACTCGTGGCCTGACAGCACTTTAACTGGGATAACGACAGTCGTGTTTGGCTTTTTGTCCGGTATATCGAGCGCGATTTCCTTCGTTCCTCCCTTACCTACCTCGTCCAGGGTTGCCTTCATCATTCGTATCGGTCCGGCGAAGTTGAGCGTAATTTCGGATGGTGGTTCCGCTAGCACTGCGCCGTTATCAGGAGCGCTTTCTGTCATCGGTGAATGGGCCAGGAGCGGCGTAGTCAGGAGGCCCAAGGCAAGAGCGGTCAGAATAAGGTGTTTAATCATGGCAGGGAAAACGATTGTCTCACGGGTTTTGATCGCGCAGTAACGCGCGTCACTATTTGCAGAGCTTTCAATTCCGGTAAAGGTCTTCCAGTCGTGCTGCTGCCCGATAAAGGGTCATCTCATCATGATGGCGCGCAATTAACATTGCGCCAATAGGACGTCCGTCGGAGGTGTTGCCGACTGGAACCGTGATCGCAGGATGGCCTGTCGCGCAGGTCGGTGCAGTGTTGGGGAGCATCGCGAAGGCGCGTTCGACAATTTCTTCACGGCTTGCATCGGGCCCCGGGAGCGGAGTTGTTGCCATCGGCAACGTCGGCATCAACAGAACATCCGCTTTTTCTAGGGCCTGATCATAGTCCCGCGTCAGGGCACGATTGAGGTTTTGCGCCTTGCCGTAAAACCGTCCTCTGTGTCGCGACGCCATATAATGGCCCATGATGATGCCGAGTTTTAGCGTCTCGGAGAATTCATCGGCTCTGGTCCGCCATGTGGCGTGATAATCGAGAAGGCTCTCCAGAAAGACGCCCTTCATATTCGTCCCATAGGCGTTCTGGTGCATCATGAGTTCGGTGGTGCCTTCGAGAAAAATCGGCGTCCAGATGGCCGCGCCCGCGGCATGGAGCGGCACCGATACGTCTTCAACGAGAGCGCCCCCGGCACTTAACCTTTCTGCCACCTCCCGGATACGGATATCGACTTCGTCTTCCGCTCCTGGTTGACCGAAACCTTCGGGAACCAGACCGATCTTGAGACCCGCCAGCCCCCTCGATAGCGCCATCGTGTAGGGCTCTGCTTCAGCCCCTCTCTGACGCGGATCGAGCCCGTCTGGCCCTGCCATCACCTCAAGCATAAGCGCATTGTCGGCAACAGTTCTCGTTATCGGACCTGCATGATCGACCGTCAGCTCAACTGAGAAAATACCGGTATAAGGTACAAGCCCATGGGTCGGCTTCAGACCCACAATTCCACAAAACGACGCCGGGATGCGGACGGAACCGCCCTGATCACCGCCGGTTGCCATGTCGACAATACCCGCTCGCACCAATGCTGCTGAGCCCGACGACGACCCGCCCGCGTTAAAGCCGGGTTTCGCCGGATTATCAACCGGGCCGGGCACTGACGTATGGCTCCCGCCGGACGCGCAGTAATATTCGCAAACGGCTTTACCCAGGATCTCAGCGCCTGCGTCTAGCAGGCGCGTCACGATCGTTGCGTCGATTTCTGGAACATACCCTTCGAGCACCGATGAGCCGTTCTGCATTGGAAGACCGGCGACGCAGACATTGTCTTTGATTGCGACAGTCTTTCCTGAGAGCTTTCCGGAAGACGCACCTTTGATGTGCGATTTGATCGCCCATGCGCCGTAAGGATTGTCCGATGGGTCGGGCCGAGTACCGGGCGTTCTGGGATAATTCACTCCCGGCAGTGGCGCGACCATTTGGTCGACAGCGTCATAAGCGTCGAACAGACCCTGCATCAGGCCGCGAAAGGATTCCGCATCATCTTTGGTCAGATGGATCCCAAGCTCTTCCGCAGCGCTCTTGATTTCGGACGCATCGGGTCTTCGGATCGTCATTGGACTATCACATCTCCTTCCAGTCGCCCGCGCGCTCGAAGGCAGCGGCCGCCTGGTAAATGGTCATTTCATCAAAATGCTTGCCAACCAGCATCATGCCGACGGGAAGCCCATCTTCCATGCCGCACGGGACGGACATCGCCGGGTGGCCGGATATGTCGAAAGGAGCCGTGTTTTCAAGCATTTCAAAAGCACGTTGCAAGATTTCGGCAAGGGGCGCTTCGGGGCCGGGTATGGGCGTCGCGCGCATCGGGGTTGTCGGCATCAAGAGAAGGTCATAAGCACCGAGCATGTCATCATAGGCCTGACGCAGCTTGCGTGCGATGTTCTGCGCCTTCGCATAGTAATGTCCGCGATGGTGGCGTTGAAAATATTCGCCGGTGAACATGGTGATTTTCAGGCTTTCGGATAATTCATCCGCACGGCTTCGCCAGTTGGCATGATAATCGAGGAGCGAAGTCGTATAGAGGCCCTCCCAACCGGTCCCCATGCCGTTACCCTTCATCATCTGGTTGGTCGAGCCTTCCACCGCAATCGGTGTCCAGACGGCCATACCCTTATTGTGCATTGGTATGGAGACTTCATCGACGATTGCGCCCAGGTCCCGGAAGGTTTGTGCCGCACGCATGACGCTCGCATCGACTTCAGCTTCCGATTCCGGTCGTCCGAAGCCTTCCCGCACAATTGCAATCCGAAGACCGCTCACGCCCCGGTTCAAAGACGATGTGTACCGTTCAACTCTCGGAGCATACTGCCTTGGATCCAGCCCATCTGGGCCTGCCAGCACTTCCAGAAGAAGCGCGTTGTCTTCCACCGTCTGTGTCATCGGGCCCGTATGGTCGATGGTGTTTTCAATCGGCATAACGCCGGTGTATGGCACAAGCCCGTGAGTTGGTTTCATGCCGTAGCAGCCGCAAAAGGATGCGGGCATGCGGATAGAGCCGCCCTGGTCGCCGCCGATTGCCATATCGACTTCGCCACCGCCGACGACAGCACCAGATCCTGAGGAAGAACCACCCGCGGAATAGCCGCGCTTGTGCGGATTGTGGCACGGGCCGGTCGCATTGGTGTGGCTGCCTCCGGACAGACAGAAATATTCACAATGGGTCTTTCCGACAATCGTCCCGCCAGCTTCAAGAATACGGGTGACAATCGTGGCATCGACATCCGGCGTATAGCCTTTCAGCGTCGAGGCGCCGTTCATGAGGGGGACGCCTGCTACACAGACATTGTCTTTGATAGCGACGGTCTTGCCTTGGAGCGGACCGCGCGGCGCACCTTTGATCTCCGTTTTAACATACCAGGCGTTGAGCGGATTTTCGTCCTCCGAC
>JBCDCU010000017.1:0-21069 GCA_039181265.1 Pseudomonadota bacterium | reverse complement strand
TCCACCTCAAATTGAAAGATGAGACGCTGCAGTTCGCCTCCGAATGGAATACGTATCAGGGACCATCCAATCGGTACTGCCCGGCCGGTGTTTATGAATGGGTGACACCGGATGAAGGCGGCGATCCGAAATTCGTCATCAACGCCCAGAACTGTGTCCACTGCAAAACCTGTGACATCAAGGATCCGAACCAGAACATCAACTGGACGGTGCCGGAAGGTGCGGGCGGCCCGAATTATCCGAACATGTAGGCAGCGCGCGATGCGCGCGCTGATTGCGGCTCTATTCACAGCATTGCTGATGCTGGCAGCTGACCCGTTGCCGGTTCTTGCAACCGAGGCGAACCCGGAAAACGAGGATCGATTGTCGGAGCTTCTTTTCCCGGTTCCCAGAGTGAAACCGGGACAAGACGAAGAAGGTGACATTCCCGCGCCATCCGTGCCTGCCCGGAAAGAAGGGTCGCAATCATCTGCCGGGCGCGGTACGGCCTCGGCTCCGCCCCCCATCTTTAAGACATCGCAGCGCCAGGCTTGCCCTGTGCTTCTCACCGGGCAAGTGAGGGGCCGGTATCTCGCGTCAATAGCGACAGCGGAAGGCTGTGGCGATGATGCGCCGGTTGAAATCTCAGAAGTGTCCGGCATCCGGATCGCACCTCCTGTAACTCTCAATTGCAGAATGGCGGTCGCTTTCGTTGATTGGGTCGAAAAAGTAACCGCAACATCGCGTGCGCTGTTTGATGCGAACCTTGCCACGATCAGGACCGCTGCGAGCTATCAGTGCAGGCGGCGAAACAACAAGCCGGATGGAAAGTTTTCCGAACACGCGACGATGAACGCTGTCGATATCTCCGGGTTTGTCCTTGAAAACGCTCTTGAGGTTTCCGTCGGCGAAGACTGGCCTTCTGCAACCGAGACGGATGCTTCCAATGCAAGGCTTGCAAGGCTTGCAAGGCGCTTAGCGCACCCTTCAACGTCAAAGCAACGGTTTCTCCGCACTGTTCATGCGTCCGCGTGCACAGCATTTACAACGGTGCTGGGCCCTGACGCTGATGACGCCCACGCTGCACATTTTCATTTTGATCTCGGCTGCCATGGAGCGGCTTGTACTTTCAGGATCTGCCAATAAGACCTGTCGCACTTGCCTCGCCTTGAAATCCGCTTAGAGTGCCCGCGACACGCAAGAGAAGGCCTTTCATGACCAACGTTCCAAAGTCCATCGATGAGACCGTCGCGCTCCTGGAGGGTGCCGATTACGTGCCCACGCGTGCGCTCGCAACCGTCCTTTTTCTGGCGCTCAAATTGAAGCGCCCGTTGTTTCTGGAAGGTGAGGCTGGGGTCGGCAAGACGGAGATCGCAAAAGTACTCGCCTCGGCACTTGGGCGCGATCTGATCCGCCTGCAATGTTATGAGGGCCTCGATATTAACTCCGCCGTCTATGAGTGGAATTATGCGCGGCAGATGACGGAAATCCGCCTTGCGGAGGCCTCCGGAGAAACCGACCGCACTGCGCTTGCCAAAAACCTCTATTCGACCGAATTTCTGATTGAGCGTCCGATCCTGACGGCAATGAAGGCACCGGGCGGTCAGGCACCGGTGCTTCTGATCGACGAGCTTGATCGGGCTGATGAAGCGTTCGAAGCCTATCTGCTGGAAGTCCTATCCGACAATCAGGTGACGATCCCTGAGATTGGAACGATCAAGGCCGATGCGCCGCCCATCGTTATCGTCACGACAAACCGGACCCGCGAAATCCACGACGCTTTAAAACGTCGCTGCCTTTATCATTGGGTCGACTACCCGACCGCTGAGGCGGAACTTGAGATTCTGAAACGCAAAGTACCCGGGGCAGGCGACCGTCTGTCGGCGGAAATCGTCGCCTTCGTGCAATCCCTGCGGACAGGCGATCTCTTTAAGAACCCGGGTGTCGCGGAGACGCTCGACTGGGCAACCGCGCTAACGGAACTCAACGAGATGGCGCTGGACCCTGAAACGGTCTCCGACACGCTTGGTGTTCTCTTGAAATATCAGGACGACATCGCACGACTGCAGGGGGATGAGACCGCAAGGCTTGTCGAAGAGGCACGCCGCGCCGCAAGTGCCGGCGCCTAGTGGAATTGGCGCGGAAGAGGGACCGCCATGCCAGGTCTGATACCGGATAACATCGCTCACTTTGCCCGTGCCTTGCGGCGGGCAGGGCTCCCGGTCGGTCCCGCCTTGGTTGTTGAAGCCGTGAAGGCCGTCGAGACCGCCGGTCTCAAATCGAAAGAAGACCTCTACTGGACGCTCCATGCGGTTTTTGTGAAACGACGCGATCATCGACCGGTCTTTCATGAAGCCTTCCATCTGTTTTTCAGAAAACGGGATCTGATTGAGAAAATGCTCCAGATCCTGTCCCCCGTGGCAGAAGGGAAGGCGGAAAAAGAAAAGGCCAAAGCTGGGGCTGCGCGGGTCTCCGATGCCTTTTTCAATCAACCGGAACAGAAGCGCGAAGATGAGATTGTCCCGGAAATCGAAATCGATGCGCGGTACACGATGTCGCCGAGCGATGTCTTGAGGGAGAAAGATTTCGCCCAGATGAGCGCGGCGGAGATCGCCGAGGCAAAACGGGCGATTGCCTCGTTGCGCCTGCCGGTCGATGAAGTCGCGACACGCCGCTATGAGCCTGCAGGCCGGCCCGAACGTTTCAATATGCGGCGGACCATGGCCCGGTCTCTCAGGGCAGGCGGCGCGGTGATCCTGCCTGAGTTCGACAGTGTGAAAACGGTTCATCCGCCTGTCGTCGCTCTTTGCGATATCTCCGGGTCGATGAGCCAGTATTCGAGGATCTTCCTGCATTTTCTGCACGCTCTTTCGGAGAAGAACCGCCGGGTCCATACCTTTTTGTTCGGGACGAGGCTCACGAACGTGACCCGGCAATTGCGGATGAAAGACCCGGACGAGGCGTTGGAAGAATGTTCTGCCGCAGTGCTCGATTGGTCGGGCGGAACACGCATTGCCTCCACCTTGCGTGAGTTCAACATGAGATGGTCCCGCCGCGTACTTGGCCAAAAGGCGATTGTCCTCCTTATAACAGATGGTCTGGAACGCGACGGACAGGAAAACCTCGACCATGAAATGGATCGATTGCACCGGTCCTGCCATCGGTTGATTTGGCTAAATCCGCTCTTACGTTTTGAGGGCTTTCAGGCAAAAGCTGCGGGGATCCGCACGATGCTGCGTCATGTCGATGATTTCAGGGCTGTTCATTCAATCGATGCGATGGCGGATCTGGCTGATGTCTTGTCAAAGCCACCCATGCGAGCCCATGATCCGATGGAATGGCTGAAGGCCGGTTGAGGCGAACAGGCGCGAAAGGAAAGATGATGTCAGGCGATGGTGAACGTGACATTTTATCGATTGCAGAGGCCTGGCGGGATGAAGGACGTCAGATCGCCCTTGCGAGCGTCGTCAAAACCTGGGGGTCTGCACCCCGTCCCGCCGGTGCGCATCTGGTAATTGATTCGGAAGGAAATTTCGAAGGTTCTGTTTCCGGCGGGTGTGTGGAAGGCGCGGTCGTCAGCGAAGCTGTGGAGGTGATCGATGACGGCAAACCGCGAACGCTGACTTTCGGAGTGGCAGATGAAACCGCATGGGAAGTCGGCTTGTCTTGCGGCGGTGAGATCGCAGTTTACGTGGAGCGCGTTGACTAGATGGATCTGTCCCTTCTCAAGCGGCTTAACAAGGAACGACGCGAACGGCGGCCTGTGATCCTCGTCACCGATACCAGGAGCGGCGAACAGCATCTCTATGGCCCGGATGATAGCGTGGGTGAGCTTGCATTGCGCGACGAGGTATCCGCCCGGTTCTACTCGGGAAAATCCGGAACGGTCGGTGACCACTTTATCTCAGTCTATCTTCCGTCTCCACGTCTGGTGGTGATCGGCGCCGTCCACATCTCACAGCATCTCGTCGCGCCTGCCACTGCTGCGGGGTTCGATGTGACGATTATCGATCCGCGAACAGCCTTTGCCAGCGAAGAGCGATTCCCGGATGTTGCGCTCTTTGCAGAATGGCCCGATGTCATCCTTCAGGAAAAACCGCTCGATCCCTTTACGGCCCTGGCCGCATTGACCCATGACCCGAAAATCGACGATCTACCGCTCTCGGAGGGGTTGAAGGCGGGCTGTTTCTACGTGGGGGCCCTTGGAAGCCGTAAGACCCACGGAAAGCGGGTGGATCGCTTGAAGGAACGGGGACACGCGGAAGCTGAGATCAATCGGATCAATGCGCCAATCGGGCTGGATATCGGGGCATCCTCGCCCGCTGAAATCGCGATTGCCGTTCTCGCCGAGGTGATTGCCGCACGGCGCAAAAAGCTTCCGGGGGCGGCGTGAAATTCGGACCCGTTCCGGTTGAGAAGGCTGAAGGATGCTATCTCGCCCACGCTCTTAAATTAGAGAAAAGCCGTCTTAAGAAGGGGCATTTCCTGACTGCGGACGATATCACGGCAATTCGCAAAACGGGCATTGAAACGCTCCTAGCCGCAACGCTTGAAGACGATGATGTTCACGAAGAGGCGGCTGCCGAGCGGATTGCTGCTGCTATAAGCGGTGATCAGGTTCGCTTGGATCCTCCGTTTACTGGCCGGGTCAATCTCTTTGCGTCAGAAGCCGGTATTTTGCGCGTTGATAAAACGAGGGTCGATCAACTCAATCGGATTCATCCGGCAATCACATTCGCAACTCTCGCGGATTACGCCCCAGTCGAAGCTGGTCGCATGATAGCGACGGTCAAAATTATTCCCTTCGCAGCGCCGAGCGTGGGCGTCATTGCGGCGGAAGAACTCGGGCCTCTCGTGAGCGTAAGCCCCTTTGTACGCAAGAAGGTGGCCCTGGTCGCGACGAAGCTTCCCGCGCTCAAAGAAGCGACGATGGACAAGACCCGAAAGATCCTCGAAGACCGGCTTGCCCGCGCTGGCGCAGATCTCGTCGCAGAAATCAGGGTTGCCCATGATGAAGCGGCAATCTGTGACGGTCTCAAAAAGATGGGCGACACCGGTGCTGATTTGATTGTTCTTTTCGGAGCTTCGGCAACCGTCGATGAGGCTGATGTCGGCCCGGCGGGCCTCGTGCAGGCAGGCGGCACCCTTCATCATTTTGGAATGCCAGTTGATCCCGGCAATCTCTTGTTTGTTGGTGGGCTGTCAGACGTTCCCGTGATTGGCGCGCCCGGTTGCGCGCGGGCGCCAGCGGAAAACGGGTTCGATTGGATCCTTCACCGGCTTCTCGCAGGGATCGATGTCAATCCGGATGACATAACTTCACTCGGGGTTGGTGGATTGTTGATGGAAATCACCTCAAGGCCGCAACCGCGCGAAGGCGGCGTTCAAGCAGGTCCTGGTGACGATCAGAAACCCCGGGTTTCAGCGGTTCTGCTTGCTGCCGGACAATCCCGTCGTATGGGTGCTCACAACAAACTCACCGCGACTGTCGACGGAATTACGCTGGTGCGCCGGGCGGCGGAGGCCCTGCTCGCATCGAAAGCCAGCGAGGTCGTGGTTGTTACGGGTCACCAGCCAAAGGATGTTGAGGCAGCGCTATCCGGTCTATCCGTTCGCTTCGTCCACAATCCTGATTATGCAGATGGGCTCTCCACTTCGCTGAGAGTCGGGATCAGCGCTTTGGGACCGGAGAGCGAAGCAGCTCTGATCGCCCTTGCTGATATGCCGTTCCTCGAAACAGAAGCGTTCGACCGGGTGATTGATGCTTTCACCGACGATGCGGCAACGAGCCTTGTGGTCGCAACGTCGAATGGAAAGCGCGGCAATCCGGTTCTTTGGTCGCGGCGATACTACCCGGATCTTATGGCGATTTCCGGTGACACGGGTGCGCGCCACCTTATCGGGGCGAACGAAGCGTTTTTGAGCGAGGTAGAGATCGGCGAGAGTGCCGCGCTTGATCTCGACACACCCGAAGCATTACGGGCTGCGGGCGGCCGCTTGCCGGAGGATAAGGCGTGAGATTTCCTGCCGAACTGATGAAAGGGCGCCTGATAAAGCGCTATAAGCGGTTTCTTGCCGATATTGTTCTTGAGGATGGTCAGGAAGTAACCGCTCATTGCGCAAATCCGGGCTCGATGATGGGATTAAAAGATCCCGGCATGACGGTCTGGGTGTCACCGGCAAAGGATCCAAAGAGAAAACTCAAATACGATCTGCAACTCATTGAGGCTGATGATACCCTGGTTGCTATCAACACCGGTAACCCGAACAAATTGGTCGAAGAAGCAATCCTTGACGGGACCATCAAAGAGCTCGACGGATACGAGACGTTGCGCCGGGAGGTGAAGTACGGGAAGGCGAGCCGCATCGACATACTTCTTTCAGGCGGCGAGGACGGTCGTGCTGACTGTTATGTCGAAGTCAAGAATGTCCATCTTTTGCGGGCGCCTGGCCTTATCGAATTTCCGGATAGCGTAACGGCGCGAGGTGCAAAACATCTGGGTGAACTCGCCGATATGGTTGATGAGGGCTACCGGGCGGTCATGGTCTATTTGGTGCAACGCGGGGACGGCCGAGAGTTTCGCCTTGCTGATGATCTTGACCCCGTTTATGCGACAGCTTTTGTCGATGCCCGCAAAAGAGGCGTTGAAGCGCTGGTTTATGATTCTGTCATTGCCCTTGACGAAATCCGGGTGAGAGGCCCATTGCCCTTGATCGAGCCCGCGTGAGGCGACTTTATTGTTTCAGCGATCCGCGTTCCGTTATGCTGGTCAATCGCGTTAGGCCTGTTTATGAAGGCCCGACAGCACATACTTGGAAGAAAACTTCAAGCTGGCCTTTGGTGCCGCAAGGAGTGGAGAGAATGGTAAGCTATATCGAGGCAGCAACCGCACCCCTGCGCAATACGGGTCAGGTGCGCCTTTACACATCGGATGATTTCGCTGCCATGCGTGAAGCCGGTCAGCTGACGGCCCGCGCTCTGGACCATATCGCAGAAATGGTGAAACCCGGTGTGACAACCGAAGAGATCGACGACTTTGTGTATCAGTTCGGTCTCGACAACAATGCGATCCCGGCGACCTTGAATTATCGCGGCTACACCAAGTCGAGCTGCACCTCGATCAATCACGTCGTTTGCCACGGTATTCCAAATTCGAAGCCCTTGCGCGAGGGGGACATCATCAATGTGGACGTGACCTATATCGTCAACGGTTGGCACGGCGACTCTAGCCGCATGTATGCCGTTGGCGCCGTGAAACGGGCAGCCGAGCGACTGATGGATGTGACATATGAATGTCTCATGCGCGGGATCCGCGCGGTGAAACCCGGCGGGACAATTGGCGATATCGGTCATGCAATCCAGACCTATGCTGAGAGCGAGCGCTGCAGCGTGGTTCGCGACTTCTGCGGCCACGGTGTCGGCCAGCTCTTCCATGACACGCCGAACGTCCTGCATTATGGCCGGGCGGGCGAAGGGGTCGAGTTGAAACCCGGAATGATTTTCACAATCGAACCAATGATCAATCTTGGGCGCCCCCATGTGAAAGTCTTGCCGGACGGATGGACAGCTGTCACGCGCGACCGCTCGCTGTCAGCACAGTTTGAGCATTCTGTCGGGGTGACAGAGACGGGTTGTGAAATTTTCACCTCATCGCCGAAGGGTTATCATAAACCGCCTTATGGTCCGTCGCCGAAGGCAGCTGGCTAGGAACGGTGGCGAGCGCCGAGCCGCTCGTGAAGGGTCCGCCAAGAAGAGGAATACTTTAAGCGTATACTCCGTAGCGATGACAAAGAGCGCTCCATCCACGTCTTCCGAAAAACCGCATTATTCCGGCCACCGAGACCGATTGAGAGCGCGGTTTCAACAAAACGGAGATGCGGCTCTCGTCGACTACGAATTGCTTGAACTCATTCTCTTTAGATCAATCCCGCGCCGGGACACCAAGCCTATCGCAAAAGCACTTCTTGCTCGTTTCGGAAGCTTTGCAGATGTTTTGGCTGCCCCGGAAGCCCGGCTGTGCGAAGTTGATGGGGTCGGGCCCTCCGTAGCCGCCGATCTGAAAATCGTAAAGGCGGCAGCAAAGCGGTTCAGTCGTGGCCTCGTTAAAGAACGGACAGTTCTTTCATCCTGGGACGCGCTTCTGGATTATTGCCACACAGCAATGGCCTATGAAGAGCGCGAGGAGTTCCGCATTCTCTTTCTCGATAAAAAGAACCAGTTGATCGCCGATGAAGTTCAACAAGTTGGTACCGTGGATCACACGCCGGTCTATCCGCGGGAAATCGTCAAACGGGCGTTGGAGCTTTCGGCAACGGCCATCATCCTCCTCCACAACCATCCTTCCGGCGATCCGACACCGTCAAACGCTGATGTTGTCATGACGGAAAAGATCATTGCGGTTGCTTCCCCTCTGGGCATCGCCGTTCATGATCATGTCGTTATTGGCCGTAACGGCCATGCAAGCCTGAAGCAACTCCGTCTGATATGATATCTTAGATTGCAGGTGAGCTGATCATCCGCCGATCGTGTCACATTCACGATAAGGCATGAGTTTATCTTTAGATAATACTGCGCTGAATGGAGTGACGGGAGGCATTCATGGAGTCATACCGTAATGCGGTCGATAAATCGCTTGCTGTTCTGTTTACAGATGCCGGGGAAGATTTTTCGCTCGACGAAAATGGCATGACGTCGATCGCGTTGGACAACAACGTTACGATCACGCTTGAGCTCGGTGGTAATGAAGACCGCCTCTATGTTCGAGTGCCACTCCTTTCACTTGCCCCATCGCAGACGGAGTTTCTGAAAACCGCACTTGAAATGAATCTGTTTTCGATGCCGAGCGACCAAACCTGGATCGCCTATGATCGCGATATAGCAGCGCTCGTCCTTTGCGGTGCTTTGGGCGATGAGGCCTGCGACCCCGACATACTTGGTCAGATTCTTGAGAGCATCGCGGAAGACGCGGCCGAAGCTGGAAAAGCGCTGCACGGATCCCGGACAGGCGGTGCGGATGAGGAGTCGCTCCTCACAGATGTCAGCAGTTTCACCGTTCAGGGTTAGAGCCCAAGAGCACTTGGACAAACCGCGATGTATGCCGGTTTCTGCCGGAACTATATCGAATAGGACAGGGCGTTCGGGCATTTTGTGCTCTTGATAATGGGAAGAGATCGCCGGTCAGCGATGAGAACGTTCGCGCCGGTTTGTCATTGGTTTGCCAGACTGTCCAAGTGTGCCAGCCGCAAGAAAACAGGGGAGAGCGGAGATGAGTGCCAAAGTCAAAGGAAGCATCGGACTGCCATCATTTAATGTCGCGCGGTTCAACGCTGATCAGGGAAAGAACGTCAAGAAAACCTCCATTTTTTCAAAGTCGAAAAAAGTCCCGCCTCCGAAATCGTCGCGCTGGAACAAGCCGAACCAGATCAAGAAAGACACAGTGAAGGCCGGCGCGAGCCGCTGGAAGTCCGCAACGAAATCTCCCCATCTTGATCTCAGCAAAGCCCGCCGCGGTTCCATGTCGTTGCCAAGCTTCTCCAAAACCGGCACCGCGGACAATCAGAAGCCCATGCTCCTGCGCCAGGACAGCATTTCCAAATTCTCCATCGGAAGCCATCGTTCTAATCCATCGATCGGCAGTCACCGCGAAGACAGCATATCGCAGCTTTCGACATCCAAATCCGGCAGCGAGGACAGCAAGGTTCAGGATCAGGAAAGCAGCGTTATTAAACGCCAGAAGTCGTTTTCAATCGATATGGGCGCTGTTTCGAGCATGTCGCCACCCATTCTCGATGTCCCACTCAATCCAAAACAGAATGAAGTTATGGCGAAAGCCGAGGAGGCGATGACATCGATTAGCGATGACATCGAATCCTACACTGAGGATATGGCTGGTCTATCGGACATCAAATCCGACAAAGAATACAAACAGAAGGCCGGGGACCTCGCCGCCCGCAAAATCGAGATCCAGGGTAAAATCCAGGACACACTCCTGGAGCTTGATGGTGAAATCTCGACTACGCTTCGCAATACCAAAGTCGCGGAGTTGCGTGAGCAACTGATTGGCCATGCCGTCGATCTGGCGTTTCCGGAAATGGCAAAGGCCCTTTCTGAACGCACCGAGATAAGCGACGAAGCGCAATTACTGCTGCAGCAAAACGGCTCTGACAAAGAAGATCTTGCGTTCAAGAAGCTCCAACTCGCGAGAACCGAACTTGTCGAAAGCCTTTCGGAGTTGCGCCAATCGGTCGGTTCTGATGCGAAGACGGCGAATATCGTGACGGGCGGTTTTCTGAAAGCGCTCAGTCATTCGCAGGCAAACTTCATCGACGGAACGCCGCTTGATAAGGCGGAACTCTTGAAAGACGTTGTCGATGGTGTCTCGCGGGGCGACATTACGATCGCCAATTCGAAACTCGTGCCGACGAATGACAAGAATGTCCGCACGTTAATGACGGCCCTGCGCCTTGAGCATTACGCCGATACTGCAGCGCGTCAGTTTGCCATCGCTAATGATGACACGCTCAAAGATGTCGCGGGTGCCATGTCTCATTCGGAGATCCGTGGCAAGATTCCCGAAAAAGATCTTGTGGCATTCGACGCAAAGATCGCATCAGCTAAGGAAGCGGCGAAACTGCGCGATCAGTTCGAACTTCAGAAAGAACGCACCGCACGGGCGGTCGGTCCGGAAAAAGCGCACCTTGCGCAAGTGTCGCTGATGCTCAAGGCCAGCGGTGCCCGCGATCTTGATGGTGGCCATCTCGATCCCGAGAGCAAGGTGATCACGTCAGCCCTGGCGAACCTTGCCAAGACCAACAAAAAGGGCGCGTTTCAGGTTGCGAAGCTCGGGCTTGACATGGAAGCGCTTGCGAAGAAAGAACAGGAGGCTTTCGGCTTCAACTCGTTCAACATCAGTTTTGTCGATGAAGACGGAAACGCCAAGCGCAACTTCGATGCCAATGCAATCATGCACGTCGTCGGTATGACGGACGAAGATGTTGCGGCGCTCAATTACGACCTCGGCGAGATCGAAGACTTCACCGAAAACATGGGGCGGCTCGCTGATATCGGCGGGACAAGCGTCAAACAATTGACCACAGCGCTGAACCGGCTGAAAGGGGCCGGAAAGGCAGCGCTCGAGAACAAAGATGTTCAAGACAATCTGCGCGCAGAACTTGCCCGGCGCACTGATGCCATGTCCGAGCTTGTCTACGATTCCATCGTCAAGGATGCGCTTCTCACCATCGAAAACATCGACAAATCACTTCTTTCCGCCGATCCCGATCTGGCTGTGAAGCAGGCGATGCGCGGGATTGCCGCCGGTGTTACCGAATCTCTCTTCGTGACAATCGGCAGTGACGGGCGACCCGAGATCAGCAATCTCGGTGCGGAATTGAGTTTGCTGCAGGAGCGCTATCAAAACGCAACACAGATGAAGATCCAGGCCGGTGCTCGCCTGACCGAAATCGATAAGGCGATTTCGGAACAGCAGGCGATCCTCACTGACCTCAAGAAGAGCGGGAAATCGATCAACCCGGAAAATCCGCGCGGCCTGACAAGTGCGAAGAACATCCTGAAAGTCCTTGCGCTTCAGGAGAAAATCGATGGCCTCGATGCGGATGATCCTGAAAACAAGGACCAGATCGCTGAGTTGACGAAAACGCGCGATGACACCCTGAAAGACTTGCGCGGTTTCGATGCCAACAAAATGAAACGTGTCTGGGGTCAAAAACGCAGTGGAGATATTCCGACGGTTGAAACGCTCAAGGGTCTCAAACAAGCCGCTGAAGCCATCATTTTCGTGCGCGAAGGGGCCCCGAAACTCAAGAATGAGATCCAGGCATTCGCTGATACCGTGGAACTCGAGCGTCAGACCATGCTCAACGAACGCTATGAGGCAGCCCCTGCCCAGTTTGAAGCCATGCAGCGTTTGATCATGGCCGCTGTTATTGAAAACCTTCCCGATAAAGCCGATCAGGATATCGCTAGCGGCGATTTCATGAAGTCATACCCGCTTGAGGGACAGCGCGAAGCGATCCTTAAAACGCTCAAGGACTGGGGCGTCGACACCAAGGCATTTGCAACCGAGATCGATGCGACACTTTCTCAGAAAGTCGATGGCAATATGCTGCTCCGCTATAAGGACCATGTTCAGGGTCAGAGTTTCGGAGATCTGCTTGGAACGGAAGTCGCCGGTGCCCGCAAGGCAATGCCCGAGAACAGTAAATTCATTGGCTTCATCAAAGATGTTGGGCTCGTTATCGCGAACAAGCGCAAGATCGATGACAATATGCGTCAGGAGCTCTCCGCGCTTTTTGAAAAACTGCCGGAAAGCAGCAAATTCGATCTCGTATCCGGAACCCAGATCCAGGCGAATTCCGGGAATATTCCGGTGGAGCCATCGGGCACCGTTACGGTCAAAGCCCGTGTGACGGCGAGTGTCTTCGAGAACCTGATCGTCGAGCGCGGTAGCAAAGGTGAGTTCAAGATCTCCGGTATGCTCGGCGGAAGCGCCAAGATTGGTGGGGAAATTGCTGCAACGCTTGGCAAGGCAACCGGCGATGTCGGCGGCGGAAAAGCGGAACTCAAAGCGCAGGCAAAAATCGGTGGTGATCTGAGCGTCGAAGGCGCAAAAGGTTTCGAGATCGCGTTCCCGCCCGGTGACAAAGGTGAAGAAGCCGCGATGAAACTCATCATGGCGCTGACCGATCAGAAGTCCATGAGCGCGGAACTTTTCGAACAAGGATCAAGTATCTCGAACACCTCGTTTTTGAAGGGTAAGATCTCCGGTTATTCCGCCTTCTCTGCAAAGGCTGAACTTGCCTGGCAACCCGGCGGTGACGACGGCGACCCTTTCGACTTTGACGGGAGCGGTGACGATCCTAACCTGAAGTCGGGTGCCAAGAATAAGCATGGCGTCGGTATGGGGGCCTCGTTCTCCGCTTTCGCATCCCAAGGCGGCAAGAAGCAGTGGATCACCAGTATCGATAAATCGACGCTGAAAACGGAATCCGAAACCGTGATCGGAGTGACATTCAAGGCCAACCTCTATGCATCGACCTTTTCGGCACTTGGGCTTGGAACGGGTTCGTTGATCAGCGGCACCGGGCTGCAGGAACAAGCAGACAACGCAACAGATAAGAATTCCGATCCAAATCAGGTCGACGGTGTTTGGAATGGCGGCAACGCCACCGTTGCCCACGATATTGCGAATATCGAAGCCGGTCTCACCGTCACAACGGTTCAGAAGAAGAAGCTTGAATTCGCGAAGACAGGTCCGGAAGGCGTTGAAGTCCTCACGAAATCCGAATTGCAGGAGCGGACTGACGGAGGCAATACGCCGTCCATGAACCGAATGGCCGAAGCGATCCTGACGGAAGCAACCCTTGAGAAGCTCAAGGCGGATAAAGAGAAGTGCGTCAAAGTGAAAGCCATGTTGAAAGCGGCAACCCGCATTGGCCTTAATAAGTCGCTGTTTGAAGTGACTTATGCGCTTGACCCGAAAAAGCTCGATCAGGTGAATGAGCTCTTTGATCAGGCGAGGGTGCTTCGTGACAACGGTCAGAAAACCCAGGCGAAGCTTCTTGAAAGCGCCGGAAACGCGATTGTCGAAGATCGAGACAACTATGTTCCGACCAAAATCTCATTGGTTGAGAAAACAGCTGACAAGGCGCTCGCCAACCGTGGAAACGCCCAATTGCTGCGCGTCGATATTATGTCCTCGACCGGATCCGAGCGTCTCATCGACAGTGTGAGCATCTAACCGGATCGCGAGACGTGCTTTCCCGTTGCGAGCAGGGCAGCCTGACAGGCCGCCCGCTGATCAAGGGTTTTTTTCGTCAGCTCGCCTCTTTTCGCAATTCGCGGCGTAAAATTTTGCCAACATTGGATTTCGGTAATTCATCGATGAAGGCGATATGCCTGGGCACTTTGTAAGCGGCTAACCGCTCCCTGCAATGGTCCTGGATTTTCGTATCTGCGAGTTCTACACCGGGACGCGTCACGACATAGGCTTTCACCGCTTCGCCGGTTTTTTCGTCCGGAACCCCGATGACGGCGCATTCGGCGACGCCGTCGCAGGCGGTGATTTCGGCTTCAATCTCATTTGGATAAACGTTGAAGCCGGAGACCAGGATCATGTCCTTCTTACGGTCCACGATTTTGACGTAACCCTCAGAATTGAAGATGCCAACATCGCCGGTTTTGAAAAACCCGTCTTTGGTGAAGGCTGCTTCATTGGCCTCGGGGCGGTTCCAGTAACCGTCCATCACCTGTGGGCCGCGGGCTGCAATCTCGCCAGCTTCACCGAGCGGCACCTCATTGTCCTGATCGTCGAGAAGCTTGATCTCCGTTGACGAAACCGGAATGCCGCAGCATCCGGTAAAATGTGTGACTGACATCGGATTGATCGTGAGAACCGGCGCCGTCTCCGACAGACCATATCCCTCTTTGATGTGATGGCCGGTGATTTCTTTCCACTGATTGGATGTTGCTTCCAGAACGGCGGCACCGCCGCCAATGCTCACCTTGTAGCGCGAAAAGTCCACCTCATGGATCTTCGGATGCATCATCATGCCTTGGAACAACGTGTTGACCGCGGCAAAGACCGTGAAGCGCGAGTCTTTTAAAACATCGAGGAAGCTGTCGACGTCTCTGGGGTTCGGGATGAGGACCATTTTCGCGCCAACCGACAGGTAACAGACCGTCATGGAGAGGCCGAAGATGTGATAAAGCGGCAGCGCAACGATGAAGACCTCTTCGCCGGGTAAGGTTGCTTCGGGCAGAAAGCTCCGGATCTGAAGAACATTGGCAATCACGTTCCGGTGCTTGAGGACTGCGCCTTTGGATAATCCCGTCGTGCCACCGGTGTATTGAAAGAAAAGAATATCATCGCCAGTGAGCTCTACCGGTGTGTAATCGTTGACCGACCCGTTTTCGAGAATGGTGGATAAGGCGATCGTGCCTGAAAGACCGGGATGAGTTTCAATCGGCGGAATGGGCCGCGACCCGCCATCTCCGGGATTGACCGTGATCACGCGCTTGACTGAGGTTTCACCGATGATCGCTGCAAGCGTTGGTGTCACCGCATTAAAGATGACGATTGTTTCAGCACCGGCATCGTTTAATTGGTGGGCAAGCTCCCGCGGCGTATAGAGCGGGTTCACATTCACTTGCGCCGCGCCGCAATACATCAAGGCGAGCATGGTGATCGGAAAGGCAAAAACGTTCGGCACCATGACCGCCACACGCTCGCCTTTCTGAAGGCCGAGTTCGGTTTGCAGATAGGCGGCGACCTTGAGCGCACGGGTGTTGACCTCCACATAGGTCAGAGCCTCCCCGAAGCATTCGAACGCCGGTTTATCCGGGAACCGTTCAACCGCCTCCCGGAAGATTGCGGTCACCGACGGATATGAATCGGCATCGATTTCGGCTGGAACGCCGGCATCATATGTTTTGAGCCAGGGGCGGTTTTCCATTGCATTCCTCCCAGTATGCGCGGTCATTTGACGGGTGCCCTGAACGAAAGGGGCTCGTCGTAGTGAAGAAGATAAGCGCCTCCTCCTGCGCCATACTTCTCGGCGCAGAGCTTACGCCGGATTTTTGGTTTGGAAAACGGTCTTATCCCCAAGTGGCAGATGGACAGGGGCTCAGGTGCCGCTTAAAGGATGTGACCTATATCGTCGCACAGGGCTTTGACACCGCAAAACCCGCTAAAGGACTTTCCGTCATGGCTGAAAACAGGATCATTACCGCCGCTATTCTTGTCATCGGTGATGAAATTTTGTCCGGCCGGACGAAAGATACCAACAGCGGATACATCGCCGATTATCTTACGGCAGTCGGGATTGATTTGAAGGAAATCCGGGTCGTTGCTGATGAGAAAGAGGCGATTATTGACGCTGTGCGCGCTCTGAGTGCCGCCTATACCTATGTCTTCACAACCGGTGGAATCGGACCCACCCACGACGATATCACAGCGGACTGTATTGCTGAGGCTTTTGGGGTCGGGATCGATCACAATGAAGAGGCAATCGCGATGATGAAGGCGAATTATCCGCCTGAGATCGAACTTAATGAGGCGCGGCTTAGAATGGCGCGGATTCCGTTTGGTGCAACGCTCATTGATAATGCCATGCGGGCTCCGCCGGGCTTCAGGATCGAGAATGTTCACGTAATGGCTGGAGTACCGACAGTCATGCGCGCGATGCTTGACGAAATCGGGCCGACCCTTGAGACCGGAACAGTCATCCATTCGCGTACAGTTCCGTTCAGCCGGGGCGAAGGTGCGATTGCAGCAGGGCTCGGAGCAATTCAGGCCGATTTCGACGACGTCTCAATCGGCTCCTATCCGATGATTAAGGAGGGTCGCTACATGACTCAGATCGTTTTGCGCTCGCGTGACGAGGGGCGGCTCGGCGAGGCAGAAGCCGCCGTTTCCAAGCTCGCCGCTTCGCTCAATTAAGGAACTCACTATGCAAGCCACATCGCCGGAAAAAGCTTTCCACGTCTCATGGGAACAGTTTCACCGCGACACGCGGGCACTCACCTGGCGCCTTGCGGAAGGAAAAACCTGGCACGCTGTCGTCGCAGTGACACGGGGTGGGTTGGTTCCTGCCGCCATTGTTGCTCGAGAGCTCAATATAAGGCGGATCGAAACAATCGGCGTTGCCTCATATCATGACTATAAGAACCAGGGTGAAAGCCAAATCATAAAACCGATGGCGGATGAAATCGTAAAGAGCGCCGGTGACGGGCAGGATATTCTTATTGTTGATGACCTTGTCGACACCGGGAAAACGGCACGGATCGTCCGCGAAATGCTGCCTGGTGCGCACTTTGCGACAGTCTATGCAAAGCCCAAAGGAAAACCGCTCGTCGACACATTTATGACAGAGGTAAGCCAGGATACCTGGATCTATTTCCCCTGGGATATGGGGCTCAATTTCCAACCGCCTCTGACCCAGGGCGGGTGATCACAAGGTTTGCCTTGACCGAATTGCCACTTTTTCCTTTTGGCCTTTTTAGGCCAATCAGGTTGCGGTCAAACGAAAACATCACACTTGCACTAATGCGATCGTCTGCTTACACCGTGGTGACACGCGCTTAATGCCCCCTTGGTGAAATTGGTAAACACAGCGGACTTAAAATCCGTAGCCTTCGGGCTTGCCGGTTCAAGTCCGGCAGGGGGCACCATTCTTGATTTCCGTATTCTTGATTTCAGTCTCTTACGGATAGCGTTGTCCGCCGAGACCCGATGTCGCGCCTGATATTAGTCATTTCTACCTAGGCGCGAGAGATTTCCTGCCTCTTACTGCACTGTCGGACCAATCCATCAATTGACAGAACGACTTAAGGCGTGCTCGGTTACAAGACTGACGCATTCGAGGAGGAGTGCGCCCGGACTTTGAATGTCGCGAATAGACAAGCGATGGTTCGAAAGCACGGCGTTCATGGAGAAATACAAAAGACAATCGGATTCAGTTCACGATGAAGGGAGAAATCATGACTGACGATTCCAAGAAAACGATGATTGACAAGATGGCGGAGGAAGCCCGAACAGGCCGTCTGTCACGTCGCGATTTTATGACTTATACGGCTGCTGCCGGCCTGACTGCCACAACAGCGATGGGCCTTCTGACACGCCCTGCGAAAGCCGCTCCGAAAAAAGGCGGTATCTTCAGGGTCGGGTCACATGACGGTAACACGTCGGACACCCACGATCCGGGTACATACCTGACGTTCACAATGATTCAGCTTGCGCACACATACCGCAGCTATCTCACCCTGATTGAACCTGACAACACACTCGGCCCTGACGTTGCAACCGAATGGTCAGCAACTCCAGACGCGAAAGAATGGACCTTCAAGCTCAACACGAATGCCACGTTCCACAGCGGTAAGAAGGTGACCGCCGATGATGTGATCGCCTCCATGAACCACCATCGCGGCGAAAAATCGACGTCAGCGGCCAAGGCACTCTTGGCCGACGTGACCGATATCACGAAGGATGGTGATAGTGTTACCTTCAAGCTGGCGACACCAAACGCCGACCTTCCATGGCTTCTGACAGATTATCACCTTGCCATCGTTCCAGGTAACGAAGACGGTTCAGCGAACTGGCAGTCCGGCGACGGCTGCGGCCCATATAAAATGGTCGAGAACGAGTTCGGTGTCAGTTCCAAACTCGTGCGTCATGATGGTTGGCACCTGGAAGGGGCTTACTTCGACGAAGTCCACATGACCGTCCTCAACGATCCGAACGCCCGCCAAACCGCGCTCGTAACCGGTGATGTTGATGCGGTCACGCAGATTGAGTTGAAAACGCTCGCGCTTCTTCAGCGCAACGGCAACATCGAAATCGACAATGTTCCGAGTGCAGCGGCCATTACAATGCCGATGCACACCAACACGGCTCCGTTCGACAATGTCGATGTTCGCAACGCGTTGAAATTCGCGATCAACCGCGAAGAGATCATCGAGAAGATCGCCTTCGGAACGGCCACGATCGGCAACGACTATCACATCGCGCCGAATATGCCGTATCACCCGACGGATATCCCGCAGCGGCCCTACGACCCTGATCAGGCCAAAGCGCTTCTCAAGAAAGCCGGATATGACAGCCTCGATATCAGTCTGAGCACTGCAGACTCTGTTTATTCCGGCGCAGTCGACATGGGCGTTCTCTATGCTGAACATTCGAAGAAAGCCGGTATCAACCTGAAGGTCGTTCGTGAGCCGAATGATGGCTACTATTCAGACGTCTGGCTGAAAAAGCCATTCTGCATGGTGGCCTGGGGCGCACGTCCGACGCCGGATGTGATGCTCAGCCTTGCTTATAAAGATGACGCAGCGTGGAATGAGAGCTTCTGGCAAAACGAGCGCTTCAACGTGCTCCTCCGTCAGGCAAAAGCAGAGCTCGATGACACAAAGCGTGCGGAAATGTACCGCGAGATGGCGATGATCGCCAGTGACGACGGCGGTACCGTCATTCCGTTCTTCCCGAATTTCGTTTACGCGCGCCGCAAGAATGTTCAGCATTCCGGAAAGCTCGCCTCAAGCTGGCAGCTTGATGGTGGACGTGGCGGATCACGCTGGTGGTTCGACTCGTAAGCGAACAGCTTTGGCGCCCGGTACGATAAGCGTTCCGGGCGCCAAGACCCATTTCATGCCGCCGGTTCCTAGGGGGGCTCCGCTGGGAACGCCAAACAAGGCTATCCAGCGGAATAGAATGGGACGAATCGGGGTGCACTGTCTGCCCGGGCAGCGTGCCGGCGTCAGGGGAGATGTGAAATGGGTGACATAATTGGTCTAGTCGTCCGAAGGCTCGGGCTTGGTCTTTTGACCTTGCTGGTGGTTTCGGTCCTAATATTTTTCGCCGTAGAACTGTTGCCGGGCGACCTTGCCCAGGCGGTTCTCGGTCAGGGTGCGACGGAAGAAAACCTTCGCGCCATGCGCGAACAACTCGGTCTCGATCAGCCGGCACTCGTACGATACTTTCAATGGCTTGGAGGCGCGGTACAGGGTGACTTCGGTGTCTCTCTTGTAAGCGGGGAACGTGTCAGTGAGGCGATTACTGGCCGCTTCATCAACACATTGTTCCTGGCGACCTACGCTGCAGCTATCGCGGTTCCGTTCGCTATTGTTCTCGGCATCATCGTTGCCCTTCTGCGCAACACACTTTTCGACCGTGTCGCCAACGTCATGACACTGACGTCGATCTCCTCGCCGGAATTCTTCCTCGGCTACATCCTGATCCTTTATCTCGCAGTGCAGACCAATTATTTCCCGGCGATTGCAAGTCTGAGTAGTGACATGTCGTTCACCGAACTCTTGCACCGGACCTTTCTTCCTGCACTCACAATGGTTCTCGTTGTTACGGCGCATATGATGCGCATGACGCGGGCAGCGATCATCAACCTCCTCGCTTCGCCATATATCGAGATGGCACGGCTTAAGGGGACGCCACCGTGGAAGGTAATCGTGCATCACGCTTTGCCGAATGCCTGGGCACCGATCATCAATGTTATCGCATTGAACCTGGCATATCTGATTACTGGTGTTGTTCTGGTTGAGGTGGTCTTCGTCTATCCGGGAATTGGCCAATTGCTCGTCGATGCGGTCGCTAAGCGCGACTTCCCGATCGTGCAGGCTTGCTGCCTGATCTTCGCGGCAACCTTCATTCTGCTCAATCTAGCGGCTGATGTCGGGGCGATCCTGACCAACCCGCGTCTGCGGCATCCGAAATAGGGGAGGGGCGTCATGAGTTACTTTGTTATTGGCTATTACGCCTTTCTGATCGGGGCATCGAGCCTTGCGGCTTTTTATGGACAACGCGGTACGTTCCTTACGCTCTTTTCGCTGACCCTCGTCTCTTTTGTGCTTGGGATTATCGGCGGTGTGAACGCGCTCTGGTTTGTATCTGTTAGCGCGGCATTGCTCGCGCTTGCGGCCGGTACTTCTTATTGCTTCCGTGAATTCCTGATCGCTGTCACGCCGGAGGGGGTCGCAAAAGAATTGCGGACCGCTCCGCTTACGGCAGCCTTTGGTATGTTCATCATCTTCACCTATGCGATCGCTGGTATCTTTGCGCCGGTCATCGCGCCGTTCGGTGAATCGGAAGTGATCGCATCGGCCTTCGCTCCGGCGGATGATCAGATGCTGCTCGGCGCCGATCAGCTCGGTCGGGACATGTTCAGCCGCATCATCTTCGGTGCCCGCAACTCGGTTGGTCTTGCACTGGTCGCAACGTCGCTCGCCTTTATCATCGGTGCGCTTGCCGGGCTTCTGGCAGCGGTGAAGGGCGGGTGGTTCGATCAGGTGATGGGACGAATTGCCGACGTTGTGATGTCCGTTCCTTCTCTGATCTTCGCCCTTCTGATGCTGTCAATCTTCGGTACGGAGCTCTGGGTGATCGTGATCGTTGTGGCGGTCATTTACTCGCCACGGGTTTTCCGATTGACACGTGCGGTTGCAGGCAACGTCGTCGTGATGGATTATATCGAGGCGGCTAAGCTGCGCGGCGAGGGAACATGGTATTTGATCCGCAAGGAGATCCTGCCCAACTCAACCGCACCGCTGGTTGCCGAATTCGG
>JBCDCU010000016.1:0-21159 GCA_039181265.1 Pseudomonadota bacterium | reverse complement strand
GCCTCACGGGTCGCACCCAGCATCTGAGCAAGTTCGGTCTGCGAAAAGGCACGCTCAAAGCGCGCTCCCCCACCGGAAATCGCAGCATGGGCAAAGGCGAGTTCATGGATCTTGCGGGCAAGACGCACCTGCAAATCATCAAACGCAAAACCGCTCAGATCATCCGTGTTGCGGCGCAGACGTTCGCACAAAAGCATGATCAGTTGGCGCGCAAAGGCGAAATTTCCCTCAAGGATTTCATGAAACACCCCTTGCCCCAGGAAGAGAAGTCGCGAGGATTCCATCACAGTGGCGTTGGCGGTGCGCGGAGCCCCGTCGAGAAGGGCGATTTCCCCCAGACAATCCCCGGCTTCCGCCAGCGTGATTGTGAGTTCCTGTCCCTCATCGTCATTCACCCAGATCCTAAGAAGCCCTGAAAGGACGATCCTGAGACCATCCGCCTCGTCACCGGCTTCAAAGACAAGGCGCCCCTTTCCCGCCGTCTCAATAAGGCTTGCATCTGCGAGACGGCCGACCATCGCGTCATCGAGATCCGCGAAGAGATAAGAGCTGCGGATCGCAGCTTCCTTTTCAGCCTGGAGTGCTGTCATTGATCGTCTCTTCCCGTGTTTGTTCGGCATAATGTGCCCAAAGCGTAAGGGGTTCACGCAGGCCGCGTAAGTTGCGTGGACCGAGCGGTTTCAGACCGGCGATATTAGGTTCGCCCGCCGCGTTCAGAAGATCCTCTGAAATCACCATGTCAGCGCCTTCAGCCTTTGCGACTTCCTGCAGCCTGCTTGCGGCATTGACGATTGGGCCGGTCACCGTAACATGCTGATGGCGTTCGCCGCCAAGAACGGCTGCAACCACATCGCCATAATGGGCACCGACACGAATGGTGACGGCAGGCACGCCAGTTTCCGGTTGGCCCTTTCCAAGCGAACGGATCTCGTCAAAGAGCATATTGCAGCATTTGAGCGCGTTGGCCGCATCGTCCAAGTGCGGCTCAGGCAGGCCGAAAATAATCATCGCGCCGTCACCAGCGAATTGTTCAACAGTCCCACCGCAAGCCGTTGCGGCATGTTCGATAACGGCGTGGAAGGCTCTGAGAAAAGAGGCTGTCCGATCAGCGCCAAGCGTTTCGCTCAAACCGGAGAAACCGGCCGCATCAACAAAGAGCGCGGCAGCCTTTTGGTTGCGACCGTCAAAGGCTGGAACCTGGTTTTGTGCGAGGGTTTCCGCCAAGAGCGGAGACTGGTAGCGCGCAAGATTTTGCGAGCGCTTCCGGATCGCAAGGAAACGGGCTGTGAAGCCGCAGAGGCTGCCGAGGAGAAGCGCAAAAACCGCGGTGACACCGTCCAACCAAAGACCGCTGAGAAAGCCAATCTGGATAACCCCGAAGGTGGCGCCCCAAGCCGCGACCAACGCCGTGCCGCCAACTACCAGACCCATACGAGATGCCGCCCACACGGCGCCCGCCGCTGCAAGACAGCCAAGCAAAATATCGAAGACCCAGGTTAGCGCATCACGTCTCAAGACATCGTTTGAGAGGATGTTCTGGGTGAGAGTTGCGAGGGCTTCGACGCCGGGGAGCGCGATGTCATAGGGCGTCGCAAATCGGTCGCCAAAGCCCTGCGCTGTCGCTCCGATAAAGACCGTCTTTCCCGAAAAAGGTAACGAAGCCTCAGGACCGAGTGCAGCTGTTAATGGAAAGGTCGGGACCGTCCCGGCAGAACCCAGATAATTCAGAACCAGGGCATTTTGATCATCGAGCGGAAAAGCGTTTCGACCAAAGCTGAGTGTTTCGCCGAGCTTCAGGACAACACCTTCTCGGGAGAGCCCTTTATGCAAACGCGCAGCCTTTAGAGGAAGAGCGGGAAGGATTAGCTGGTCAGACTGAGACAGTCCTGCTGGAATGCGCCTCAGGGCGCCATCTGCCTCGAGGCCCACATTGACATGCCCAAGATGAACGCTGCCGAGAAAGTCCGAGACGGGTCCGATCACCCCGTCCGGTCCGCGGTCTGTCTCTCCGGCGATCAAGGCGAAGGCGGATTTTGCGAGAGCGCGGGTGAGGTCATCATCAGGCTTCTTGGCAGAGGCCGTGATCGAAACGGGAAGAATGACCGGCGCGTTGCGTGAGACGACATCTGAGAAAACGTCATCACCATCCCGTGCATCGACCAGCATGAGATCGAGCGCGACGACGCGCGCGCCTGCTTCGAAGGCCCTTTCGATAGCCTGAGCAATGACCTCGCGAGATGGAGGAAAGTCACCGATTTCGGCAAGCACATCATTATCGATTGCAAGGATCGCAACGTCAGCGGGCGGTGCCTTCGGACCACGGATCGCGAAACGCACATCGAGCAGGCGGGCTTCAAAACCGGAAAAGAAACCGCCTTGGTCGGAAGGTCGCCAAAGTCCGACAAAAAGCGCCGCAGAGATTGCTATCAGCGCAGCGGCCCGAAGCGGCTTCATTGCCAATCAAAACCCAGGCGTCCGTTCATTGCCTCTATGCGGTTTGCTGACCATTGCCTCACCGGGCCAGTGCCGGTTGCGGCGGTGACATCCACCCCATCGCCCTCCGATAGGAGAACAGGTTCCGCTCCGCCAGCCGCTGCAGTCACCGACACGGACCCTTCGCGCACAAAGACTGAGGTTCCAGCATCTGACGCGTCGACGGTCCATTCTGTTGAGCGGACAGAGGCGACGGCTTCAGGCGTTCTCACCTCAAACCGCGCTTCTCCGAGAAGCGGCACAATGAAACCGGCAATCCCGCGCGCCAATCGCGCAACGGCACTCTCGGTTTGGGTTACCGCGACCAGTTTCTCAAATCCGATTTCGGTGTCAGCTCCAAGCGTGACGGTCACCTTATCGCTGCAAACAATATAGATCCGCCCGTTGGGGCCGGTGCGCAAACGTGCGTTTACATTCAGAACATCGCCGGCTGCTGCTGTTTGCCAGACCCCATCTTCTTGAACTTCATTCTCGCCATTGGACGCTTCGATCACGCAGCTGCGCGAATCTGCAGCCTTTGCCGGAGAGATCGATGCGGAAACGGCGCTGCCGGATATGAAGAGCATGGCGGCTGCGAAGGCGCGGGTTGCGGACCGGACTTTTGAGCGAAACGGGCAGTGTTCAGTTTTCAGCATAACCTTGCCACTGGTCGTGAGGATCCATCAATATCAGGGTCTTAGCACAGCTTGCGATAAGTTCGAAGCAGGTGTTGGCAGCATAGGCAAGCGCAGCAATGTTCGGTTCGAAACCTTATTCTTGCTTTTCCTGTTGCTGCCGCTCGATTACCAACCACATTTTCAGGCGCACACTATCAAAAAGCAGATCGTCATATTTCTGGCGTAGCGTCGCATCTTCAATGATCAAAGAAGCTTTTCTGGGGTCTCCCTGTGGCCGGACAATAATTGGATCGCGTGGTTCGGATGAACCGAGCTTTTCCTGGTTCAAACGTTCATTTTCGAGAATTGAAGAGCGAACGTCGCTCAGACCAAATGAGAACCGCTGGCCAAGCGTTCGAATCTCAAATTCTTCATTGCTGATCGCCACTTTGACTGCGCCGAAAGTATGTACCCCGTTGGAAACAGGAGTTAACTGAGACCGGTTCAGCCGGATTGGCCCGACAAGCGTCATACCATCTGCCACGGTCGCGATGATTGGTTCTTTGGTGATAACGCTGGTCGTTGTGACCTCTGGAGGCTTATTAGGTGAGTAAACGTTTGGAGGTCTTTTTGGCTTTGCTCTCGTGGCTATACCGAGTGCTCTTTGGATTTGCCAAGAACTTGGGTTCCTGACACGACCTGCTCCGAAAAACGGACTTGGCGAGGCCTCTAGAAACAATGGCTTAAGACGATCAAGACTGTCATGCTCAGCTAGGAAACGGACTATTGAACGGGCCTGAACTTTGTCGAGTTCAGATATGTCAGTTTGTTGAGCCGCTTCTTCGACCAAAACGCCGTTCTCGATCAGATTACTTCTCTCCAGGACCGCATGGAGGCGGCCAACCTGGTTCGAAATTGAATACCCTATAGCGCCCCATGGCCCAATTGATGCCCCTAAGAGGAGCAGTGCAGATGTCGCCAAAATCGCCCGGTTTGTCATTTGGGCTCGGAACAGAAACGGGCCGACTATCAGTAAGCATGTCCAGAAAACGGCAATCATCAGCCCATAGCGCTCGGGCGTCAAACCATAGTCGGAAACCCTGCGAAACACGGCTATCGACAGGAGAATGAGTGGCACGATCAATAGAATGTGCCAGCGCGACAACAAGAAACGGGTCGCAATGTTTGCTCGATCGGAAAACGGGCGCGCGAACAAAATGAACGCCGTCAAGCCAATCGAAAAGACTAAGGAGATCGTCGCAACCTGGCCTTTTGGTAACGACCATTCAACAAGGATTTTCCCGGAATACAGCAGGATAATGAGGAAATAGACGAGGAGAACTGGTGTTATGAGATAGTTGATGAATGAACCGACCGCCCGGGCAACAAGGGTCCCCTCGACGGGTGAACGTATCTCGTCAGCAAAGCTCTGGGGCGTGAGACTGAGACCAAAAACCGGCGCGACGAACAAAATCGCTATGCTCCAGATGACAGGATGTGTCTCTCGGTCGATCTCGACTTCGAACAATATGCGATACGCTTCTGCGATCGCAGACAGACCACCACCGAATATCAATGCGGCGATACCACTCAAAAACGCAGCAAGCACGATCCGCGCGATGTAAAGCCAGACGCTTCGTTCCGGTGAACCACCGAAAATGTAAGGAGCAACGAGGAGCAGGATTATCAATCCGGCGAGGAAGTACCATTCTACCACCATCAGTTCGGCGGCAGAAAATATGCAGATAAAACCTATCGCACCCGCCAGGGCCGCAAACACGTGATTGAGAAGGATCGGAACTCTGTTCGCGGAATAGACGAACAAGTTGCAAGCCCCAGACGCGAGAAATGCGGCTGACAGTGCCGTAAGGTAGATCCTGTCATTTTCCACCAAGTCATAAATGTTCGCGATCATCCATGCCGTGAGTAAAACGCTGCAAATCACAGGAATTGGGAACCGAAAAAGAAGGGTACTCAAGCTCTCAAGGCTGAGCCATGCCTGTTTGCGGAGCACCATAATGGTCATCACCTAAATGGATTTAACGAGGGAATATGTGAAAAGTGATGTAGCGTGGAGAAATGAGCCGGGTCTTGCCTTCAGATAAGAATTGGAGCGACCCTGGGCAACAAATAAGCTCTAAAGCTCGGCGCCCGCTTTGATCTCTCCCCAGCGCATAAATGCATTGGCGCCGATGGAGGCGAAGGGTTCCGGCGGCAGCATTTGCGGGTCGGGCTGATGCAGCATTGTCTGAAGTGAGGGAGAAAAAGACCCACAGGCGAGATCGGCTGCAAGTTTGCCGGAAAGCGTCCCCATTGCAGTCCCGAGCCCATTTTGACAGCAGGCGGAAAAGAGATTTTCATCGACTTCACCGAAAGCATTGGACCCGTTGCGGCTGAGGCATAAAAGGCCACCCCAGCGATATTCCATCGCGACATTCTTAAGCCCCGGAAAGCGTTTTCTAAACGACCGGTCGTGAACCCGCGCCATTGCGGCAAGCTTGCTCTCCGAGACCGTTCTTCCCGGCGCCCAGGTGAACCGGTTGCGTACAACAATGCGGGTTCCCTGCGGACTGACAATCTTGCGCACAGTCGTCCCCAACGGATCCGCAGGCGTGAAACCCCAACGGGCACGGCCTCCGAGTTTCACCTTCTCCTCGTCGGTGAGCGGGCGCGTCATCGAGGCATAGAGGTAAATGTGCATGAGGCGGCGTTCGAAATAGCCAAAACTCTCTGCATGGCCGTTCACTGACAGGATCACCTTGTCCGCCTCAACAGCACCATCCGGGGTTTCGACGGACCAGGTCATGCCATTGCGGGTTAGCGCTGTAACCGGGGATTTTTCAAAAAGCTCTACCCCATCCCGTTTCAAGCCATCCGCAAGGCTGCGCATATAGAGCGCCGGTTGCAGCATGACCGTGCCCGGTGTGAAGAGGCCACTCTTATAATAGGTTGAGCCGGAAATCTCTGACATCTGTTTGGCGTCCAGGACCTCGTGGACTTCGTTCATCCGCGCCAAATGCTTCGCGTAGTCGAGATTGTGGTGATGGCCTTTGTCGCTGGCCGCAGCGTTGATCTTGCCGTCTTCGCGCAATGCATCACTGGGCATATCGTAGTCGGCCATGGCTTCCTTCGCGAAAGCGATGGCCTCACGGTTCATGGTGGTTGCTTTGATATCGCGCTCTACCGCACCCGCATAATCTTTCGAGGCTAGGTGATGGGGAAGATCGATCATGAAACCGGAATTGCGGCCCGCCGGTCCTTCCGCAATCTGGCGCGCCTCCAGCACCACGATTTTTGCGCCCGAATGGATTTGCCGCAGCCTGCGGGCTGCCGACAGACCGGCGAAGCCCGCACCAATCACGCAAAAATCCGCCGTCGTCTTTTCCGTGAGCGGAGGGTTTGCCTGCCGCGCACCAAGTATTTCATTCCAGGCAGCAGGGCCTGGATCAAAAGGTCTTTTGGTGACGGCACGGCGCATCATCAATACTCTGTGTTGAGCGCATCCACTGCGGGAATTTCCCGCTCACGGCGCGCGATATAATCCAGCAGCGCTTCATCGATCGCAGGATCGAGTTTCGGTTCCTCATAAGCTTCGAGAAGTGCGCGGGCCTTCTTCAAGGCGCGTTCGTTGATTTCAACTGAGCCTTCGGCAATCCATTGTTCAATGGAATTGTTATCGAAGAGCTCCGGCATAAAGAACGCCGTCTGAAAATTCGCCTGCGTGTGGGCGTGACCGAGATAATGTCCACCCGGGCCTATGTCGCGCACGGCAGATAGAGCCTCGTCGAAATCGTCCCATTTCACACCCTCGCCCATGCGATAGGCCATGGCGCATTGTTCGGCATCGACCACGAATTTCGCCATCGAACAATGCATCCCCGCCTCATTCCATCCAGCGGCGTGCCAGCAGTAATTCGCGCCACCCATGATGACCGCCATCAAGGTCGCAGCGCTCTCATATCCCGCCTGAGCATCGAAGGTCTTGGCTCCGCCGAGCGTCGTCGATGTGCGCCATGGAACCTTATAGAAGCGCGCCATCTGTCCGATCATGAAATTCATCAAGCTGATCTCCGGCGTTCCCGCCATGGGCGCCCCGGATTTCATCGACACGGTCGATAGGTAGTGCCCGTAGATCGCAGGCGCGCCCTTTCTGATGACCTGGGTGTAAGCGAGAGCAGAAAGCGCTTCCGCGTTCAATTGCGCGACAGCGGCTGCGGTCGACGCTGGCGTATTCGCACCGCCAAGCACGAAAGGCGAGCACAGAACCGGCTGGTTACGTTTCGAAAACGCGCGCATCGCGCCAAGCATCGTCTCATCCCAGACGAGCGGTGAATTGCCGTTGCAATTACCCGTCGCCACCGGATGGGTCTCCATGAAATCCGCGCCAAAGAGGATCGCGCACATATCCATGACGTCTTCGGCGTTCTTCGGACTTGTCGTCATGCCCATGAAGGTCTTGTCGGAATGCTTCATCGACGAATAGGTGATCCGCAAATGACGGTGGGCGACCACATGATCCATCGGTTCCACAATGTGATGGGCAGAGGAATGGAGCGCCGGGAGCATATGGGCGAGCTTGTGGAAGTTCGCGAGATCGGCAAGCGTCGGGCCTCGACGTTTGTCGTCAAGATCGCGCATATAGGGCGCGCCGGTCATCGGCACGAATATGGAATGATCCTTGCCGAAAGGCAGATTGTTCGCAGCATTCCGCGCATGATAGGTGAAGGTTTCCGGGATTGTTGAGATCAACTCACGCACAAGGCCGCGATCAAGAAATACCCGATCGTCCTCACCGATTTTCGCGCCTGCCCTGCGCCAATCTTCAATTGCCACGGGGTCGCGGAAGACGACACCGACCTCCTCCAGAATTGCCATCGATGCTGCATCGATTTTCTGGACCTGCTCGTCATCCATCGGCTCGGTGAGCGGCAAGCGGCGCTTCAGTGCCGGGAGCATGTTTGTGTCAACCGCGGATCGCAGTTCGCGGCGCGCCGACCGTCCTCCGCGTCGCACACGCGGCTCTTTCTCAAGCGTCGTCATTCCACATTGTCCTGACTTGCGGGATCGGTGAGGTCGATCCAGATAGTTTTCAGCTCGGTGTATTGGTCATGGGCATGGAGGCCATTGTCGCGACCGCCAAAACCGGATTGCTTGTAGCCCCCAAAGGGCGTGGTGATGTCCCCTTCCCCGTAGCAATTGACGGTCACGGTACCTGCGCGGATGGCGCGCGCCGCGGTCAACGCTTTGCGAGCATTTGCCGTGAAGACACTCGCCGCAAGGCCGTATTCCGTATCGTTCGCGACTGCGATCGCCTCATCCATGCTTGCCACTTCGATAACCGACAGGACCGGTCCGAAGATTTCTTCGCGGGCGAGCCGGTCGGTTGGCTTTGACGCAAAGAGCGTCGGCTCGAAGAATGCACCATCCCGCTTTCCACCGAGGAGCGGGGTTTCACCATCGAGATAAGATGCAACCTTAAGGCAATGCTCCTCGTCAATCAGTGCACCGCCATTGTTCTTCGGATCGAGCGGATCGCCGGTCCGCCATTCGCGCATGCGCTTTTCGATCTTTTCAAGAAGGGCATCCTTCACCCCGCGCTCCACAATCAGGCGCGAATTGGCGGAGCAGTTCTCGCCCATGTTCCAGAAAGCCGCATTGACGATATGGCCCGCGACCAAATCGAGATTTTCGGCATCATTGAGGACGATCGCGGGGTTCTTTCCGCCGCATTCGAGCACCACCCGTTTCAAATTGGACTGGGCTGCGTATTCGAGAAAACGACGCCCAGTCGCGGTGGACCCGGTGAAGCTCACCATGTCGACGTCCATGTGGCGGCCAAGCGGTTCTCCAACGGTCGGCCCGTCGCCCGGCAGAACCTGTAGGACGCCACGGGGAATACCGGCTTCCATCGCAAGTTCTGCAAGGCGGAGCGCTGTCAACGATGTCTGCTCTGCCGGCTTCACGATGACAGAATTTCCGGCTGCCAGCGCCGGACCGATTTTCCAGGCGAGCATCAGGAGCGGGAAATTCCACGGCAGGATCGCCGCGACTACGCCCACCGGCTCACGCACGACAAGGGCAACGGCATCTTCGCCAGCCGGGGCCGTCTGATCATAGATCTTGTCGATCGCCTCGGCGTGCCATTTGATCGTGTTGATCGTCTCGGGCAGATCGATCTCTTCGCAATCACGGATCGGCTTTCCGGAATCGAGACTTTCCATGACGGCGAGCTCACGCCGGTTGCGGGTCAAGAGCTTGCAAAGCCTGATCAGAACGGTCTTGCGCTCGGAGGGATGAAGCTTTGCCCACCGACCTTCGTCGAAGGCTTCGCGCGCTTTTTGAACAGCGACATCGACGTCTGCAGCGTTTGCGGCAGCGATCTCTGCAAGCACGTCTCCTGTCGCAGGATTGAGTGTTTTCAGGCCGGGGCCTGAGCCCTTTTGGAACTTGCCATCGATGAAGGCTGCACGCGGAAAGGCAAGGCCTGCAGCGATTGCGCCATATTCCTCGCGAGTCAGACAATCACTCATGCCGCGCTCTCCTCCTCGATCTTTTGAATGGCTATGTTCATGGTTTCAATGACTTCGCGCAGTTCCCGCTTGTCATCTTTATTAAGTGGCTGGAGCGGCCTCCTCGGTGGACCGCACGGAATGCCCCGCAATGTGAGCCCGTGTTTGATGGATTGGACGAATTTTCCGCCCTGTTCGAGTACGCGCATTAGAAGCAGCATTGCCGACATGATCCGGCGCCCTTTGGTGAAGTTCCCATCGACGGCGCAGGCCTTGTAGAGGGCGATATGAGCTTCGGGCGCGAAGTTTGAGCCTGCACACACCCAGGACCGCGCTCCCCAGGCGAAGAATTCCAATGCCTGATCATCCATGCCGCAGGAGAGTTGGATGTGCGGATAATCACGCGCGAGCATATGAAGCCGGTTTATGTCACCGGAGGATTCCTTGATGGCGCAGAAATTCGGCGACCTTCCAAGGCGATCGAGCGTCTCCTCATCCATATTGACGCTCATTCGGCCCGGGTAGTTATAAAGCATGGCCGGCAGATTGACGGCCCTGTCGATGTGAAGCGCGTGGAGGGCCACTTCCCGACCTGTCGGATAAGCGTAAGGAGGAGTTGCGACCAGGATCGCATCCGCCTTTACCGCTTTTGCGGCTTCGGCAAAAAGGACGGCATCTTCCGTCCGGATTGCGCCAGTGCCGACGATCAGCGGCAACCGGTCTCCGATCAGGTCGCGCGCGAGCCCCATCAGTTCGATCCGTTCTTCCGGAGACTGGGCGTAATATTCACCGGTCGTTCCGGCAACGATAAGACCGTGGACGCCGCTTGCGATCAAATGTTCGATCACCTCAGCAAAGGCGTCGCGGTTTATGGAATGATCGTCATGATAAGGCGTTACGACCGGTGTATAGATCCCTTCAAACCGCACGTTTCTGGTCCTCCGGAGAATAGGGGAACGGATCAGGCTGAACGAAATGTTCGATCCGCCCACGCGACAAATCCCAGTGTTTTAAGGCAAGTTCGGCAGCGTCCTGCGACCGTCTTTCTTCTATCGCCGCAATCATCTCGTCATGTTGGCGGGCTGCTTCTTCAATGCGCGCTGCATCGTCAGGCGTCTTCGAGCGATAGAAGATGTGCGAGATGCGAGTGTGATCGATCAGAAGCCGGTCGAGGCTCGGCTGGAGGTAAGGCGAACCCCCAATCTCGCCGATCCAGGCATGAAACCGGTGATTTTCAATCGCGGTATCATGAATGCGCTCTTCACGGATCGCCTTGCGATAAGCCTGCTGGATATCTTTCAGAGCAGCAATATCAGCCGGTTTCGCGGTATCTGCAGCGAGCTGCGTAACGGATGCATAGAGCATCGGAGCGGCGCGGAAAAAGTGGTGCATGGTTTCGAGATCCATCGAGGCGACTTTCGCGCCGCGGTTCTCCTCCTGGACAAGATACCCTTGACCGCAGAGAAGCTGGATTACCTCCCGCAACGGCGTGCGTGACAATCCCAGTTCCGCCGCAAGTCTCACCTCATCGATCAGCTTGCCGGGCTCCAGTTCCATTTTGAGAATGCGCTCACGCAGGGCTTTGGCGACTGCCTGCTTGCTGTTTGCTTTCATGAGTTCCCGGTTTTCCTCAAAACAAGCCGATAAACGGAAGAAAGGATGACGAGATCAATCCCTCATCCGAACCTATGTCGGACAACATTATACAAACTTTATTATGATCACAAACTGAAAATTCACATTCGTACCGGCGTGTGTGTTCGCACCGATTTCGGACAAGCTTGCAATTGGGCTGACGTGTCAGAGCCTATTTGGCAGCAACGGCTTCCGGCTCTTCCACAAGGCTTCCATTCTTGAAGGTCAGGACACGGTCGAAGCGTCGCGCGTGTTCCATAGTGTTTAAGACCATCACCACGCCGCCAGAAGACCGTTTCGTGAGGGTCTTGAGGATCTTAGCTTCGGTTTTCGGGTCGAGATCGGAGAGCCCTTTATTGATGAGGATAAGGTCTGCGCCCTTAAGAAGAGCTCTTGCCACATTGAGTTTCTGACGTTGGGAAAGTGCGAGATTTTTGCCGCCACTGCCGATCTCGGTTCGCAATCCATAATCGACGATCCGGTGCATAAGTCCCTGTTCATCAAGAATCTCGCGCAGGATGCCTTCGACCACGTTGACGGCATCGGGGTAGCTGGAATTGGCGCGCCCATAAATCAGGTTCGCCCCAACAGATTGCGCCACGTCGTAACGGTTAGGATTGAAGAACCGGACGGCTGTGCGCCGCAACTCGCGCGGCGTATTCAATCGGATCTGGGTGCGGGCGGTTCGCACGATCTTCATCATGCGTTTGTCGAAAAGACCGAGCCTGTGTTTCACTTCGCAATAACGCCCGGCCAATTCGAAGAAGGCACCCTTCGTTGCCTCGTCAGCGGAAGAAAAATCACGGTTAGACGGCGTTTTGAGAAGGCTCTCGTAGTGCATAAGCTCTTTTTCGTCGATGAGATCGAGCTTGTTGAGAAGCGCATAATCGAGGTCTGCTCCCCCGATCAGTTCAGTTACGACGGCTGCCAGATTGACCCCGAAATCGAACAAAACGCGGTCGCATCCGGTCTCGGCCATCGCATCCAGTACAATGCGATTCTTATAATACACCGGTTCAAAGGCTTGCGGGTCCCCCACGGACCCAAAGATGAGGTTTTGAGCAATCGTTGAATGCTGGTGAAAATAGTCCGGCCTGAACACCTCAATAAGGTCGCCGGCTTTATGATCACGGATACGCTGGCGGAAGAGCTGGCGGACTGTCAAAAACGCGCCTTGTTCCTCTTCCGAAATGTCGAGCGGTGTCATTCGCAATCCGAGCCGGTAGACATCGTTTTCCAATTCCACGCGCGAAAGGCAGTGCGCCACCCGTTCTTCAAGCTCCGATCGATTGGAAACCCCGATGGCTTTGTAATTGACCCAGTCGGCCGACCGGCCGACATAGGGGTGCTTCAAGAGTTCGGCTTCGAAACGTTCGCGTTGCGGATTGTGCCGGCCTGAATGTGGGTCGTTTGATTCTTCTTCCTGCCCTGAAGGACGCGTCATCAACCCGTATAAAAGAGCGTCCTTCATGGTCGACTGGCTGAAGTAAGGATTGGCGGGCAGATACGCGACCCGCTCACCGCGCACTTTTGGCGGCATCGCCGCAGCGTCAAATCCAGCAATCTGAAGCCGGCCTGCGCTCGGCAGTCGTTGACCGGCAAGAAGCTGGATTACAACATCAGCCCCACTGTGATTGCCGCCCAAAAGGGCGATCTTTGCCCCCAACGGAAAGGAGAAGGAAACCGGTTGGAGAAGTTTCGTTCCATCGAGGTCTTCGACGCAGAGTGATTGCGCTTCGATATTCCCATTCAATGGTTCGATGTCGGCTTTGTGACCATTAAGGTCGAGTGGCGGCAGGAGATCGTCTTCAATGAATTGTTCGACAACTGTCTGGTATTTGCTTTGAACATCGATACGTGCCTGATCCCAATTGATGATCTGCTTGATCGGGTTCGGCAATTCCTTATAGGCGGCAATCACCGCCACGAGCTGTCCGATATCGATATTGCCGCGCAACGCGAAGTAGCCGCCCACCAGATAGAACAGGAAGGGTGTCACCTGAGCGAGGAAATCGTTGAGCGACTTGATGAAGAACTTCCAGTGATAGAGCTCGGAACGGATGAAGAAGATGTCACCCAGAAGGTTCACGAAGTTTGCGCGCTCAAGATAACCGGTCCCATTTGTCCGGACTTCCAGTGCTCCATCAACGATCTCACCGACACGGCCGGATAAAGTCCGCGCAGCAAGTTGCCGCTCACGCTCGAGCGCAATCAATCGGCGACGAAGGGCAGGAATGATCGAAGAGGTGATCACAAGCATGCCAACAGCGATCAGCCCGAGATAAACATTCTGGAGCATAATGAAGACAATCGCCGTCAGCGCCTGGGCGGATTGGTAAAGCGGTACGGCATAGGCATCGCCAATAAACTCGCCGAGTTCCTCCACCTCGTCTTTCACCATACTCGCGATTTCCGAACCGCGGGTGTTACGAAAACGGGCCATTGGAAAGCGAAGAGCGCGGTCAATCAGCTCATATCGAAGCTTACGCAGGAGACGCTCGCCGAGCACGCGCTTGTAGGAGTTCTGTGCGTAGTTGAACGCCGAATTGACAATGACAAGCGCAAGAAAAGCGAAACTGAGCACCGTTAGCGCGCCCAACCTCGTAAGCTCATAGCCCTCAAAGTCAATCAGATCGCCGGCCCCAAACGGTGAGGGAATCGTGAACGCGAAATAGCGGTCCATATCCTCGCCCATTATGGGACCATTGATGATGCGGACGGGGAGATCGAGAACGAGAAAATAGCTTGGAACCGACAGCGCGACGATAAGGAGCAAGACCATCTGCTCGCGCTTCGAATGGCGCCAGATATACCTGAACAAGCGCGGTTCCATAGCAGGTCTTTCCCTGGCCTCAACAAGGCAATACTTGAGCGGACACAACGGATTGATAGTGACCGGTCGCTGCGCGAACCATACACGCAATGACGCTATTTTCACGATTTTTTGGGCTGAAAGTGAACGATTGGGTTCAAATATCTTCAGGCAGATGCAGGGGCCGGTCGCCTCTACCACGCTACCTCGTCCAATTTTGTTGGCGGGGTGGCAACCGGTGGACGGTTCCAGACAAGTGATATAGGGCTATGCCGGACCGGATCGCGGTCATCATGGTGGCAAGAAGCCATCCGTTCGGCGTCATGCGCTGGAGGTAAACGCATGGGATCGTGGTTATGGTGAAAAAGCGCACCAACGCCGACCTCGACGCATTTCTCGCAGAATGCCTGGCTGACCTTCAACCGAATTCGAGGGCGCTTTTTGTTTGTCCCGAACCGGCTCAGGAACCAGGTCTGGTTTCCGGAGTGCTGGGTTCATTCCAGGAAAGTCTCAGGAAAAGTGGCATCACGCCAGTCACCGTGACACGGATAGCCGCAGCACACGAAGCACATGAACGCGTGCAATCCGGAAAGAGTTATCAACTCGCGGGCTCTTTCTTTCTCGCCGAAAACCGCCATCGTCTGTTGCACGAACTCCAACGCGTGATCGATCGCGAAGAGATCGGCTACATTTTTGCCCATGATATCTGGCGAGCGGGCTACTCGGCATCGGTTGCTGCTTACTTGGCGGGGATCAAAAACGTGCTGATTGCCACTCACGACGATGCGTTATTACGCCATATGAACAATCCGGGTGTGTATGAGCAGGCCATCCGCAACGCGGACGCGGTTTTATCGGAACACGAGGCGGTGCTTGATCACCTATCAGCCTTTCACCAGATGAAGGCTCGGCTCCTTTGGCAAACAAACGCTCAGCAGTCGCGCGATGACATCGAGATAGAGCGCTATCCCCTGATTTTTGTCCAAGCCGCCGCGGCGCATGGGCTTCACCCGCAATGAAGATCTGTATCGTCACCGTGCAATATCCGCCACGCCTTGGAGGTGTTGCGACCGCGTCTGCGCGACTTGCTGCCGGCCTTCGGCGGCAAGGTCACGACGTCATGGTTGTTACCCAAAAACCCAGTTGGGAGCCCCAATCGGACAACGCCGAACCAGCCTTTAATATGGAAGAAGGCATTGCCGTTTACCGGTTCTCCGAATTTGCCATGACTGACAGGGGCTACGGCCAATTGATGCCGGTCCTATTGAAAGAAGTCAGCGCTTTTGAGCCGGATCTTATCCATTCTTATTACCTGCATCCAACAGGCTATCTTGCGTGCGCGGTCGGGCGTCAACTTGGTGTTCCCGTCACAGTTTCTGCGCGCGGCGACGATGTCACCCTCGACATGCTGATCGCACCGGACAGGGTGAGCGCCGTTCTGAATGCAGCGACGCGTGTCCTTTCGGTCTCGCAATCCCTGATTGACTGGCTCGGTTTTATCAAACCTGACGTTGACGGTTTTGAGGTCCAGAACGGCGTCAACGCCTATTTCAAACCCCGCCGTGCCGAAGCCAAAGAGTGGCGCGCTGAAAATAACCTTCGACCGGACCAGATTGTGATTGGCGCGAACGCGCGCTTCCGCTGGAAGAAGGGGATGGATCATCTGCATGCCATTCTCGACAACCTCGGGCGGTCAATGGGCGATAGACTTGTGTTTGTCCTTGGCGGAGACTTTCCGGACGGCCTTGTCGAGGAAACCAGACAGGTTCTCGAAAACCACGGATCTCGGGCGATTATCCTGAACAGACCTGACCGTCAGAAGCTTGCAATCTACTACAGTGCCTTTGATCTCTTTCTCCTGACGAGCATTCGGGAAGGCCTTTCGAACAGTCTGCTTGAGGCCATGGCATGCGGTGTTCCGGTCGTTTCCACACCGGCGAATGGGTGCGAACAGGTCGTTCGCGACTATCGCTGCGGCATTGTCATATCGCCTTATGATGATGTCGCCGCAGCGCGGGATATCGAGACCCTGATCGATGATCCGGATCAACGGAGCCAGTTTTCCGCCAACGCGCTCTCTGCGATCGAAGACCATTTTCAAGTTGAGCGCGAACTCGGAGAATATAGCGCCGTCTTCGAAGAGATTGTCGCTGATGCCGCTTTGCACCGGCACGATCCGGACAGGGCTATTCTTCTCTGAATGCGCGATAGGTAGCGTCCATGATCGGCGCGACGAGGTAATCCGCGACGGTGCGTTTTCCAGCGAGAAGAAACACATCGGCCGGCATGCCCGGATAAAGCGCAACGTCCTCCCTTAAACGCTCAATCAACTGATCATCCACGACCAACCGCGCTTCGAAGTACGGTTCGCCCGTTCGTTCATCCTGAAAGATGTCGGCGGATACGCTGGTGACGGTCGCGTCCAACCGCGGAACACTCTTCGCACGGTAGGCCGAGAGTTGGACCTTCGCCTTTCCCCCCGGTGCGACAAGATCGATATCTGTCGGCTTAACCCGTGCCGCAATGACCATGCTGTCATCATCTGGAACGATTTCCATCAATTGCTCACCAGGTTTGATAACCGCGCCGCGGGTATGCACCCTGAGATCGAGCACAAGCCCGCTGACCGGCGCCCTGATCACCGTCCGTGACAGACGTTCATTCGTCTGTTTGATTTTCTGGTCGAGATCTTCAACCGCAAGACGGCTTTCGTTGAGTTCTTCCAACACTTTCCGCCGGTGCTCAGTTTGAAGATCAACAACTTCAATGTCTGCGGAGAGCATTGTCTGTTCCATACGCCCGATTTCAGCCTCTAACGCGCCGATTTCTCCGTCACGTTCCGCCACCTCACGCTCGAGTTCCAACATGCGCCCCTTGGTGGAAAGTTTTTTGGCGTAAAGATCCGCCACCGTTTCAAATTCCTGTTTCGATAGGAAAAGTTGTTTTTGAACGGCCTTTAACTGGTGCACGAGTCCATTCAGTTCGCGCTCGGCAGACTTCTTCCGGAACTCGATGAGCTTGACTTTCATATCGACCGATTGCTGCCGGCTTTCAAAGAGTTTGGTCTGAATATCCTTGAGCTTCGCGACCTTGTCGGCTGGAAGGTCGATACCAGTCGAAAGGTTCGCAAAATCCGGGCTTGATTGATCGGCTCGTTCCGCAAGAAGCCGAAGATAGACAGCGCGTGCATTGGCGAGTTGCTCATGGAGCCCATCGAGCTCCGTTCGCTCGGCAAAATCGCGTACCGCAAGGATTGGCTGATTGGCTTCGACCGCCTGCCCTTCCGACACCAGGATCTCGTCGACAATACCGCCTTCCAGATGCTGGATGGTCTTGCGGTCATCATCAAGGACAACGGCGCCGGACGCGATTGCGGCGGAATGGATCGGCGCGACAATCGTCCAGCCACCGGCGATCAAAAGAAACGGAATGAGGACAAGGTATCCAAGACGCATTGGACCGCGCCCGGCGGTACGATAATCGTAGGAGAAGACGCCTTCCCTGGGTGGTGGGAAATTATCCTGGGAAATCTGGGCCAGCTCGTTTCGGCCAGTCTGTTGCGTGGCCAGTGATCGGTTTTCGGCCTCGTCGTGATCGCTCTGTGAAAGCGGTTGCGTCTCATCGCGTCTGGAGAGGTCCTTTCCAGTCGAAAACAGCTTACCGGTCATGATTGTGCTCCGTGACGTCTTGGCGGCAATGGCTGGATCTTGGATAGACCCTGGGACAGTTCCGCCATTACCTCATCGGTTGGTCCGTAAATCCTTGCCTCGCCATTTTGCATCACCAGTGTCTTGTCGACGCTGCGCAGCAATTGTGGCCGATGGGCTATTGTAAGTGTTGTAATTCCGAGGCGTTTGGCGTTGCCAAGAGCCTGCGCAAACGCGATTTCACCCTCACCATCGAGATTGGCGTTGGGTTCATCAAGGACGATCAGTTTCGGGTCACCGTAAAAGCAACGCGCGAGCGCAATGCGTTGACGCTGTCCGGCAGACAGCAGCGCGCCGCCCGGCCCGATATCCGTGTGGTAACCCTTCGGGAAAGCCAGAATGGCTTCATGCACCATCGCGGTCTGGGCTGCCTGAATGACGGCATCATCATCCGGGTTTGGATCGAGCCGGGCGATGTTTTCAGCAATCGTTCCGTCGAAAAGCTCGATACCTTGTGGCAGATAGCCGATTGCACGGGATAATTGAGCAGGATCCCACTGATGGAGTGCCGCGCCATCGAGACGTACCATGCCGGTCGTCGGCTGTAAGACGCCAACAATCATACGGGCAAGCGTTGTCTTGCCCGAGCCGCTTGGACCGATGATGCCGACTGCCGTTCCCGCAGGGATCTCCAGATTGATGCCGCGCAGGATCCAACGCCCACTGCCAGGCGCTTCGTAGGTTACCTTCTGAAGGATTAGGTTCCCTTTCGCCTCCGGTAGGCGCATTGTTTTGGGCTTCAATTCCGACGATTCAAGATGGAGATCGTCGAGACGCTGGAGCGCCTTTAAGACACCGACGAGCGACTGATAGAGCGGAGCAGCCGCATCGAACGGGGCGAGCGCACGTGCGGTAAGAATGGATACGGCAATAATCGCGCCCGGCGAAAGCAGATCATTGAGCGCCAGATAGGCGCCAAAGCCCATTACCGCAATCTGCAGGCCTAGCCGGATGGTCCTGGTAATCTGCGCAATCACGGTGGCAAGATTTGCGGACAAAAACGAATGGCTCAGCCGACGCTGATTGCTCCACCGCCATTTGATGGTCGCGTTGTGCAAGAGCCCCATGGCTTTGACGACTTCGGCGTTCCGAACAAGTGCGTCAATCGACTGCATCGAGCGAACCTGTTCGTCATTCGCCATTGCGGCGGGTGCTGAGGGCAAACGTTGGGCAAGAAATGCGAGAAGCCCGAGGACGACCGCGCCAAACGTTACCGCGATGCCGAGCGGCACGCTGATCGCGTAAATGACGATGAAGAAGATGATCGCGAACGGGGCATCGAAAAGCGTGCCCAGATGTTGCGATGTCACGAAGTTTCGCAGCGTGTTGAGATCGCGGAGCGGCTGGGTGCCAACGCTTGGATCGCCAACCGCGCGGGTCACCGTCTTTTCAACGATTTCATCGGACAGCCGATCATCAAGCCAGCGCCCGATATGGGAGAAGACCACCAGGCGCAATGCCTGAAGAATGCCCATGAAGATCAGGGCAACGACAGCCATAACTGTGAGGGCCGCCAGAGTATCGAGAGACCCAGAGGAAAGGACCCGGTCAAGGACCTGGAGGGAGTAGATCGGAACGGCCAGCATCAGGATGTTGATGAAAAAGCCAAATCCAAACGCACCGTAAAGAAGCGGTCGGCACTCATCGAACGCTTTTGCAACCGGGTTCTTTTCCGCCTGCCTCATTCCTTGCCCCATGAGCCCTCCTAAAGGCTGATGAAGTCCCTGAAGCAAACGCTCCAGGGACCCAACTCATACGCTAGATGAAAATCACATCTGACTCGTCGATGTCGTCAGCATCACTGCCTCGGACGGTAGCGATCAGATCACCATCAAGCGCGACAATTGTTCGACCGGCGAAAGACTTGATCGTCAAATCGTCAAAAGTCGCGTCATACCCTTTGAACTGCAGGGTATCGGCTTCTGAGAAGTCATTGATACGGTCAAAGAAGCTATCCCCAGCTTTGAAGACGAAAACGTCAGCGCCGTTTCCGCCGGTAAGGTCGTCGAAACCATCACCGCCTTCGAGCGTATCCTTGCCGTTACCCCCAGCAAGGTCATCTCGACCCTGACCGCCTGACAGGTAATCGGCACCGCCGCCACCGAAGAGATCATCATTGCCTCTGTCGCCGTGAAGTTCATCGGCCCCGCCACCCCCGAAGAGGTCGTCATTGCCGTCGCCACCATTGAGGCCATCGCTGCCACGGTTGCCATATAGCCAATCGTTGCCATCGCCGCCGAAGAGATCGTCGTCGCCGCCACGGCCTTTCAGCGTATCGTTGCCGTCGAAACCGATGATGAGGTCACGATCGCCATCGCCTTTTAGGTTGTCGTCGCCATCGGTGCCACCAATGCGATCAGAGGCAAGCAGAGCATCTCGCTGGATGTAATCGACGCCGCCGGAACGCATGATCACGTCAGACAATTTGGTGTTTTCGATCTCATGCAGGATTTCAGGGTCGAACTCCCGGTTGAGATAGAAATATTCGTCGCCATCACGGGTGCGCGCGAACTGATCAACCAGGATTGCCTGGAAGGTCACCCCGATTGTCACATCAGAGCTCGCATAGTCCTCGGCGATACCGCCGACCCACAGATCAACTTTGTCGACTGTGCCATAGACTGCCTGGAGGGCTGCCTGAAGTTCGACATCGGACGTGATGATGGAGAAGTCGGTTGGGTCCAACGTGTCCGGATCGATGTCGCCTACGACCTCGGCGCGAACATTGACGTAAGTGTCGATCCCGTGATCACGACCACGCAGAATGTTGCGCTCCGGCAGTGAGAAGCCTGTGAGACCGCCATCCGGCGTGAACAGGAAGAGGTTCAAACCGTCGACAACTTTCGCGTCGATCTTTTGAGCCCGCTCTTCGATCGCCCCGCGAAGAACACTTGCAACACCAGCGTTTTCAATTGGCGTCTGATTGTCGAAGACTTGCAGCAATTCGAGCGAGCCATCCACATCAACATCTGAAGGCGTGCCGCTGAACGGATCGACGACGGTCGCTTCAAACTCAGTGTTCGATCCATCTTCATTCACAAAGGTGAGTTCATTCGGGATCGAGGTGTGGCCGAAGCGGAAGGCTGCAGTTGAGAATTCGTTCGAGACCTGCGGATCGACGGTCGGATCATATCCGTCATATTCAGGAAGTTCAGTGCCAACGAGGATCGGGAGGAATTCCTCATAAGTCACTTTTTGAATAAGTGCTTCCACGACTGCGCGGGCATTCTGGAAGATCTGCTCATCATCCCACTCGGGATGCTCGCTAGCAAAACGATTGGCCCAGTAATTGTGCTCATTCACCCACAATGTATGCAGTGAGGAAAGCGCCGGGTTTTCCGTTTGCCGGATGTCACCCGCGATGAAAGTGTCGTTGCCTTCTTCACCAAGAACCTGTTCACGGGTCG
>JBCDCU010000015.1:0-21292 GCA_039181265.1 Pseudomonadota bacterium | reverse complement strand
TTGGGTCCTCCCGGGTGAAAGTGTGTCGTGTCTGATGTTGTATGAGTGCTAGAGCGCCGAGGGGTGCCGTGCCAGTGCTCGCACGCGGATCTGCATGTAGGGAAAGAGCGGTAATCCCGAGAGCAAGTCGTGCAGTTCATCGTGGTCAGTGACATCGAAGACGCTGACATTCGCGTACTCGCCAACAAGCCTCCAGATGTGAACCCACTTACCAGCTCTCATCAGATCCTGGGCGTAGAGCTTCTCTTCAAGCTTGATCGCATCGGCGTCCGATTTGGGCATGTCAACTGGCAGATTGACGGTCATTTCAACGTGATAAAACATAGTGTTGTCTCACGCCGCGCTTCTGGCGACTGCCTGAACAGGCGGCAAGAAATCAAGATCCGGTCCGACTGGCACGATCCTGGTCGGGTTCAGGGCTTCGATCGAGTAATAGCCGTGCTTGATATGGTCGATGTTGACGGTGTCGCTGATGCCCTCGACTGCTATCATGCGCTTTAGAAAAGCCGAGAGCTTTGGATAGTCCGCGATACGGCGAATGTTGCACTTGAAGAGGCCATCGTAGGCGGGATCGAAACGAACAAGCGTGACGAACAAGCGGATGTCTGTCTCGGTCATCTGATCGCCGAAGAGCCAGGGCCGTCCGTCGCCTAAGCGTCCTTCCAGATCATCAAGTGTCTTAAACACCGTCAGAACGGCTTCTTCATAGGCTTCCTGTGTGACGGCGAAACCGGCCTTGTAAACACCATTGTTGAGGTCGTTGTAGAGCACTGGATTGAGGGCATCGATCCCGTCGCGCAAAGCTTTCGGATAAAGATCGACGCTCGTGTCCGCGAAAGCATCGAAGGCGGAATTCAGCATCCGGATGATGTCCGCCGATTCATTGTTGACCATCACGCCTTGTTTCTTGTCCCAAAGGACGGGAACCGTAGCCCGGCCGGTGTAGTGAGGGTCGGCCTTTGTGTAGATTTCGTGCATGTATGTGGCGCCGAGAAGTGTGTCCAGATCAGCGCCGGGATAGGTGCCGAACTTCCATCCCTGATCGGTCAGGACGGGTTCCACAACCGAAACGGTAATAACGTCTTCCAGCTTTTTCAGCTTGCGGACGATGAGCGCGCGGGACGCCCATGGGCAGATCAGGGCCACATAGAGATGATAGCGGTCGGCTTCAGCCTTGAAGCCCGCGTCGCCGGTCGGTCCGGCGCTACCATCAGTCGTCACCCAGTTGCGGAAGCTTGATGTCTGCCTGATGAACCGGCCCTTATCGTCTTTCGCCTGAACCGGATCGAATTTGCCTCGCCATTTGCCATCTACCAGCATCGCGCTCTCCTTGAATGCCCTCTTTAACTCTGCGGTGAATATGCGGGTACGTAAAATGAAGATAAAGGCGGCTGTTGTTGTTAAACTATCAATGCTATGTTGATAGTTATGGATAAGATTGAAGTGATGCGGGCGTTTGCCGCCGTCGTGGATGCGGGTTCTTTCACGGGCGCTGCTGAGAAGCTCGGCACAAGCCCCCAGCTCGTCAGCAAATATGTGAGAGCCCTTGAAGATGATTTGGGCGCTGCTCTCTTAACCAGGACCACTCGCCAGGTCGGCCTGACGGAAACCGGTCGTGCCTTTCAAAGCCGGTGCACGCGACTGCTGGAGGACTATGACAATCTGCGCTCTTCAGTGCGTGATGAACATCAGCAACCGCGTGGCCACCTCTTCATCACCTGTCCGACCACCTTCGGCGAACTCTATGTCATAGGGATCCTCAGCGAATTCACAGACCTTTATCCCGAGATTACTATCGAACTTGATATGACGGACCGGTTTGCCGGTTTGATCGACGAAGGGTTCGATCTCGCAATCCGGATCGGCAAGCTGGAAGATTCCTCTTTGATTGCCCGGCGCATTGCGCCAGCGGATATTATCGCTTGCGCGAGCCCGGCCTACTTCGAGAAACATGGTCGACCCGAACGGCCTTCCGCGCTTCAGGACCACGAATGCATCATCGACACCAACTTCCGGAACCGGGGACAATGGCCCTTTGTCGTCGACGGTAATGTTGAAACGGTTCGGGTTAATGGACGCTTCCGCGTGAACAGTGCGACGGCTGCGCGAGAGCTTGCGCTGGATAATAAAGGCATTGCGCTGTGTCCCGCTTACGTTGTCGGCGAAGACATTCGCTCCGATGCACTGGAAGTCGTTTTGGACGACTTCAACGCATTCGATCTCGGCATTTATGCGGTCTATCTCGAAAACCGGCACCTCTCAGCCAAGATCCGGGTTTTTGTGGATTTTCTGGCGGATCGGTTGCGGAAAATGGGCCTAAAGTAACGTCTCGGAGGACGCTTAAGCTTTTTGTTTTTTAGTCGGACGCGCGCTATCCGCAACGACCAAAAGGACAAGAGGTCCGAAAATCCACCAGCCCCAATAGAATGATTGTCCGGCTACGGGGGAGCCTGCAGGCAAGGAGACGCCGACGGAATTTGCAAATTGCTCTGCTTTGTCCCGGGATATTGGAATGACGCGAACGTTTCGCCGAAATCTTTTCGTGTAGAGCACATAGTTGCCCTCCGCGGAACCGCCGAGCGGGAGCCAGAAGAAACCAAATCTCGGATGTTTGTACCCCAGGTCCAGATCGACTCCCCTGTACTTCGGAAATTCTCTACCGGGAAGTGCAGCGATTTCTTCTATGTGTGAACCAATCGAAAACATGCTTCGATGGTATTTATCCGGAAAAAGAAGTGATGGGATTCCTGCGACCAGAGCCAGAAGAACAATAAATACGATAGCTTTATGACGATTGCTCATTTTGGTACGCGTCACATTAAGATGTAAAATTGCAAATTCTAATAGTATTCGGTGAAGTCTGATAAAGCCGGTTTTAAAACCTGATCCAAATTAGAATAACCAAGCAAAAATTCTCTTAACGATCGCGTGAGAACAAATTTAATAAGCGCTGAGCCCGGCGGGAATTCGAAAAAAGGGTGCTCTCAGCGGTCTTTCGACCACGCCAATTGACAAGCACTCAAAAGAAAAAGGGGGCGTTGGACGCCCCCCTTTCGAATTCCTCAGAAGGTCTTGTGCCTTAACTTGCGAAAAAGTCGTCACCGAATTCGATGATCTCGATGCTGATCAGCGTGTCGACATCGCCGGTGACAGTGTTGGTGTAGACATTGCCGTCGATCACGTAGTCCTCGGCTGAGCCTTCGAGGACCACAGTGTCTCTGCCGCCGCCGCCGTTCAAAAGGTCATTGCCAAGGCCGCCGATCAGAATATCGCGTCCGCCGCCGCCGAAGATGTCGTCGTCGCCTTCGCCGCCATCCAGCAGATCCTTACCGCCGCCACCAAAGATTGCGTCATTGCCGTCGCCGCCAAAGATCTCGTCTTTGCCGCCACCGCCGGAGAGATCATCATTGCCGACACCGCCATCGATCACGTCGGCACCGCTTCCCCCGGAGATCACGTCGTTACCGATGCCGCCGTCGATGTCGTCTCGGCCGCTTCCGCCTGAGATGTCATCATCACCAGCACCACCGATCAGTTCGTCGGCACCGCTTCCGCCGGAAATGTCGTCGTCTCCGCCGCCGCCAATCAGTGTCTGCGACCCACTTCCGCCGGAGAGCGAAACATCGGGATCTTCGTCAAAGGTAAAGGTTGCAACGACCGGCTCGTGGTCGGATGCAAAGACCGGGAAGTCATTGTTGACGTGAACAATATCCACCATCGCGTCCATATCGAGCAGGCTGTCGGTGACGAAGATGTGGTCGAGCACCTGGCTGTTGCCCTGGAAGATGAAGGTTGAGGCTTCATCGCCCGTAAGCACATCAGTGATGAGATTGGTGAGTACCTGTTCGTCGTCGACACCCGGAAGGTCTTCGGTCAGCTCGTCGGTGAACTCGAAAGTGTTGAGGTCACCTAGAACCACGACATTGGCGTTGGGATCATCCGCAAGAAGCGCGTCGACCACTTCGTTGAGGGCAAGGGCCTCCGCCTCACGCTCCGCTTCACCCGCCTGCACAAAGGGCTGAACCGCTCCAAAGATCGGTGTCGAGCCGAAGCGTGAGGTGAGGTGGTTGTTGATGAGTGTGATTTCCTCTCCCTCGAAGATGAAGGTGCCTAGAAGCGGATCACGGGTTCCATCAAATGTCGTCGGATTCGTCACGCCAAGAGCCGTAAGTTCCTCAACCTCGAGCGTGACGATCTCTTTCGCTTCCACCCGGTTCGGGTTGTAGAGGAAGGCATTGCGGATGTTGCCGCCCGGAACCCCGCCGGTCTCACCTGCTTCATCGACGATTGCAGAGACGAATTCATATTCCGGTCCGCCTGCTGCAACAATTGCATCAACGATCGCCTGAAGCGTCGCGTCCGCATCCAGCACACCGTCATCGGTGTCGTTGTTGTTTTCGCCGTTATTATCCTGCACTTCCTGAAGCGCGAGGATGTCAGGCGTTCCAAGATTGTTGACGATCTGCTCCGCGATCATCGCAATCTGGTCGGCATCCTCGTCGGCCGGGTCGAACGGGTCGCTTCCGCTTGTATCCACATTCGCCGTGACATTGAGAATGTTGTAGGTCGCAATCGAGAGATCGAGTTCGCTCGCCACAACCTCTGTAACTTCCGGCTCAAGCGGGCTTTCCACTTCAATCTCGAAGGCTTCGGTAACGAGCACTTCGAAATTACCGAAGGAATAGCCGACAACACCGGTCACATCTGACAACTCAGTACCAGAGGTCAGATCCGGGGGTATGAAGCCTTCTGGGAGAAGATCGAAGAAGGCGTCATATTGCAGTTGCACGCGCTCGGGATTGAGATCGCCGAAGCCGTCCGCATCCGCGTTGATATTGATGCCGCCGCGATCATTGAGGCCACCGTCGGGGCTTCCGGAAGAAATGAACGCGCCGTCATTTGTAACAACCCAGGTTTCATCAAAGCCGTTTGTCGCAGACACGGTGATTGGGTTTTCGACCGTCACCCGCATGCCCTCGAGGCTTTCATAGAAGTCGATGCCGTCGACTTCCGGATTGAAGACGCCTGGATCAGTAAGAAGATTGACCGGGAGCTCGCTCTCGGAGATCACGACGGCCTCCGGTGGAAGGCGCCCGCCTTCGCCGATAATCACGGCATCAGGCAGCGTGTTGCCGGTTGAGACAAGCTCATCCACGACCGGGGAGGTGATCTGCGTTGTTGAGAGATCGGAGCCGAAATTGATCTCTTCGACCATGCCGGAAAGGATGATTTCATCGCCGACGGATACGAGTGAACTTGCCGCTCCGAAGTCTGTTGCAACGAAAATGGCGTCCGATGTCGCGATATCACCGTCGCCGTCTGGATCCTGCAGATAAAAGCCGGAGAAATCGACCGCTGTCACAATGCCGGATGTCGTGACCGTCTGCCCTGCAAACGGTGACAAATGGCCGGCACCCTGAATCTCATAGATTGCGACTTCTTCGACGCCGCCGCCTCCGTCGCCGAGGTCCCCGGTAAAGGTCGGATTGACCGCACCGAAGGTTGCGACCGCCGGATCCATGTCAAAATCGGCGAGATCGACGGCTGTTCCGTCTTCAGCAAAAGCCGTCATGCCGACCGGATCGTTGATCTGGAAGAAGTCACCGGTTGTCGCATCGCGGAAAACGAGCTGCGGTTCGTCGCCTGTAAAGCCAAGATCGACACCGCCGAGGAGTTCGCCGAAGAGGAACTCGCCGATTTCACCATCACCATCGGTCGTCCCAACGGCATCAAGGACATTGCCAAGGATGCTGAATGTGCCTGGATCCGTGCTATCCACGAAGTCGCTGGGGGTCGCCGTCGCCGTATCGTCCGTCAGGACAAGTGTGAAGCTCGGATTTTCGAGATCGTCGATCTCCACCGTCAGAAGTCCGTTTTCGTCGAAAGTACCGCTGATGGCTTCGGCACTGTCGATAAAGCTGTCCGGTCCAAAGTCGCCTTCGATTGAGAAAAGGAAGCCCGAGAAATCGGAGCTGGCTTCGCCAATAAGCTCTACAAACTGGGTAGCAGGATCGCCACCGGTCGGGTTCGGACTGAATTCGTTGATAAGTGCCATGGTGCCCCCAAGTTCAAATAAAACAAAAGGTTACGTCTCTCGCCCGAGTGTTCGAGCAAGTTAAACAGTTCGAATTTCTTGGTAGTATCCGCCCACTGATGACCCTGAATTCCCCGGCGGATACGGGATTGGCGCGAAGGTAGGCGGGCTATATTTCCGATATATGACAGATCGAGGACGTTTTTATGTCTGCGGTCTTTTTTAGGTCGGTCGCGGAAAATGGGTTTGATGTAGGCCGTGGTGACTCGCCTGATCACTGTCCTTTTTGGAAATGGGCGTCCGCCAGATCGCGTTCAGGATAAAAGGTGCTTTGGGCGCCCCTTTTTCGTTCGCGTAATTGCACGTATGATGTGGGCTCGGGTGGATGTTTCCACCGAATGGCGGTCAGATTCGATGAATGAGTAACGCCACCCGAGACACTTCGGGAGGGGATTATGGAATCTAGCAAAGCCGACCCTGAGCATTACTTCGATCTCGGGCAGCACGTAAGACCGGTCAGCACGCAATCTGAAAAGGCTCAGATCTGGTTCGATCGTGGTCTGAACTGGACCTATGCCTATAATCATGCCGAGGCGATTGCCTGTTTTGAAAAGGCGCAGGCCGCCGATCCCGATTGTGCGATGGCATATTGGGGTACCTCCTACGCGATGGGGCCGAACTATAATCTTCCCTGGCATTTGTACGATCCCAAAGGGCGCGCCGCAGCTCTTGCAGGAGCGTTCGACGCCATGGAAAAGGCGCTTGCGCGAAAAGACGGTGCGACACCGGTCGAGCGCGCGCTGATCGAAGCCCTTAAGGCGCGCTATCCTCAACGAGACCCGATCGACGACATGATGATCTGGAACCGGGCCTATACTGAAGCCATGCGTGATGTTCATAAGGCATTCCCGGACGACCTTGAGGTCAAAACGGTCTTTGTCGAAGCGATCATGAATGAGACCCCGTGGCAGATGTGGGATCTCAAAACCGGTGGGATCGCCGAAGGAGCCGGTACGGCTGAGGCTCGCCTCGTTCTGGAGACGGCATTCCAAACCAATCCCGCCAGTTGGGATCATCCCGGTCTTTTGCACCTATATGTCCATTTGATGGAGATGTCGCCGTTTCCTGAAAAGGCTCTCCGGCAGGCCGACCGTTTGCGGGATCTCATGCCCGATGGCGGGCACCTCATTCACATGCCGACGCATATCGATGTGCTTTGCGGCCATTACCGCGATGTCCTTGCCGGAAATGAGCGGGCGATGGTTGCCGACCGCAAATTTCTCGAGCGGGAAGGGGCGCTGAATGTTTACACGCTCTACCGCGTCCATAATTACCATTTTGCAATTTACGGGGCGATGTTTCTCGGCCAGTTCACACCGGCCATGGCCGCGGCTGAAGAATTGATCGCAACGACGCCCGAAGACCTCTTGCGGGTACCATCACCGCCAATGGCAGACTTCGTGGAAGCCTATCTTGCGATGAAACAGCATGTTCTGATCCGCTTCGGCAGATGGCATGACATCATTCAGCAAGCGCTTCCCGAAGACCGTGAACTCTATTCTGCGACAACCGCGATGATGCTTTACGCACGCGCGCTCGCCCATTCTGCGCTTGGAAACATCAAAGAAGCAGAAGAGGAACGGGCTGCATTCGAGGAAGCCCGACAGGCTGTTCCAGAGGGGCGAAGAGTTCACAATAACAAAGTCGTCGATCTTCTGGAGATCGCAAGCGCCATGGTGGAGGGCGAACTTTCCTATCGCCTCGAAAATTATGATGAAGCGTTCGCTGAATTGGGCCGTGCGGTGGAACTCGATGATGCGCTACCTTATGACGAGCCATGGGGATGGATGCAGCCTGCACGTCACGCACTGGGTGCACTTCTTCTTGAGCAGGGTCATATCCATAAAGCGGAGAAAGTCTATCGCGAGGATCTCGGGCTCGATGAAACCTTGAGCCGGGCCTGCCGTCATCCGGGAAATATATGGGCCCTTCAAGGGCTTTACGAGTGCCTTGAGCGTCGGGGTGAGGCTGTTGAAATTATCCATATACGTCAACAGCTTGATATTGCTCGCTCGCGCGCGGAAATCCCTGTGACCGTCTCGTGTTTCTGTCGTCGCCATAGAACCGCATAAGTGTCTGCCCTCCAATTGTGCAGCGCAAATTAAGTCAGCTTTAACTATAAGTGTTTTTTATGAGAGGTGTTGGTGCCGTTCTGATTCTGCGCACCAATGGGAATTTGAATAACGATTGTTTTTGGTCTCGAAGTGTACTGGCGGCATTAGGAAACCACCGCGTAGGGGACGCGGTCTTCATTCTTTCAAGGATACTTGATGCGAGCCAGTGGCTGAAAGCCTACTGGGGAAGAATAATGGCTCTTTTTTCTAATCTTACAGTCCGGACACGCATTGGCGGTGGCTTTGCGATGGTGGCAGCCGTTGCCGCGGGCCTCGCAATTTTCGCTTATCTCACATTGTCCACTTTGGTGACCAAAATTGAAGGCGCGGACGATATGAGCGGTGATGCGCTCCTCGCATCCGAGTTGAACGCCGATATGGGATATCTGCTTCTGAACGCAAATCGCTACGTCCGAACACGCGCCGATGGAGATCTCGCTGCGATGCGGGACTTCGTCATGCAGATGAAGACCGGCCTTGCAATCGCGCAGGACGAAATCCGCAAACCCGAACGTGTTTCATTTCTTGATGATATCAACCGGGAGTTCACCGCTTTTGAGACAGGTCTCGAGAGAATCATAGTTCTTTATGCCGAGCGTGATGATCTTGTTCAAAATCGCATAGACTCGATCGGGACCGAGGCGCGTAAAGGTCTCACTTTCATCAACGAATCGGCGACACGTGACGGCGATTTTAAAGCCGCAAATTTTACCGCTCAAATTCAGCAGGATTTTCTCCTTTCGCGCGTCTACCTTCGAAAGTTCCTCGGAACCAATGATGCTGCCGATGTCGAGCGCGCGCTCAACGAACTTGGAAAGGTCGCCTCCGAATTGGATGAGCTCGACCAGTCACTTGTCAGTACGGAGCTGAAAGAGCGTCTTAAGGAAACGAGAGCCCTTGTTGAAGATTATGCGGGTGTCACGGAGCGCATCCGGGACCTGATCGCGGAGCGCAATACCATCCGTACCGAGACGCTTGAAAGAGCAGGGCGCGACATCAGCACATGGGCGGCTGCAATAAAGGAAAGTGCCATTCGCGATCAACAGGCGATTTCCACCGCAGCGATCATGGCTGCAGGCAATTCTAAACAGCTTGCCACCATCGTCAGTGCGATTGCATTTGTGGTTTCGGTTGCGCTGGGGCTTTTGATTTCGGCAAGTATCACAAGGCCGATTTCGCGGTTGGTCGCAGACGCTGAAGCGCTCGCCGCCGGGGACACAGATGCTGAGTTCAGGGATGCCGCTAGAAAAGACGAGATCGGTACTGTCGCGAAGTCAATCGCCGGGTTTCGGGACAATGTTATTGAACGCGTTCGGCTTGAAGATTCCGCTGCAAAGGAACTCGATCGCGAGCGCCACCGTCAGGCGAGCCTGCAGACGATGGTCGACGAATTCAGAACGATCATGACGGCAGAAGTTTCTGCGGTCAGCGAGCAGATGACATCCATGCGTGAGAGTGCGTCGAGTGTGACAAGCGTTGCAGCTGATGCTGCCGAAATGGCAGAAGTCGCGAAGAAGGGTGCAGGCAATACCTCCACAAGTGTGAGCTCGGTCGCAGCGGCCACAGAAGAGATGACGATCACGATCCGTGAAATCTCGCGCCAGACGGAGACAGTGAATGAGACGGTCAATGTGACGGCGAATGCCGCCGACCAGACCAATGAGCAAGTTCGCTCACTCTCTGAAACGGCTGGTCAGATCGGAAGTGTCATCGGCCTCATTCGTGACATTGCGGAACAAACCAATCTCCTCGCGCTCAACGCGACAATCGAAGCGGCGAGAGCGGGTGATGCCGGGCGTGGTTTTGCGGTCGTTGCTTCAGAGGTGAAACAGCTTGCGGAACAAACAGCAAAGGCAACCGATGAGATTGCCAACAACATAAGCGGCATTCAGGCTTCAGTCGGCACCGCGGCGGATTCAATTGGTCATATCACGGGTCAGGTTTCTGATATCCGCACATCCATCGAAACGGTGTCGGCATCCGTTCAGGAACAGCAGTCGTCGACGCAGGAGATTTCTGATTCTATTCAGGTTGCATCCTCCGGTGCCGACGATGCGATCAAGAACGTAGGAAAGCTGAATGAGGCGATTTCCCGAACGGCTGATGAAGCCACAATTGTCGCCCGCACTGTAGAAAGTGTGCTGGAGGCAAATGAGCGAATGACCGAACAGGTCGAAGTCTTCTTGAAAATGATTGGCGAAGACGTTGTCGAACGGCGCGAGGCGCTACGGGTCCAGTCAAAAGAAGTCGTCATCATCGATCCATCCGGGGAGCGCATTACAAAACGCCTGAGTGATATCAGCCAGACTGGCGCATTCATTTCAAAATACTTTGACCGGCAAGCTGGCGAGACAATTCGCCTTGACCTAGGCTTTGGAGAAGAGCGCGATGCAAGAGTGGTACGGGTTACAAGTCTTGGCATGGGTGTGCAGTTCGACCACCCGCTTCAGGCTGATTTCCCGCTGTTGATTGGACAGGTGGCCGCTGCTTAGCGACGGATACGAAACGCCTGCTAACCCACGAGTTTTATGAACTTTTCATGACATTTTCATTTGCTTGATTGAGGTCAAGCAGGCGATCGGGCGTCCGCGTTTTTCTCCCTCATCACATGTCTTTTCATGCGAGGGATCAACGTGACGCCTGAACTTGCCACCTATTCCATTGCCGGACTTGGCGTTGTCGCTTCGACGTTTGCCTATCAGCGGGCATACCGGCTTGAGGCCGGTGCTCCGCGCCTCATGCACTCGCGTCCCGTTTACCATGCATCCTACGTGCTCTTGTGCGTTGTCCTGCCGGCGATCTTTGTTGTGCTTTTGGGCCTCTTCGCCAAGGAACTCTTCTCGGATTGGATGGTCGTAAGCGGCCTTCCGGACAGTTATTTGGAAGGACGCAATCAGGCGCTGGTAACAGCGCGCCTCCATGCGATTGCCGGTGGAGAGTTCAAGGTCGCTGACGTCTTACCGATTGAGCAGGAAGCTGCAGCGGCCTTGATCCGCAACGCCGGGCGTTTTGATCTCGCAACCGCATTGCTCGCTTTCTTAACGGCCTGTGTATTTGGCTGGGCAAGCTACAGCCAGACAAGCCGGGCTTTCCGGGCCCGCAACCATACTGAACGCATATCATTGTGGCTCCTATGCGCCTGTTCCGCTGTCGCAATTCTAACCACCTTGGGCATCGTCTTTACGCTTGTTTTCGATGCAGCCCGGTTCTTCATGATGGTGTCGCCGATTGATTTCTTCTTCGGGATGGACTGGCGGCCAATTATGGCGATCCGTGAAGACCAGAGTTCCGGTGGCGGGGCGTTCGGCATCATTCCGGTTCTGTCCGGCAGTCTTCTGATCGCAGCTTTTGCGATGGCCGTTGCAGCACCGGTCGGCCTTTTGTCGGCCATTTACATGGTGGAATTCGCAAGGCCATCGGTTCGCTCCGTCGCGAAACCCGCAATCGAGGTGCTCGCGGGAATTCCAACAGTGGTCTACGGCTTCTTTGCTGTCACAATGGTCGCTCCCTACGTACGGGATTTTGGCGAATGGCTCGGCGTTCCCTCAAGCTCGGAATCGGCCCTCGCAGCCGGGGCGGTGATGGGGATTATGGTGATCCCCTTTGTGAGTTCTCTATCGGATGACGTGATCAACGCCGTTCCGGGTCGGTTGCGCGAGGCGGCCTATTCGCTTGGCGCAACAAAAGGGGAGACCATCCTCAAAGTGGTGCTTCCGGCAGCGCTTCCTGGGCTTTTGAGCGCAATGGTTCTCGCCATGAGCCGGGCTATTGGCGAAACGATGATTGTCGTGATGGCGGCAGGGCTTGCCGCGAATATGACGCTCAATCCCTTTGAAGCGGTCACGACCATCACCGTCCAGATCACCACCGTTCTAACCGGCGACCAGCCGTTCGACAGCCCAATGACGCTATCGGCTTTCGCGCTGGCGCTCACCCTATTCATTCTCACCCTGGCGCTCAATCTTTTCGCGCTCAAAGTGATGCAGAAATATCGGGAAAAATATGAGTGACATTCAGGATATTGGAAGTCCGACGCCACGCGCTGCCCCGAAGTCAGGGGACCAACGCGGATCGGAAATGCCGCAGACGGCAAGTCAGTATTATGCATCAACGCTCTTCGATCGCCGCCTGAAGCTGCGCAGGAGCCGCGAATGGCTTCTGCGGATCCTCGGTGTCGGGTCGATTGCCCTTGCCATGGTGATGCTTCTGACCCTGTTTGGCAGCATCCTATGGCAAAGCCGGACGGCCTTTATCCAGACGCAGATTTCATTGCCGGTCCACTTCGATACCACCTTTCTGGCAAAAGATGGCACGGTGACAGAGGCTAATATACGGGCTGCCGACTACCGGAGTCTCATTCGCAATGCCCTGATCGAGCGGCTTGGCAAGGCATCCGGGCGCACGGCTCGGCGCGAGCAGATTGCCATTGTAAGCGGCCAGACGGCTTTCCGGCTTCGGGAGATGGTCCTCGCCGACCCGTTGTTGATCGGGACGAAAACGGAAGTGTGGGTCCCTGCCTCCGACGACGTTCATAACATCATGCAGGGCGCTGTTAGCCGGGATGTCTCCGAGGACAATCGAACTGTCAGCGATCGCCAGCTCGCCTGGCTCGATCAACTATCTGACGCCGGCCAGGTCCGCGCGCCGTTTGCCTGGGATCTCTTGTTTGAGAATGACAGCCGCGATCCGGAAGTGGCGGGCATTTTCGCAGGCGTCATGGGCTCCATGCTGATGCTCTTCGTAACCCTTGCAGTATCGCTCCCGCTTGGCGTAGCCGCTGCCGTTTACCTGGAAGAGTTCGCGCCCCGCAACTGGTTCACCGAACTGATTGACGTGAATATTCGCAATCTCGCAGCTGTGCCCTCAATCGTGTTTGGCCTGCTTGCTCTTGCCGTATTTATCCGCGTTTTCGGCATGCCGCGTTCAAGCCCTTTGGTCGGAGGACTGGCTCTATCGCTTCTTGTTCTGCCGACAATGATTATTGCTGCGCGTGCGGCCATTGAAGCGGTGCCGCAATCGCTCAGGAATGCGGCTCTTGAACTCGGCGCATCGAGAATGCAGACCGTCACGCTTGTGGTTCTTCCAAATGCGCTTCCAGGCATTCTGACGGGAACAATTATCAGTATGGCCGAAGCGCTGGGTGAAACAGCGCCTCTCTTGATGATTGGTATGATCGCCTTTGTCGCCGATACGCCAACCGGTCTGCTTGATCCGGCGGCACCTTTGCCCGTCCAGATTTACACCTGGTCCACAAGCCCCGAAAGGCTTTTCGCCGCGAAGACCGCTGCCGCAATCATTGTCCTTCTTATGGTCCTATTCCTCATGAACGCAGTCGCGATCTATGTCCGTGACCGGCTCCAGAAAAAATGGTGACACCGATGGAACAGCATTCAGGTTTTGAAGGCGGAAACGCTGCAGGCGCTTCCGATCCAGCGATGGTTTCGCCGGATTTGCTCGAGCCGAAAATGGATTGCCGCAATGTCGATGTTTTCTATGGTGATTTCCACGCCATCAAGGACGCATCGCTCAAGATCATGCCACGCGAGGTGCTGGCTTTCATGGGACCATCGGGCTGCGGCAAGTCCACATTCCTGCGCTGCTTGAACCGTATGAATGATGCAATCTCCGGGACTGCGGTTCGCGGTGAGATCCTGCTTGATGGGGAGGACATCTACGCACCTGACATTGATCCGGTGCGTGTCAGAAGCCGCGTCGGGATGGTTGCCCAGGCGCCCAATCCCTTTCCAAAATCCGTTTATGACAACGTTGCTTTTGGACCAAGGCTTCATGGTTATGTGCGCCATCGCTCAGATCTTGATGAGCTTGTCGAAACAAGCCTCAAAAGGGCAGGGCTATGGAGCGAGGTAAAAGATAAGCTTGATGTGGTTGCGACCGATCTTTCGGGTGGACAGCAGCAGCGCCTCTGCATTGCCCGTGCGATTGCAAATGATCCGGAAGTCCTTTTGATGGACGAGCCGGTCTCGGCGCTTGACCCGAATGCCGCTGCCGTCATCGAACATCTCATCACAGATCTTGCGACGCGCTATTCGATTGTCTTGATCACCCATTCCATGGAGCAGACAAAACGTATCACCGACCGCACTGCCTTCTTCTATCTGGGTGAGATTGCTGAAGTGGGTGAAACCCATCAGGTCTTCGATCATCCACGCGATCAGCGCACGCAGGATTTCATCAAAGGCGCATTCGGTTAAGGTAGGGCTCTGGAAGGACGGTTGTCGTAGCTTGACAGCTTACCGGAGACATTGCGGATCGCTGCAGCGACGCACCGTGCCAAGGGCGTCTCCCGGGCCCGTATAGCGATAGGCTAAAAAATCTCCTGTCGGAACAACATTGATGCGCCGGAACAGAGGACCGGTGGCGGCCTCCGTGTAGCGGACAATTTCCGCTCTGAGTGCCCGGCCTTGGGCATCTGTTTCTCGGACCAGAGCTCCATGGCGAGTATAGGTTTCGCGTTCCGATGAGTGCGTGCGCTCCCAGCCGATCAGCTCACCTTGCGATGTGTAGCGGTAGGTGTCGCGCCAACCTCTTTTACGAAAGAGAAGCGGATCGATATAAGGGTTCGTTCCCTGATCGGCAGTGTAGTCAATCTCCAGCAATCGTCCGTCTTCGCTGTAGATCCGGTTTTCATGCGGCGGAAAGTAGTAGCTGATGAAAGCCGGGGCGGAGTAGTGAACGCCGTTGTGGGCGAAGAGCGCGATATCCACACGGTTGGTTGAAATGTGGTCCTTGCCGGGAACCGGACGGCTCTTGTGCCAACCAATGTCGATGGCAACGCGGCTTTCATTGTCATTGAGTGGTTCGATTGTAATCTGGCGCGGATCACCTCTGAGGATGCGCCAGTGAAATGTGAGCTCCCGGCCATTTGGATCGCGGGTCCGTTCGGCGCTGACAACAATCTTGCGGCTCTGATTTGTTGACCGTGCGATCCGCGCGATCGCAGACGGTGTATCGAAAAGTTTTTCGCTGACCATGTCCGGACCGAGATAGGTGAGGCCCGGGACAAGTTGCGGTTCTTCAAGGATGGATAAGACGGCCTGCGGGGGGATCGCATCGCGTTCGATACTGTTGGCGATTTCGATCATACGTTTCTGATCGAGTTTCGGCCCCCAGAAGACGCTCGGATGGGCACGGCCTGTCAAATAATCCTTCGTGATCCGGACGCCCTCGTGGGCATTGCGAACGATCATCTGAACGGTCGGAGCAATAAGGCGCTCATTAACGAGAAATTCTTTCACCTCCGGCTGGAACGCGGCGAGAATTCGCGCGATCGATGACATCAACCAGCGGTCGGATGTGGATGAGCCCTGCGAGACAAACATGTAGGGTGTGTTTGCCGGAAAGAGGTCTCCGAGTTCGTGATCGTGATCCCGGTGTTCCGGATAGATGTAGATGTGGTTGTTGGCATATTGCTGATAGAGGCGCTTCGCGAGCCCCGGAGATGTTAAGAGAAAGCGGGCCTGACTGCGCCAGAGATCGCTTCCTGTGAGCGCGGTGGATGAATTTCCGAAGGTCACCCTGTTAAAGAAAAGCCTGGAGGCGGCACCATAATGATGTCCTGCCCGTCTGGCGGTCTTGGTGTAGGTCGTATGGGTAAGCTGCGGAAAAAGCGCTTTCGATAACGGAGAGTGGCTGCCGTCGCGATTATCGTAAAGATCGCCGAAATTACCGGCGGCGCGACCGTTCTCGAACCAGTCATTGAGAATGGCTCCGATTGGATCCTCTGATACTTCAATTGGAACGGAACCAGCTTTCGGCCGGTTTTCTTCTTCGAAAGAGAAGCCGGAAAGAAGAATATTCTCATTTGGCTCCCAGACGGTGTTGTTCTCATCTACTGTCGCAATGCCGTCTTTCACATCGGAAAGCTGGAGCGATACCGCAGTGGTTCGCGGCAGTTGGCGAATCTCGTTCTGAAGGGCGACGAAGTCCGGATTGCTGCGCAAGGGATTGAGAGCCTGGTCGCGATCCAGTGCATCACGATTGCGAAAACCGAGGTCGAAAGCCTTCTTGAGTGCACTTATAGCATCAGGTGCCGCGCCTTTCTGTGCAAGCAATATGGCAAGGTTGTAGTGATGGGCCGGCCAGTGGGGCGCCTCGGTGATCGCCGTGCGCAGGAGAGCCTCCGCCTCGGCTGTGCGACCGGCAATAAAGAGATTGCGCGCCTCAACGGTCTTGGCATTTTGCGCCACCGCGTGGGCAGGCATCTGGAAGACATTCGGGCGATCAGGTTCGGACGGAGTGTTTTGACTATCATCAGCTGCGAGGGCTGCCCCAGCACCGAAGATGAGGCTTGCGCCCAGCAAGAGCAAGGTGACGCTCTGGCGTCTATGCAGGGCCCAGGTCTTTATGATCAACTCCCGGTTTCACTGTCTGCGGTGAACGAACTGGGCGATACTTGCTCGAGGGCAGGCGAAAAATCAATGCCATTGGAAAGCGAAGCCCCTGCGGCTCATTGCTGCCTGTGAGTTTGTTCCAAGAGGTGTAAGATTCCGTAACGAAATGGCATCTTGAGGTGCTTCAACCGGCCTTGACCTTGGAAGATTGCGAACGATAAGACTTGGCCACAACGAAACGCTCCAGATCAAGGATGGGCCAATGGCACGTATGCACGCGGAAGGACTGATCTCCGGTTTTGGCAAGGCAATTAATATGGAGGGTGGCCTTAAGCTCGACGAGAAAAACCATCTGATCCTGAAGATGGATGAAGGCCCGGATCTTCATTTTGAGTATTTTGAGGATGAAGACATTCTGGTTTTGGCATCGGCGCTTCCTGCACCATCTGGCGATAAGAAGGCAGCGATTTACGAGTTGCTTCTATCAGCGAACTTTATGTGGCAGGGGACAGGCGGGGCGACATTATCGGTCAATCCGGAAACCAAAGACGTCATCGTTCACCACAAGCTGGACGTGAAACGGGTCCAGGAATCCGAGATGGAAGAACTGGTGACTGGTTTTGCCAAACTCTGTGAATATTGGCAGCAGCGGATGGATGCGCCTGATTTCCCATCGAATGATGATAATCCAGGACCTCAGTCTGGTGGGCCCGATGATTTTTCCAGCATGATCCGGGTTTGAAGCCGAAGCGGCTTCGGCCGGGACACCGGTCGAAATCGCCAAGCTGGCCGACGTCATCGAGAAAAATTCTCCAGACTGTATTGTTCAGCACACGGCGTTTCTTTCCGTAAAGTAACGTCGGCTCAACCATTGAAAACAAAGGCAGCGCGCCGTTCCTAACGGGCCGCCCACAGGGTCAGGGCGGGGGCGGAGCTTTGCCCAACGACGTCAAAAGGGGACCTCCAGTGACAGATACCTCCTCAATTTCCGGCGCATCAGCCGCCATTACCCAAAACCTGCAGGACAACAAACCTGCTGAAATGCCGAAAGGTGTCAGCCGTGTCGGCAATTTCTTTTTGAACCTTGCCGGTAAGGCGACGAACCGTCAGTCCGAGCAGCTCTCCCAGATGAAAGAATATGTCAAATCGAACTTCGGCAATGCTGGATTGTCAGCATTTGAAAAGTGGGCCGACAACAATCTCAGCACCAAATCAGGAATGACCAATTGGTCGAGCGTCATGAACGACGGTGATATGAAGGCTGCGATTGCACAGCTGAAGCTCGACAAGGTGATTGATGATCCACTTAAGATTGTTGGTGAAATGCCGCGTGCACGCGATGTTGTCGTCAGATTTACGATGAAAGAGTTTAGCGCCGAGAACCCAATCTTTCTGAGCAAGTTTAATGGAATGCCGATTGATGAATTTGCAGCCGACCCGAATGGGTTTCCAAACGAGCGCTTGAGCGAATTCCCCGATTACAAACTGGCTCACATGGTTACTGACTATGTCGGCGGGGGATACAACTCGAAGATCGGTGTGGCAGAGTTCGAGGTCAATGTGTCCTCTAAGCAACGCAAACAGACTGAAGCCGCGCTGTTGAACCTTCGTGACGCGCTCGGAACTGAAGATGCCGATCAGATCAATCAGGCCAAGAAAGATCTCCTCAATCAGCTCGTCGACTGCCGCAAGGAAGTAACGAAATTGATGAAAGACACGATGGGACAACTTCGCAAGGAACCTGAGTTCTACAATGCTCTGATGGGCGCCATGATCAGGGATTCAAATGTCAGCGAAGCGATCAAGGCTGATATCATTCCGGATTTTGCAGAGAATGACACTGGTCCGCTTCCTGATCCTGACTTCTACAACAAGGCCTATGAAGCCGCAAAAGCTGAGTACCAAGAACAGCAGAAAGCGTTGAAGGAAGCCGGTCTCGTGAAGAGCGGCTGGTAAAGCCCCCCTTTTAAGGTGGCCGGCAGAAGCCTCCACAAAAAGCACCTCGCTCCGCCGCAAGGCGGAGCGATTTTTGTTTTGAGATCACTCTTTCTCTCTATCGCCCCTCTTGGCTGCAAGCAGGAGCTGGCGGACAACAAATACGTTTTCTGAACACACTGTTTACAAGAAAAAGGCCTGCCTCACGTTGCAGCGCACCATTACGAAGCACATTTGACCTCAGGAGCACCGCACGGGCCGAATTTTTACTCCCCCCACCGATGGTTCGTGCTTCACCGGAAAAGGATGCAATAAATGGCTGATGTCTCAAAGCTTTTTAAACCGATCGAGATGGGTGAACTCACTTTGCCCAACCGGATCCTGATGGCGCCGCTCACCAGAAACCGGGCGCAGCCGGACGGAACGCCGAGCCCCTCGGCTGAGATCTACTATGCGCAGCGCGCCTCGGCGGGACTGATTTTCACCGAGGCGACCCAGATTTCAGATCTCGGAAAGGGGTATTTGAACACGCCGGGGGTCTACACGGAGGATCATGTCGCGGCGTGGCGCAAGATCACGGATGCCGTTCACGCTGGCGGCGGGCGGATTTTCTCGCAGCTCTGGCATGTCGGACGCATCAGCCATGTGTCCCTTTTACCGGAAGGTGAGCAGCCTGTCGGACCTTCGAATAAGGCGGCTGGCGCGCAGACCTTCACCGAAAATGGGTTCGAAGACGTCTCAACCCCACGGGCGCTCGACGAAGCAGGCATCAAGGCGGTGGTCGCGGATTATGTCCACGCTGCCAAAATGGCGCTGAAAGCCGGTTTCGATGGGATCGAGATCCACGCTGCGAATGGCTATCTGCTTGATCAGTTCCTGCAGGATGGTGTTAACGACCGGACCGATGCATACGGCGGGTCAATCGAAAACCGTGCGCGGCTCCTTATGGAAGTCCTCGATGCGGTCGAAGCCGTTTATCCGAAGGGCCGGATTGGAGTGCGTTTGTCGCCGCTTGGTCAATTCAACGACATGAGCGACAGCGATCCGGAAGCGCTCTTCACCTATCTCTACAAGGCGCTCGACGAGCGGAACCTTGCCTATCTTCATGTGGTTGAGCAATTCCCCGGAAGCACGCTTGCGTCCGAAGAGACCGAGATGATGGAGCGCCTGAGGGCTGCATATAACGGATTCTATATCGCCAATGGCGGTTATGGCCGCGATGAGAGCGCAACAGCCCTTGCAAACAATCATGCTGATGCGCTTGCGATTGGACGTCCGTTCATCGCCAATCCCGACCTGCCGCGCCGCTACCTTCTCAATACCGATCTGAACGAGCCCGATGGTGACACGTTTTATGGCGGTTCCGAGAAAGGCTACACCGACTATCCGGCGCTTCAGAGCTAGCAAAAAACTCGAGAGAGCGGGCCTGCCCCCTAAAGACAAGGCTCCGGCGATCTTTTGCCGGAGCTTTTTGTTGTCCTGATCAAGTGCAAATTTGTTTCTGATCAATGCTTGAGCCCAAGCCTGCCTTAGTGCTCAATACTATTGTGAGGAACGGGGAGTGCGGCGGGCCTGTGCCAGTCGGACCAATCTATCGGTCAGGAGATCAGGAATGGAAGACGTAGTGGTTGTATCGGCGGCGCGGACCGCTGTGGGCGACTTCGGCGGTTCGCTGAAGAGTTTAACACCAACGGAGATGGGTGCTGAGACCGCCAAGGTGGCAATTGAGCGTGCCGGGATCGACGCAAGCGATGTCAATCAGGCGTTCTATGGCAATGTCATCCATACCGAGGCGCGGGACATGTATGTCTCCCGGACGACCGCCCTGGAAGCCGGCGTGCCGGAACACGCTCCGGCGCTCACCGTCAACAGGCTTTGCGGTTCGGGCCTTCAGGCCATTGTCTCAGGTATCCAGGTGATTGCTCTCGGGGATGCTGATGTCGTGCTCGCAGGCGGGACCGAAAGCATGAGCAGGGCGGCTTATACAATCCCGTCGGCCCGCTGGGGCCAGCGGCTTGGCGACGCCGACATGACGGATATGATGACAGCGGCGCTCCACGACCCGTTCGGCCATGGGCATATGGGCGTCACGGCAGAAAATGTCGCTGAAAAATACCAGATTTCGCGTGAGCGTCAGGATGAATTCGCGGTTGAAAGCCACCGTCGCGCCGCGAATGCAATCAGCGAGGGCCGGTTTTCCGAACAGATCGTTCCACTGACGATCAAAAGCCGGAAGGGCGAAACGGTCTTTGATACCGATGAACATGTCCGGCCGAACGCATCGATGGAAGATCTTGCGAAGCTTAGAACGGTCTTCAAGAAAGATGGCAAGGTGACTGCCGGCAACGCCTCCGGCCTTAATGATGGCGCATCATCGCTTATCCTGATGAATGAAAAGGCGGCGCGTGAGCGGGGCCTCAAACCGATGGCGAAGGTGATGGCTTACGGACATGCTGGCGTTGATCCGCGCTATATGGGGATCGGCCCAGTACCGGCGATGCAGGTTGCGCTCAAGAAAGCCGGGCTCGAAGCCGCCGATCTTGATGTGATTGAATCAAATGAAGCCTTTGCTGCCCAGGCTTGTGCGGTGAGCGACCAGCTTGGCCTCAATCCGGAAAAGGTGAACCCAAATGGTGGCGCAGTCGCAATCGGCCATCCGATCGGAGCAAGCGGTGCGATCATCACGACAAAGCTTCTTTATGAGATGAAGCGCACCAATGCCGAAATGGGTGCTGCCACGATGTGTATCGGAGGCGGGCAGGGGATTGCTCTCATTGTCAAGGCGTATGACGCCTGAC
>JBCDCU010000014.1:0-22340 GCA_039181265.1 Pseudomonadota bacterium | reverse complement strand
TGAAGAGTCTAAAGGAAGTGAAATGACGACAGCTGCTGAGGTTTTGAAAAACATTCAGGACGACGACATCAAATATGTCGACCTCCGGTTCACCGATCCGCGCGGTAAAATGCAACACGTCACAATGAGCACTGAAGTCGTCGATGAAGACATGTTCGCAGATGGCGTCATGTTCGACGGCTCATCCATTGCAGGCTGGAAGGCAATCAACGAGTCCGACATGGTGCTGATGCCTGACACCGAGACTGCGGTCCTCGACCCTTTCTATGCCCAATCGACGCTCGCAATCTTCTGCGACATTCTCGAGCCCGATACAGGTGAGGCATATAGTCGTGACCCGCGCATGACGGCAAAGAAAGCTGAAGCCTATGTGAAATCATCCGGTGTCGGCGATACGGTCGTTTTCGGTCCAGAAGCGGAATTCTTCATCTTTGACGACGTCAAATTCTCGGCAGACCCCTACAAAACGGGTTTTGAATTGGACTCAACTGAGCTTCCAATCAACATGGATGCTGATTACGAAGCTGGCAACATGGGCCACCGCCCACGCACCAAAGGCGGCTATTTCCCGGTCAATCCAATTGATTCAGGCCAGGACATCCGTTCTGAAATGCTGTCAGTCATGGGTGAGATGGGCGTCTCCATCGAAAAGCATCACCACGAAGTTGGTGCCGCTCAGCATGAGCTTGGAATGAAGTTCCAGACGCTCACAACGATCGCTGACCATCTCCAGATCTACAAGTACTGCATCCACAACGTTGCCCATGCCTACGGCAAGACAGCGACGTTCATGCCAAAGCCGGTTTTCGGTGACAACGGCACTGGAATGCACTGCCACCAGTCAATCTGGAAAGACGGCCAGCCGCTCTTCGCAGGATCAGCCTATGCGGGCCTTTCTGAAACCTGCCTCTATTACATCGGCGGCATCCTGAAGCACGCAAAGACGCTGAACGCGTTCACCAACCCATCGACCAACTCTTACAAGCGTCTGGTCCCGGGTTACGAAGCACCGGTTCTTCTCGCTTACTCAGCGCGTAACCGCTCAGCGTCCTGCCGTATTCCTCATGGTACATCTCCGAAGGCGAAACGCGTTGAAGTCCGCTTCCCGGATCCAACCGCAAACCCGTACCTTGCCTTCTCAGCGATGCTGATGGCTGGTCTTGATGGCATCGCCAACAAGATCCATCCGGGTGATGCGATGGATAAGGACCTTTACGATCTTCCGCCGGCAGAGCTTGCTGAAATCCCGACCGTTTGCGGATCGCTGCGTGAAGCTCTCACGTCCCTCGAAAACGACCACGACTTCCTTACGGTCGGTGGTGTTTTCGACAAAGATCAGATTGACGCCTATCTCGAACTGAAGTGGGAAGAAAACGAGCGTTACGAGCAGACCCCACACCCGGTCGAGTTCGACATGTATTACTCAGTCTAAGCGCTGACAGGCCCGTTTGGGCGTATGTCAGCCAGACAGCTTTACGATTTGGAAAGGGCGCTCTTCGAAGCGCCCTTTTTTTGACATCAGGTTCCGATGTAAACCCGTGGCCGCTGCAAAAGCATGACAGCGCTGCAGTTGTCGAAAAGAACTGATTTGACTGATACGCATCATGGTTTACTCCTAGTGCGAGCTTTCTAATCCCGGTGAGGAAGGACAAGGTTATGGTTTCAAGTGCGTTCAGATCACTGGTTTTGGCCGGTTTTGTTTGCCTGTCGGCGGCGTCTCCGTCGCTCTCTCAAACACCCGAAGAGGGAACGGGTGTGCCAGGAGCAGAAGGCGCAGGGTTACCGCAAAACATCACCAATGACGGCTGGAAACTCAATTGCCGGGAAGCCAACGAAACGGAACGCTGCGCGGCAATGATTTCTCTTCGGGAGGCGCAACGCAATCAGCAGGTCTTGCGGGTACAGATTCAGACCGATCCACGCAATGACCGTAATCTCATGGTTCTACAGATGCCGCTTGGGCTCTTCTTACCTGCCGGAGCCGAACTCCTGCTTGATGAAAGACGGCTCCAGACACTTCCCATTCAAACGTGCAACCAGCAGGGTTGTTTCGCAACAAAGCCGCTCTCCGAGGACGAACAGAACCTCTATGTCATTGGCGAGACGTTATCCGTCGTTGTGCAGGATCTTAGACGCAGGCGTGTGCAATTACAGGTCCCGCTTGCGGGCCTTTCGGATATGCTCAAAGACATCAAGTAACACCGGTCAGTTGAATACCGCCGGTCAGAAAACGCCGCGAGACGAAAACGAGGCTAAGAGACCGTCAGCACTAACGATTTCGTTCGGGTATCAAACCCTGTGGGCTGAACCGCAAAACCAGAAGTAGAATCAGTCCCATTGTCACAAGACGCATCTGTTGCGCGTTTTGCAGGAGATGCTGCTTCAGATCACTTTGATCATCGAGCCCGGCAGTGATCGTTTCAATGAGCCAGAGACCGAGTGGCTCGGCCTGAACCCAGGCGAACCAAACGATAAAGCCACCAAGTATTGCACCGAAATTGTTACCCGACCCGCCGACGATCACCATGATCCAGATAAGAAATGTGAAGCGCAATGGCTGGTACGAAGACGGCGTAAACTGACCGTCTAAAGTTGTCAGCATCGCACCGGCAAGACCGACCACCGCAGAGCCAAGGACAAAGGCTTGAAGCCGACGCCCGGTGACGTTCTTCCCCATCGCGTTGGCGGCCGTTTCATTGTCGCGAATGGCCCGCATCATGCGGCCCCAGGGCGATCTCAGTGCCGTCTCTGAAAGATAGAGCACGATGAGAAGCACGAAGAGAAAGAGTCCGGCGTAGGAGAGCTTCACATAAAGTGACGAAAACTCAATGACCGACATGCCGAGGTTAGCGGCAAGTTCCTGATAATAGGGTGATTGCTGGATATCGACTTCGAAAGCGACCGGGCGTGGGAGGCCATTCACATTCTTCACGCCGCGCGTCAGCCAATCCTCGTTACGAAGGATCGCAATGATGATTTCCGAGATGCCAAGGGTGGCGATCGCCAGATAGTCGGACCGGAGCCCAAGGGCGATCTTGCCCACCACCCAGGCGACACCGGCCGCAAGCGCTCCACCGACAATCCATGAAAACAGGATCGGCAGACCGAGGCCGCCGAGAAATCCGGTCTTGGCCGGTTCCACCGCCTCAATTGCCGCGACCGCCGGATCATAGAAGAGTCGCGCGAGAAAATAGCCGAAAACAACGATCAGGATGATCAGGAAAAGGCCAAAACCCGAACGGCCACGCCCACTGTAAAGATGCCGGTACGTGAGGACTGACGCACTGATGGTGATCACCATGATGAGAAGGGTGATCAGCACTCCTGTTCCGCCTGCGGCCCAGGCATCGCCCACAGGAGCGACTGAGACGAGCACTGCCGCAACGCCTCCCAACGCCGCAAATCCCATAATGCCGGCGTTGAAAAGCCCGGCATATCCCCACTGAATATTGACGCCGAGCGCCATAACGGAAGAAATCAGGCAGAGATTGAGGATGGCAAAAGCGACCGACCAACTCTGCATGAAGCCGACGATCACAAGAAGCCCAAGCATTCCGGCGAACAGGACTGAGTTGCGCATCACCCCGGTCATAGGCTTTTTCCTCCCATGATCCCGGTCGGACGCAACAAGAGGACGACTACCAGGATCACGAATGATACGGCGAATTTGTAGTCTGTCGATATGAGCTGAACGAGGCCTTCCGGCGCCCACTGGTCAGGCAGGATGTGCCCGAGGAACCTCTTATAGGCATACGTCACGGTGACCTCGGAGAAGGCAATGACAAAACCCCCGACAATAGCGCCGATTGGGCTCCCAAGCCCGCCAACAATTGCGGCTGCAAACATCGGCAAGAGGAGCTGGAGATAAGTGAAAGGTTTGTAGCTCTTATCGAGACCGTAGAGCGTGCCTGCGATTGTCGCGAGCGCCGCAGCAAGAATCCACGCAATCATGACGACCCGGTCGGGATTGATGCCGGACAAAAGCGCGAGATCCTCGTTATCGGAATAGGCGCGCATGCTCTTACCTGCCCGTGTCCTATTGAGGAACCAGAAGAGTGCTGCAACGATCGCAACGGCAGTGACCACGGTGATTACCTGCGATGTGCGGATGGCAAGCCCTTCGGTCAATCCGGTCATTTCTCTGAATTCTCGGACGCGCAGGATAAACCGCATACCGTCACCGACGGTCTGATCATCCGGCCCGATGATGAAGCGGATCACGCCACTCATCAAAAACATGACGCCTGTGGAGGCAATCAGAAAGACAACCGGTGCCGCTTTCTTGCGCCGGTAAAACCGATAGACGAACCGGTCAGTGAAAAGAACGACCGCGATCGTGATGATGATCGCAAACGGAAGAGCGATCAGGACAGTCGGCAGCGGTTGAATTGAGATCCCGGACGCTTGAAAAGCCCATGTGAACAGGATGGCAAACATGGCACCAAACGACATCGTCTCGCCATGGGCAAAATTCGAAAACCGCAAAATGCCGTAAACCAGGGTGATCCCAAGCGCACCGAGCGCCAGCTGGCTCCCATAGGCAGTCGCCGGGATAATCACGAAATTGGCAAAGAGGACAAAAGCGTTGAGATAATCCTCCATGGCTAGCCCCCGAGAAACGCTTTGCGGACTTCAGGATCGGCCATCAGGGCTTCGCCGGTGTCGGTGTAACGGTTGCGGCCCTGCACAAGCACATACCCTTTGTCGGCAATATTGAGGGCCTGCTTTGCGTTTTGCTCGACCATCAGGATCGCAATGCCGGTACGGGCGATTTCTATGATCCGGTCAAAGAGCTCGTCCATTACGATTGGGGAAACACCGGCTGTTGGTTCATCCAACATCAGGACCTTCGGTTTCGTCATAAGCGCCCGGCCCACCGCAACCTGCTGACGTTGCCCGCCGGATAGCTCACCGGCAGGTTGGCGACGCTTCTCTTTCAGGATCGGAAAAAGGTCGAAGACCTGTTCCATTGTCTCGGAAAAATCATCCTCTCTGATGAATGCTCCCATTTCGAGGTTTTCTTCGACCGTCATCGACGTGAAAACATTTTGGGTCTGCGGGACAAAGGCCATTCCCTTTCGCACCCGTGCTTGCGGTGTCAAACCGGTGATGTCTTCATCTTCCATCGTCACCTTGCCCTCACGAAGGGAGAGCATACCGAAGACCGCTTTCATCGCTGTCGATTTTCCAGCCCCGTTCGGTCCGACGATCACCGCGATTTCCCCACGCTCCACACCGATCGTGCAATCATGCAAGATGTCAGCGCCGCCATAGCCTCCGGTCATTTGGCTTCCGAGGAGAAAGCTCATGACGTTGCCCGCCTGCTTCCGTTTCCGGCCTCACCACCAACATCGCTCTCCCCGGGCGTGGAGGCTGTTTTCAGAGGTTTGCGGTTCTTCAGACCCGTTCCTAGATAGGCCTCAATGACATCCTCATTGGCCTGAACTTCCTTGGCAGTCCCTTTGGCTAGGACGTGGCCTTCCGCCATAACGATGACCGGATCGCACAGTCTGGAAATGAACTCCATGTCGTGCTCGATCATGCAGAATGTGTAACCGCGCTCCCGATTAAGCCGTAAGATCGCATCACCGATCGTGTTGAGAAGCGTCCTGTTCACCCCTGCCCCGACCTCGTCAAGAAAGACGATCTTGGCGTTCACCATCATGGTGCGGCCAAGTTCGAGGAGTTTCTTCTGGCCGCCTGAAAGGTTACCTGCCCGTTCGTCGGCAACGGGCCCGAGCTGAAGAAAATCGATCACGTCTTCGGCCCGGCTCCGGCATTTTTCTTCGGCAGCCCTGACCTTGCCCGGTCGCAGCCAGGTGTCGAGCAATCGCTCTCCCGCCTGATGCGGCGGAACCATCATCAGGTTTTCACGGACCGAAAGAGACGAGAATTCGTGCGCGATCTGGAAGGTCCTGAGAAGTCCCTTGGCAAAGAGTTCGTGCGGCGCAAGCCCGGTGATATCATCACCGTCAAGCATCACCCTGCCGGATGTCGGTTTGTAATTTCCGGCAATAACGTTGAAGAGCGTTGTTTTCCCGGCGCCATTTGGGCCGATCAATCCGGTTATTGAACCGGTTTCTATTTCAAGGGAAACGCCGTCGACGGCACGGATACCGCCAAAGTGCATGTGGATGTCTTCGACTTGGATCATCGTCGATCAGCAGTCCGGGGATCGTGTGTTTTGGAAAACAAATGACAATGGAAAGAAGAAACGGCCCGGCTTGGAAACCGGGCCGCTCCTATTCACTTAGCGGAACTGGACAGTTTTAATCGCCTCGTCCGAAATCTCCACTTGCCGATAATTACCAGCGCTTTCACCAGCACCGATGAGTTCAACAGCGGATGCCCCGACATAGTCGATTTCACCGCCTTCAGAGAGGATTTTCAGGCCTTTAGCGAGTTCACCCGGGAAGATCTTCTCGCCCGGCGCGTTCGCAACATCCATGACTTTCTCTTTCAGCTTCGCGCTGTCAGAAGAACCGGCTGCTTGCATGGCAAGCATGATGAGCGCAGCAGCGTCGTAAGATTCTGGTGAGAACGGCCCCGCCTTAAATCCATTTGCTTCTGCCATTTCAGCGAACTTCTTCGCGCCTGGGCTGTCAGTACCCGGTGCAGCGCCGAAGGATCCGTTGAGATCAGCGCCGATTGCCTTTGGAAGAGCGTCTCCGATCATACCATCCGGCAGATAGAACGTGTCGAAAGCACCCGCATCAAGAGATGCTTGAATGATGCCCCGTCCACCTTGGTCAAGGTATCCGGCGACCACGAGGATTTCGCCGCCAGCAGCTGCGAGCGCGCCGACGTCTGCAGTGTAGTCACCCTTGCCATCTTCGTGCGCGGCATTGATCGTCACCGTTCCACCTGCGTCTTTAAAGTTTTTCGCGATGGAGTCGGCAAGGCCCTTGCCATAATCATTGTTCGTATAGGTCAGTGCGACTGTACCGATGCCTTTTTCTTTAAGAATACTGGCAACGATCTCGCCTTGACGCGCGTCGGATGGCGCCGTGCGGAAGAAGAGACCTTCGTCAGCAACGGTTGAGAGCGCCGGTGACGTCGCCGATGGCGAAACCATAACAATGCCGTTTGGTACGGCAACGTTTTGGAGTGCAGCGGTCGTAACGCCCGAGCAGTCTCCGCCAACAATCGCCTTAACACCGTCAGCAGTAATCAGACGCTCCGCAGCAGTCGTCGCCGCGGCGGCATCGATACAGGTCGTATCGGCGCGAACTGCGACGACCTTCGACCCACCAAGGAGCGCCCCGCTGTCGCTGACTTCCTTGATGGCAAGTTCCGCGCCCGGCGCCATGTCGGCAACCAGCGATTCAATCGGCCCTGTAAAGCCGAGGAATACGCCAATCTTAACGTCCTCCGCATAGCTCGCGACGGCCGATCCAGCCAGGATCGTTGTCGCAAGTGCGACTTTCAAGAGTGATTTCATTTCATTCTCCCTTTCATCACTCGGTCGATGCGGTCCCTCAAGACCGCGAATTTTTTGGGGCGCGCTTGCCTCCTTTTGTCTCCCGACAAACCGTGCCCCACAGGATAGGCCCTAACGACCGGTCAAACCCATCCCGAAATATCGCGCATGCTAGTGAAATTACACAGGCATTGGAAGAGCTTTCCTTTTGAAAACAAGTCACTGCGCCCTGACGCAACGTCAATTGACCACTCAGACCTCAATCGACCCGCCGACATCGAGAATTTTCAGGCGATCGGCCTGATCCCCAAGGCTCTCGCGGAAGTCTTCAGCCGTACCGGTTAGAAGCGGAAATGTATTGTAGTGGCATGGAATTATCGTGCTGAAGTCGAAGTAGCGCGTACAGGCGAGCGCCGCCGAACAAGGATTCATTGTGAAGCGGTCGCCGATCGGAACGATCCCGATATCCGGTTTATAGAGCTCGTTGATCAGTGCCATATCTCCAAAGATGTCTGTATCGCCCATGTGATAGAGCGTCTTTACATCCTCGGTTGTCTTGACCACGAGACCGCAGGGATTACCGAGATAAACCTCTCCCGATGATGACGAATGATCTGCACGAACAAAAGTGACTGAAAAATCATCCGTATAGATCGCTCCACCCGTGTTGGTCGGATCAAAATTTTCGACGCCCTGATTATGAAGCCAAACCGCGAGTTCATAGACAGCAATCAGTGTCGCACCCGTTTCCTTGCAGATCTCAACAGTATCGCCCGCGTGATCATCGTGCCCGTGGGTCAGCACAACATGCGTTGCGCCTTTGGCCGCTTCCATAACAGAACCGTCAAAAACCGGACTGCCCGACAAGAACGGGTCGATGATCATAACGGTATCAGCAAACTCGACACGATAGGCGGAATGTCCAAACCAGGTAATCTTCATGAAACGGCCTCCCTGTTGTGCGCCCTGAGACTGGCGGGACCACCTTCAGCAATCGCCTCTTCGTAATCAACAGCCGTCCATCGGAAAAAGATCGCACATACGTCTAAATCCGGATGACAGCCAAATTACAAAATGAAAATCTGGGCTGAATTTTCATCAAGGTGAAACCAGCATGGGAAAATTCAGCTCCGTCGTAGAGGTCGAGCCCAAGCATGGCGTGGGCGGCGACATCCGTGCGCTCAGAAAATCCCGTGGTGTCACTTTGAGTGAAATGGCGGAGGCGATTGAACGGTCCGTTGGCTGGTTATCCCAGGTCGAACGGGGTCAGACCGAGCCCAGCATTCCGGACTTGCGGCGCATCGCGCAAATGTTCGAAGTCCCGACAAGCTTCTTTTTCAGAAACGATCTCGCGGATGAAGCCGAGCGCGGATTTGTGGTGCGTGCAGCCCATCGCGCATCCCTTGGATCTCGTCGCGACGGCCTGACAGAGGAATTGTTATCGCCGCATCTCTCCGGCGATTTCGAGATGATCCTGTCGACTTTCGAGCCACAGTCCAAGAGCGCGTGGATCGCCGCAAGACCGACCCAGGAGGGCGGATATCTTGTGCGCGGCAGTCTCACGCTGCAGATCGGCGACCGGAGAATGGATCTCTCCGCAGGCGACAGTTTCCAATTCGAAAATGAGACATACAGGTGGGAGAACGCCAAGGACGAAGAGGCCGTCGCTCTATGGGTGATTGCCCCACCAATTTACTGAAGATCCATTCTTGAGATTGCCGCTTAACGGGAGGAGCGCCACAATGTCAGAACTTCCAACTCAGGCGAGAGTTGTCATCATCGGTGGCGGCTGTGTTGGCGCCTCGGCACTCTATCACCTTGCGAAAGCCGGGTGGACGGATTGCGTTCTCCTTGAAAAGAATGAGCTGACTGCCGGGTCCACCTGGCACGCGGCTGGGAACGTGCCAACATTCTCGGCCTCTTGGTCGATCATGAATATGCAGCGCTATTCGGCGGAGCTTTATCGCGGTCTTGCCGATGAAGTCGACTATCCGATGAACTATCACGTAACCGGATCGATCCGGCTCGGTCATTCGAAAGAGCGCCTTCAGGAATTTCAACGGGTCGCGGGCATGGGGCGCTATCAGGGATTGGATATCTCTGTTCTAGCGCCTTCTGAATTGAAGGCACTTCACCCCTTCCTTGAAACCCACGATCTCTCTGGCGCACTTCACGATCCCTATGACGGCGACATTGACCCGGCACAGCTCACACAAGCCCTCGCAAAAGGCGCGCGCGATCTCGGCGCAAAGATCGTCCGGTTCTGCTCGGCGACCGGCGCGCGGCGTGAAGGCGATGACTGGGTCATCGAAACCGATAAAGGCGAGATCCGCTGCGAGATCGTGGTGAATGCCGCCGGCTATTATGCCCAGAAGGTCGGCGCATTCTTCGGGCGCCAGGTCCCGATGATGGTGATGAGCCACCAATACATCCTGTTTGAAGAGGTCCCGGAAATCCGGCAATGGTCCGAAGACGGAGGGAACAAGCTTCCGCTATTACGCGACGTCGACAGCTCCTACTATCTCCGCCAGGAAAAATACGGTTTGAACCTTGGCCCCTATGAACGCAATTGCCGTGCACACTGGGTCACGAACGACGATCCAATGCCGGATGACTTCTCTTTCCAGCTCTTCCCAGACGATCTCGAACGGCTGGAATGGTACGTGAATGATGCGGTCGAACGCATGCCGCTTCTCGGTGAGGCCGGTCTTTCCAAAATGATCAATGGCCCGATCCCGTATGCGCCTGACGGCAATCCACTGATCGGGCCGATGCCCGGTGTGCCAAACGCCTTCGAAGCCTGCGTCTTCACATTCGGTATCTGCCAGGCGGGGGGCGCTGGAAAGGTCCTCGCCGAATGGATAACCGAAGGCGAAACGGAATGGGATATGTGGTCCTGTGATCCACGCCGTTTCACCGCTTTTTGCGACGACGACTATTGCGTCCAGAAAGGGATGGAAGTCTACGGCCATGAATACGCAATGCACTTCCCGCATCATGCATGGCCTGCCGGACGCGACAAAAAACACTCACCGGTTCACGCCAAAGTGGCAGCGCACGGCGCGCAGTTCGGCGCCTATAACGGGTGGGAACGCGCAAATTGGTTCGCCAAAGACGGCGATGATACGTCCGAAGAAGCAACGCAAACCTGGGAGCGCGACGGTCCGTGGGAGGTTCGGGTTCGTGAAGAATGCGAAGCGGTCCGGGACGATGTCGGCGTTCTGGATCTTCCGGGTTTCTCCCGCTTCGACCTCTCCGGAGAGGGAGCTGCGGAATGGCTTACTCAGCAAATAAGCGGGGGCCTGCCGCCTGTTGGCCGGATCCGCCTTGCCTATTTTTCCGACAGAAAAGGGCGCATCGTCACCGAGATGTCGGTCCTTCGGCATGCGGCGGATCACTTCACTCTGATCACAGCCGCTGCCGCCGAGTGGCATGATCTTGAATACCTGCAAAAACGATTACCGGCGAGCCTTTTGCTCACCAATCACACCGACGATTATTCAACCTTGATCGTGACCGGCCCGCGCTCGCGAGCCCTGTTCGAAGCAATCGCAAAGACTGACCTCTCGCTTCCCTGGCTATCTCACCAGGAAGCAGAGATCGCGGGACGTTCCTGTGTTCTCGCCCGTGTCTCCTTTGCTGGCGAACTCGGCTGGGAAATTCATGCCGCAAATGCTGATATTCCGCCGATCTATGACGCTGTTCTGTCACAGGGGGCAAAACCCTTCGGCATGTTTGCGCTCAATGCGCTGCGCCTTGAGAAAGGATACCGCGCCTGGAAAGGCGATCTTTCGACGGATTACACGCTGCTCGAAGGCGGGCTTGAACGCTTCATCAAGTGGGACAAGCCGGATTTCACTGGGAAGGCCGCCCTCCTCGCTCAAAAGCAGCGCGGTGTCGGAAAGCGGTTTGCAACGCTGATTGTCGAGGCTAACGGGTATGACGCACCGTACATGTCCACCCTCTGGAAGGATGATGCAGTCGTCGGTGAAACAACATCTGGCGGTTTCGGCTATCGGATCAACAAATCGGTGGCGCTTGGCATGGTGCGCACCGATCTCGCTGAACCTGGAACCGAGCTCGAAGTCGAGATCTTCGGTGAACGCTATCAAGCCGTCGTTCAGGAAGACCGGCCCTTATGGGACCCGGAGAATGAGAGGCTCAGAGCATGAGCGGGACCATTCACCCGAAGCTCTTAAAACTGCTCGACGACTGGACGCTTGGATCTCTTGCGAGCGTCAACGAGGACGGTTCACCGAACCTCTCGCCTAAGGGAACGTTTCTCGCGCTCGATGAGAAGCAACTCGCTTTTGCGGATATCCGTTCACCAAACACAATGCGCAATATTGCCCGGGAACCGCGCGTTGCCGTGAATATACTGGACGTCTTTGAACGCGGTGGCGCGATGTTTGAGGGAAATGCCCGCTATGTCGAAAAGGAGAGCGACGAATACAAAAACCTGTTCCCGCGTTTCCACGCGATCTGGGGCGACAAGCTCTGCGCGCTCTTCAAGGGGCTCGTCGTCATCGAAATCACAAGCGCAAAACCGGTGAAAAGCCCGTCTTACGACGTCGGCGCGACCGAGATGGAGCTGAGGGCTCTCTGGCTTGAGAAATTCACCACAATGCAAAAGGCGCTGATCGATGGCTGAGCGCTCCATTCCCCCTCACGCCCGCGGGGTCATTATCGGTGGCGGGATCGCCGGGTGCTCGGTCGCCTATCACCTCGCGAAACTCGGCTGGACGGATGTCGTCCTCCTCGAGCGGAGGGAACTCACCTGCGGAACCACCTGGCATGCCGCTGGCCTGATCGCGCAATTGCGCGCGTCAAAGAACATGACGCGGCTCGCAAAATACAGTCAGGAACTATATGGCGGCCTTGAAGCGGAAACCGGCCTTTCGACCGGTTTCAGGCGATGCGGCTCAATGACAGTTGCGCTCACTGATGAACGCCGGGAGGAAATCTTCCGACAAGCGACGATGGCGCGCGGCTTCGGTGTTGAAGTGGAGGAAATCTCACCAAGAGAGGTGAAGGAGAAATACGAGCATCTCAACATCGACGGCGTCACCGCTGGCGTTTATCTGCCGCTCGATGGTCAGGGCGATCCGGGTAACATCGCCCTTGCCCTTGCAAAAGGTGCCCGCATGCGCGGCGCGCAAGTCTTTGAGCAAACCAAGGTGACCGCAATTCATCAACAGGAGGGTCGGGTCACAGGGGTTTCCTGGCAGCGGGGCGAAGAGGCCGGGACAATCAACGCGGACTTTGTCGTCAATTGCGGAGGCATGTGGGCCCATGAAATCGGCCGTATGGTCGGTGTCGCCGTGCCGCTTCACGCCTGCGAGCATTTTTATGTCGTAACAGAAGCCGTACCCGGCCTGTCGCAAATGCCGGTCCTCAGAATGCCGGACGAATGCACCTACTACAAAGAAGATGCGGGCAAGTTTTTGATCGGAGCCTTCGAGCCGGTCGCAAAACCCTGGGGCATGAACGGCATTCCGGAAGATTTTTCCTTCGACCAGCTTCCGGAAGACGTCGATCATTTCGAGCCGATCCTGGAAATGGCCGTCAATCGCATGCCCGTTCTGGCCGAAACTGGCATTCACACCTTCTTCAACGGCCCGGAGAGTTTCACGCCCGACGATGCCTATCATCTTGGAGAAGCGCCAAATCTCAGAAACTACTTTGTCTGCGCAGGCTTCAACTCAATTGGAATTCAGTCCGCGGGTGGTGCTGGAATGGCACTTGCAGAATGGATGGAAGACGGGCGGCCACCGTTCGATCTCTCGGATGTCGATATCCGCCGCATGCAGCCCTTTCAGGCAAACCGGACCTATCTCTTTCAGCGGTCAACAGAGACGCTCGGCCTCTTATACGCCGACCATTTTCCCTATCGGCAAATGGCAAGTGCCCGTGGGATCCGGCGTTCTCCCTTCCATGAGCACCTAAAACGCGAAGGCGCTGTTTTCGGCGAACTCGCAGGTTGGGAACGCGCCAACTGGTTTGCGAACCCCGGCGAAGAGAGCGACTACCGCTATTCGTGGAAACGTCAGAACTGGTTCGATAATCAGCGGGCCGAACACATGGCCGTCCGGAAGAGTGTCGGCATGTATGACATGAGTTCTTTCGGCAAGATCAGGGTCGAGGGGCCTGATGCCGCTGATTTCCTGAACCGGATTGCAGGCAACGAAATGGACGTCGCCGTCGGGCGCATCGTCTATACCCAGTTTCTGAACGAGACGGGTGGTATTGAAGCTGATGTCACAATTACCCGCTTAAGCGAGACTTCTTATCTTGTGGTCACCCCGGCAGCTGCCATCACTCGTGATTTCTCCTGGCTCAACCGACACAAAGGCGATGATCAGGTCGCAATAATCGATGTAACGGCGGGCGAAGGTGTGCTCGCTATCATGGGACCAGATGCGAGGACGCTTCTAACGCGCGTATCTCCGCACGACTTCTCAAATGAAAACCATCCGTTCGGCATGGCAAAGGAGATCGAACTCGGCATGGGGCTCGCCCGCGCTCACCGTGTCTCCTATGTCGGCGAACTCGGCTTCGAAATCTATGTCACCTCTGACATGGCTGCCCATGCGTTCGAAACTCTCTATGCAGCGGGACAGGATATCGGCCTGAAACTCTGCGGCATGCATATGATGGATTCCTGCCGGATCGAAAAAGCTTTCCGCCATCTCGGCCATGACATCACCGATGAGGATCATGTGCTGGAGGCTGGCCTTGGCTTTGCTGTGAAGCTCAACAAGCCGGATTTCATAGGTCGCGAAGCGGTGCTGCGCAGAAAGGAAGCGGGGCTTCAACAACGGCTTGTCCAATTCCTACTGGAGGACCCGGAACCGCTTCTCTTTCATAACGAAGCCATTGTCAGGGACGGTGAAATCGTCTCGACCGTGACCTCGGGCAATTATGGTCACTTCCTGGGTGGAGCAATCGGGCTTGGCTATGTGCCCTCGGAAAACGAAGACGCCGCGACATTACTTGGATCGCGATACGAAATTGAAATTGCCGGAACCCGCGTTCCGGCAAAGGCATCGCTAGCGCCACTTTATGATCCGAAGGGAGAACGGATGAAGGCGTAAAGGCGCAAAGCGGTACTACGACGGCAACATAAGAAGCACGTGCAAAGGCGAGGATGAGCGCAAGCGGCTTTTAGGGAGGGAATATGTCGGACGAAAACACCGATCAAGGCGCAAGCCGTAGCAAACGGCGTGCTGGGGGGCGAAAAGCCCGCATCGCAGCCCGGCAGTCTGCCTTGCCAATGGATATGCGCCCCATTTGGCCGGGACTCGAGGGCGGACGTTACAATCCACTCACTGAAGAAGATGTTGGCCGTATTCACAATGCCGCCCTCGATGCGCTAGAGGAAATCGGCCTCAGCGATGCACCGCAATCAGGCATCGATTACCTGACCGGTGCTGGCGCAATCCTCGGTAATGATGGGCGGATCCGCTTTCCCCGCGCCCTCGTCGAGGACATGCTGGCCATCGCAGCCCGCGATATCACGATTTGCGGCCGTGACCCGCGCCACGACCTCGAACTCTCACGAAACCGGGTCTATTTCGGAACCGCAGGTGCGGCCGTCCACCTTGTCGATGTCGAAACAAACGACTATCGGGATTCAACCTTGAAGGACCTCTTGAGCGCGGCCCAATTGGTCGATGCGCTTGATAATATCCATTTCCTTCAGCGCCCCATGGTACCGCGCGATATTGAAGACAATCTCGAAATGGATCTGAACACCCTTTACGCCTGCTGCCAGGGGACTGTGAAGCATATCGGAACCAGCTTTTCTGATCCTTCCCACGTGGCGCCTTGCATGGAGCTCCTCCACGTGATCGCAGGCGGTGAGAAGGCGTGGCGCGCGCGGCCATTCGTTTCGAATTCAAATTGCTTTGTCGTTCCACCTATGAAGTTCGCAACGGAAAGCTGCGAAACCATGGAGAATTGCATCCGCGCGGGAATGCCGGTCCTCCTCTTATCGGCGGGCCAGGCCGGCGCGACTGCCCCTGCCCCGCTTGCAACCGCCATTGTTCAAGCTGTTGCTGAATGCCTCGCGGGCCTTGTCTATGTGAATGCGATTTCTCCCGGGTACCCGGCGATCTTTGGAACCTGGCCATTCGTCTCCGATTTGCGGTCGGGCGCAATGTCCGGCGGATCGGGTGAGCAAGCGCTTTTGACGGCAGGCTGCTCCCAAATGCACCGCTTCTACGGTCTTCCGGGCGGTGCAGCCGCAGGTATTTCTGACGCGAAAATGCCCGACATGCAGGCCGGCTGGGAACAGGGCATCTCCAACGTCATGGCCGGTCTTTCCGGCCTCAACATGGTCTATGAATCAGTTGGAATGCACGCATCGCTTCTCGGTTTCTGCCTGGAATCGCTGGTGCTCGGCGATGACATGCTCGGACAGGTTCAACGCTGTGTCCGCGGGATTGATGTGACCGATCAATCGATCAGTCTTGAGACCATGCGTGATGTGTGTCTCTCGGGACCCGGCCATTATCTCGGTCACAACCAGACCTTATCCCTCATGCAATCAGAATATGTTTATCCTTCGCTTTCAGACCGCACCAGCCCGAAGGAATGGGCAGAGGTCGGCAAACCTGTTCTGATCAATGAGGCCATCAAGCGGAAGAACCAGATTTTGGCCGACGCCCCGTGTCACATCAATTCGGAGACCGAAGCGGCACTGAGGGCAGCCTTTCCGATCCATGTCTGAAAAAACGGCAGGTGTCTCTTACTGACAAATCGTGAATTCTGGTGATCAGACCCTATAACTATATCGACGCTGGGAGGATGTCGGAAACTCATCAGGAGATGATCCATGATTTTACGCCGTATCCTGTCAGCTGCCGCAATCGCAGCTGTATTAGCAGTCCCCGCGGTTCAGGCACATGAGCACGCATCACACTTCGAAGGCCCCAAACAGGGCAAGCACCTCACCTTTAAAACTCTAGACGACATCGATCTAACGAACGAATTTCCCGGCGGTGAAGGCCGCGGTTTCCGCGCGCGCTATTGGGAAATCGGACCAAAGGGCGTTGTTCCCCTCCACGATCACTCCAATCGTCCCGCCTATATTTATGTCGTTCAGGGTGAAATCTACGAGCACCGCTCAGACAAGGAAGAACCGGTTCTTTACCGCGCTGGCGACCTTTCGGTTGAAGCCGAAGGCGTAAAGCACTGGTGGGAAAACAAATCCGAGGAGACCGTCGTTCTGATGGGCTTCGACATCTACGAAAAAGACAAATAGGCAATCGCTGACGCGATAGAACGGAATGGGCACTCTCATTTTGGGTGCCCTTCCCGGCGGTCGATTACTTAAGGGGCAGAATTCCAATGCGATTTGTTATTCAGGGCGCGCTTCGCGGCGACGGCACCCGTGCGGTCTTGCAAAGAAGCACGATCATTGCGCTTACAAGTTTCTTCACATTGATCGATCTCTTCGGGTCGCAGGCTCTTTTACCGAAGCTTGTGACCGCGTTCGATACCGATCTTGCGACGATGGGCCTTGCCGTCAACGCGTCAACCTTCGGGATGGCGATATCCGGCCTTGTCGTCGGCTGGTATTCGTCAAAAATCGACCGTAAGCGGGGGATTTGGCTCAGCCTCGTTCTGCTCAGCATTCCAACAGCTCTTCTGGGCGTTGTGACGGACGTCTATCTCTTTATGGCGCTTCGCGTTCTGCAGGGCGTTTTCATGGCAGCGGCGTTCACACTCTCCATGACGTATCTCTCGGAGCAGTGTGATATCACAGCCGCAAGCGGCGCAATGGCGGCTTACATTACCGGGAATGTCGCCTCGAACCTCTTCGGAAGGCTCCTTGCCGTTGGGACAGCTGATGCCTTCAGCCTTGAGGTTTCCTTCTTTATTTTCGCTGGCCTCAACCTCGTCGGCGGTTTGTTTGCGTATTCGCTGATCGGGCCGAAAGACACCGTACCCCCGAGAGATGATGGCTCAAGCCCGCTCAAAGCTTGGAAAGCCCATCTGTCACGACCGGAACTTGGCGCAGGCTTCGTGATCGGTTTTCTGATCCTGCTCGTCTTCGTCGGCGTCTACACCTATGTGAACTTTCACCTCGTGACGCGGTTTTCGCTTTCGCCCGATGCATTGGGGCTCGTCTATCTTGTTTTCATTCCATCGCTCTTCACAACGCCATTCGCAGCTCCTGCCGTAAGGCGTTTCGGCCCCCGCCCGATCTTCTGGTCGGCATCCGCGGTCACGAGCGCAGGGATTGCAGCGACCCTCGCACCGTCATTGCCGCTTGTCCTTATCGGCCTTGCCCTCATCGGGATGGGAACCTTTTTCGCCCAGGCCGCAGCCACAGGCTTTATCGGGAAAGCTGCCAAAACCAACCATGCAGCAGCCAATGGCCTTTATCTCACGAGCTATTATATTGGCGGGCTTGTCGGAGCCTTCTCGCTCGGCGCGCTCTATCAGGCAGGCGCATGGCCTCTCGTGGCCATGACCGTGGCAGGCGCAATGGTTATCGCTGCCATTTTGGCAATCTTCCTGAAAGTGAAGGCAGATTGACGAGGTAGGACCGGGCGTTAAAGCATGCCGCGTTCGTCGAGTACCTTGCGTGCAACGCGGAAACACTCAAGTGACTGCGGAACGCCGCAATAAATCCCGATCACGTGAATGATCGCGCGGATTTCCTCTTTGCTGACGCCGTTGTTGAGCGCGCCACGGCAATGAGTTTCCCATTCCGTCATTTTGCCGAGGGCACCGATCATTGCGAGGTTCATCATCGACCGGGTTTTGAGATCGATTGTCTCGTCGCCCCAACCGAAGCCCCAACACCAGGCGGTCATCGCCTCCTGGAAAGGACGGGTAAAATCGTCTGCTGACGCGAGGTTCTTCTCGACATATTCAGCACCGAGCGTTGCTTTGCGTTTTTCAAGGCCGGTCTCAAACAGATCGTCATTCATTGGGGATCCTCCTCTTTGATGGACCGCTCCTTCTCACTAGCTCGCCCCGAAAGGACCCGCGCGTAAGGAGCATCAGATTTTTGATTGCGTTCGGCCTCGTAGGCTTTCGCGACCCGCAGAAAACGTGAATAGGCGTAGAGAATTGAAATCACGATTCCCCAAAGGCCATAGAAACAGTGTCTCCGATGGAAATAGGCTTTTAAGAAAGCGAGCGGAAATTCGGTGACGATCCGGTAGGCCGGAAGCCGTTTTCCGCGCGCTTTGAGATCGCGCAGTTGCAGATCGGAATAAGCGTTCAGCTTCGCAGTCTGCTGCTCTAAAGAGCGCTGCGAATAATGGTGGATCTCACCAGTGAGTTTCCCGGCCCGCGCGCCCTCACCCGGAAGCACATCATCATGGACGAGCGAGTCGCTGAAGCGGGCCTTGCTGCGATTATAGAGTTTGATGCGCCGTGCCCGGAACGCATGCCAAGGAGGTTTCTCTTCAAAGGCGAATAGGGTTGTAAGCCGCACCCAGTAATAGTCGGCATCGGCAATTCTTCCGCTTTTCAGGAGACCCTCGATTTCCGTTTGCAACGCGCTTGAAATCGGTTCATCGGCGTCGAGCGTTAAAATCCAGTCGTGTTCACAGGCTTCTTCAGCGAAGACTTTTTGCGGACCGAAACCCTCCCATTCACGAAAGAGAACGCGTGCGCCCAGAGCCTCGGCAATGGCGACTGTCCGATCCGTGGACCCGCTATCAACGACGAGAATATCGCTGGCGAGCCCCCTGACACTTTCGATCGTCATGCCGATCCGGTCTTCTTCATCCTTTGCGATGATGAAACAGGAAAGAGGGACGGCTTGATCGGACATGAGTAGGTTTTCCGGCGCGCTTACGACCGCGACCTAATCGATCAACCCAAATCGGCGCAACCGCTTTTTGACCGAGTTCAACCATTTCTCAGGCCGCGTGATGGGCCGATAATGGATTGGATCACGGACGGTTCGCCGATGGCCGAGATGGCGCACAGCGCCCTCTTCCAGGGTCAAAATGTGGTAACCGGCCCCTTTGAAATAGAGGCTTGCCTCTTTCTCATGACCAAGTTTCGCGAAGGATTTCCCGATGAGTTCGTACTCCTTCATGCGGCGCAAGCCCGGATTGAATGAATATCCAAAGTAGGTCGGGTGAAGATCCGGCGCGATTTCCCGGAACTTGACCCCAGCGACGTCCTGAAGGTCCCCCTGGAGCGCCCAGTCATAGACTTCCGCGTGGTCGCGAAAAACCACCTGAACCGCCTTCTCGTCATGGTCGAGGAGCGGAATAGACTCCTCAATGTAACCAGGCCGGTAGAATTCCCAATCATCCTCGCAGTGGAAAATGAACTCTCCAGTCACCTGAGCATAGGCCTTGTCTATGGAGGCCATCTGCCCGATCTGCGGATTATTCACGATGATCTCTGCATCCGGGAAACCTGCACGCGCGACAACATCGCGGACCGTCTCATCGCCTGAATCCTCGATGATAAACATCTGGTGAAGCGGATAGGCATTCGTCTTCCTGAAACTGACAAGTGTCTCTTCAAGAAGGTCGAAGCGACGGCAGCTTGTGAGCACAAAAGAGACTTTTCGCAGGTCCATGGCCGCCATTAATCACAGCGGTCCAGTTTCGCGCAACATCAGATACGATAACCGCGCAAAACTTGTTGAATTCAAAGCATCAATTTTCTTTTTTTCATCTGTTCGCTCAGCTAGTATGAGGGCTTGTGCCGTGCGTCGGCACGGTCATCAATCACAAGCCTGGCCGGTACCATGAACATATATGCAAAACCGCTCGAACGCTTCGCCACAAACTCGCTTGAGCAGCACTGGATGCCCTTCTCGGGAAATCGCGATTTTAAAATGAGCCCCAGGCTCGTTGCCAAAAGCGAAGGCATGTATTTGTGGAACCAGAACGGGGACCGGTTGATCGACGGCTCCTCTGCCCTTTTCAACGTTGCAGCCGGTCACGGACGGCGCGAGATTGCGGATGCTGTCTATGCGCAAATGATCCAGAATGATTACACCGCACCGTTTCAGGTTGGACAGCCAACGTCTTTCGCACTGGCATCCAAACTTGCAAAGATTCTGCCGGACGAATTCAACCACATCTTCTTCACCAATTCAGGGTCTGAGTCGATCGACACGGCACTGAAGATGGTGATGGCCTATCACCGCGCGCGGGGCGAAAGCCAGCGACTGCGCTTTGTTTCCCGCGAACGGGCCTATCACGGGGTCAATATGGGCGGCGTATCGTTGTCCGGCATGGTGCGAAACCGCGAGACGTTTCCCGTCGTCATGCCGAATATCGTAACGATCCGGCATACCTGGACCGAGGACGAGCTTTTCGTGAAAGGCCAGCCGGAACATGGTGCCGAGCTTGCGGATGACCTTGAGCGCCATTGCGCGACCTATGGCGGATCGACCATCGCGGCGGTCTTCGTTGAGCCCGTGGCGGGCTCGACCGGAACCCTTGTCCCGCCAAAGGGTTATCTGGAACGCCTGCGCGCGATCTGCGACCGGCACGGTATTCTGCTTGTTTTCGACGAAGTCATTACCGGTTTCGGGCGCCTTGGTTCGCCATTTGCTGCCGACTTCTTCGGTGTGAAGCCGGATATCATAACGATGGCGAAGGCGCTTACGAATGGCGCAATCCCGATGGGCGGCGTTGCTGCGACGGACGAGGTCTACGATACGATCACAGGTGCCGCCCCGGAAAACGCCATCGAATTTTTCCATGGCTATACTTATTCAGGCCATCCGGCAGCCTGTGCTGCAGGGCTTGCGACCCTTCAGATCTACGAAGATGAGGGGCTTCTTACCCGCGCCGCAGACCTCACAGACTATTTCCTCGATGCGATCTGGTCGTTGAAAGATCTCGGCATCGTCAAGGACTTGCGCGGCATCGGCCTCATGGCTGGCGTTGAAGTCCATCCGCTTGACGGAAAACCGGGTGTTCGGGGTAATGAACTTCAGAAGAAACTCTTCTGGAACGGCTGCCACATAAAGTGGACCGGTGACACTGCCATCGTTGCGCCATCGCTCATTGCAGAAGAGAGCCACATCGACGAGATCGTGGCCGCGATGAGAAAAACGCTGGAAGAGGAATAAGCGGGAGCCCGGAACCTTCGCGCTCGGCTATTCTCAGCGTCAAAACAAAGCCGCCAGTAATTCGGCCTTGCGCTCAAGGGGGCCGTTTTCGAGATAGGCGAGCACGAGTTCCCGCATAACCCTGTCCCCCGACAGCGACCGGAGCGCCATGTCCTGTTTGTTATGGCGCTCGATATCAGGTGATGGGAGGATGGAAAAACCCACTCCGGCCCGCACACACTCTGCTACAGCTTCCACACTATCGAGGACAATCACGTCTTTCGGGTGAAGGTCTGAGCGTCGCAAGTGATTGGCAATGAGCCGACCAATACCGGTATTCGGCATGAAATGGATGAACGACATTTCATCCATGCAGCGAGAAAGCGTCCAGTGTTCCGCCGATTTCGGCATACAATAGACAAGCTCTTCGTGAGCAAGCACGTGCGCCTTCATGCCGGGCGGCATATCAACCCGCGTGATGATCGCAGCATCGAGACTGCCATTTGAGATCCTGACCAGAAGTTCGTCCGATAAACCGGTTTCGACGCTGAACCGGGCATTTGGGACTTTGGTGCGCGCATGGGCAAGAAAACCCGGCAGGAGGCGGATGGAGGAGGTTAAAACGAAACCGATCCTGTAATCGCCTGCAAGCTCGTCCGGCGAACGGCAGGTCTCCATCATCCGATCCGCGGCCTTCAAAACATCCATCGCATGACGCGCGATCCTCCGGCCAGCCGGGGTCAGTTTGGGGGGACGATAGGACCGGTCGAACAAAGAAACCCCGAGTTCATCCTCAAGGTTCTTCATCTGCATGCTCACGCTCGACAGCGTCATATTGAGCTCCGACGCCGTTTTTGCAAACGAGCCGTG
>JBCDCU010000013.1:0-22497 GCA_039181265.1 Pseudomonadota bacterium | reverse complement strand
TTTCCTAAACAAATGGTGTGCAGGCAAAAGAGCGGAGCAAAACCATGGCGCCTACCACGGAAACAACAAAGCGATATCTGTATCGGTGCGTAAGCCCGTTCGGCGCACTGGCATGTCTCATAGCCATGGCTATCCCTTCCCTTGGTATGGCCCTTCCGCTTCCCTCGCACCACGCTGTTGGAGGTCTCGCAAAAGACCGTTCGCTCCTTCAGAATGTTTCTTCATCGGTTCCGGCGCTGAATGCGCAGGCGCTCTCCAATCATCGCGGCGTTCTCAACAGCTCGACCCGACCCTTGAAGGATTTCTTTCACCATCTGGGCCAAAAAGATGTGGGTCAGGCGATTGGTGCATTGAACCGGCTCAATCATCCGGTTGATCGCGCGATCGCTTCCCATGCCCTTGCCCTTTCTCCGTTGAAGTCCCTCACCTATCAGCACCTTCTCTCGGCCCAAAGGAATGTAGCGAACTGGCCGGGGCAGATAACGATGGCGCTGAGGCAGGAAAACGCCTTGGTGCGCAGCAATCGGGTTACCAGAAATACCGCAGGCGCCCTGCCCGCAACTCCAAAGACGGATGACGGGAAAATTCTACAGGTCCGCAGTCTTATTGTCCGGGGCGATAACGCGAAGGCTCGCAGTACAATGCGAGCATATTGGCGAGATGGTGTCTTCGGTAAGGACGATGAAGCGCTCGTACTAAAGGAATTTGGAAGCTTCATTACCGAGGCGGATCATATTGCCCGGGTCGACGGACAGCTTTATCGTGATGAAGCGATGGCGGCCCTTAGAATAGTGCCGAAACTTCCGCGGCCCGAACAGCTTCTTGCGATGGCGCGGATTGCCGTTATCCAGCGCAGGAAAGATGCCGGCGATCACCTTCGGGAGGTGCCGGACGCATTGCACATGCGGCCCGGGTATTTCTATGCGGTCGTTCAATATCTGCGCCGCAATGATCAATGGATGAAAGCGGGTGAAGTCCTCAATGTCGCCCCGCGCGATCCTGCAGCACTTGTCAATATGCGGTCATGGTGGAAGGAGCGGCGCCTCGTGTCGCGCAAGGTGCTCGAGGGTGGTAACGCGAATTTGGCGCTCGAACTCGTTTCAGCGTTTCAAGGCGGTCGAGCAGTCGATCAGGCCGATGCCGCGTTTCATGCCGGATGGTACGCCCTTCGCTTTCTGAACGATCCTGAGCGGGCAAAGACCCATTTCGGCAAGCTTGAGACGATTGCGACGCGTCCGCTGTCCCAGTCGCGGGCCCATTACTGGCTCGGCCGGGCACATCAGGCGGCGGGCTTCGTAGAGGCGGCCAACAACCATTTCATCCAAGCAGCCCAGCACCCCACCACTTATTACGGCCAGCTCGCATTGCGGTCTTTGGGGCATTCTTCAGTGGGGCTGCCGCAAATACCCGACGGCCGACGCGCGCAAGGTTCCTTTGATGCCAATCTCTTCGTCACAATCATCCGGCGCCTTGAGATGGTTGGGCAGAGATACCGGACACCGGTCTTTTATCGCCATCTCGCCCGCACGTTTTCAAACGAGGGTGAAATCATACTTCTCGCGCGACTTGCCGAAGATAACGGCCTTCACAATGTTGCACTCCAGGTCGGCAAGACTGCCGTTGGGCGCGGATTCAAAGTGGACCGTCTGGCCTTTCCCCTAAAAGCGATCCCGGAATCTGTGGGGTTGAAGGGACGCGAAAAGGCCCTCGCCTACGCTGTTTCGCGTCAGGAAAGCGCGTTTCAGATCGATGCGGTGAGCCGTGCCGATGCGCGCGGTCTCATGCAATTGCTTCCTGGGACGGCCTCTCAGGTCGCGCGGCAGATCGGTGTTCGATATGAAAAGGCCAAGCTCACCCGAGACCCGGCTTTCAATGTAACGCTTGGAACCACCTTTCTCGGTGGGCTCATCAACCGCTTTCAGGGCTCCTACGTGCTCGCCTTTGCCGCTTATAATGCGGGCCCACGGCGTTCGGACCAATGGATTGAGCGATTTGGAGATCCTCGCCTTAATGCGATCGATGCCGTTGATTGGGTCGAAGCCATTCCTTTTGCGGAAACACGAAACTATGTCCAAAGGGTTATGGAGGGTTATCAGGTTTACCGCCATCGGCTTGAGGGCGCCCGTTTGACGATCTTCGAAGACTTGAATCGCGGGCGCGGCTCATAGCCTCTTCACGAGCATCGTTCTTGCTAACACTTCCGCAGTGCAATAAACGTCAGATTCAAAAGGCCTGAGTGGTGCCGGCCGGCCCGCTTTTCCTGTTCATCTGTTTATTCTTATTGATTCTCGGGAGTGAGACGTGGCGGACACGAGTTCTACGGATATTTGGCAGGAATTTGAGTGTTCCGCCACCGATGGGTTGATGATCCGGGGACGAGATTACGGCTCACGGGTTTTCGATGCGATGCCGGTTGTCTGTCTTCCCGGTCTTACCCGTAGTGTTCGGGATTTCGATGCGATTGCACGCCGCCTATCGACCGACGAGATCCGCCCGCGCCGCGTGCTCTCTATCAACAACCGCGGACGCGGGACGTCCGATTATGACCCGAATTGGAAGAACTATAATCCGATTACCGAAGCGCAGGATGTCCTGAGTGCGATTACGGCGGCTGGTCTGGAAGATGTTGTTTTGTTCGGCACCTCGCGAGGCGGCATCATATCCATGCTTCTCGGCTCCATGCGTCCCGCGATCATAAAAGGCGTCGTGCTTCACGACATCGGTCCGGAAATCGATGGCAAGGGATTGTTGCGCATCAAGAGTTATGTAACGCGCATGCCCGATCCGAAGAGCTGGCAGGATGCTGCCGACATTCTGAAAACAATCCATCAGGGAAGCTTTCCGAACTACGCGCCGGAAGACTGGATGAAATCGGCGCGCCTCACATTCGTTGACAAGAACGGTGCGCCCGCGGTCGATTATGACCGCAATCTTTCAAAGACGCTTGAATCGATCTCTCCGGATCAGCCGATACCGACCATGTGGCCGCAATTCATGTCACTGCGCTCGATCCCGCTTCTTGTGATCCGCGGCGAGATCTCCGATCTCTTTTCTGAAAAGACGCTGGATACGATGGACCGGGCTCATCCGACAATGCAGACGGTAACCGTTCCACAAGAGGGCCACGTCCCCAATATTATGGCGGAGAATGTGCTGGCGTCGCTCGATGGTTTCCTCGCGGGTATTGACGCTGATCACGCGCATTGACGATCCGGATCATGTGGCGGGAACAGCCCGGCTTCAGCTGTCGGCGTTCGTTAATTCCCGGGCTTGCCTGATCCACTCTTCCCGCTCGATACGGCCCGGGAAATAGAGGAAGTTTTCGACCCAGGCGACTTCTTCTTCACCCCAATCGGCTATCTGCCAGATATGATAAATGCCGAGTGCATTGAGTTTTCCCTCAATCACCGGACCAATACCCTTGATAATTTTGAGGTTGTCCGGTTTGCCGTCTAGCGGCTCTTCCAGAACCTTCGGTCTGTTTCCGACAGCATCCGCCTGACTTGCGGCGGTTTCTTCGCTTTCAACGACCGCGCCTTCGGCCATCTCATCTGACGCCATATTGGAATCTTGAACGGGCTCGGGCGAAGTTTGTTCGACAGGAGTCTCTGCGAGTGGAACGGCTGCAACTGGTGCGGCACTCACTGTTTCCTGAAACGCTGTTCCTGGGGGGCTAGCAGGGTCCGCAACGGCCCGTCTTGCGAAATATCCAATGAAACATCCAAGCGCATAAGAAAGCGCAATCAGGAAGGCGAGTTGAATAACGAGCCAGATCATTTTTCAACCTGTTCCGTCGGCGCAGCAGTTCGCCAACCAACGACAAGGCCGATGACAAAGGCGATCAGAAGAAACACCCAGCTTTGCGAAACGAGATAATCCACGTTCTCAACCGCCCTTCATTGTCTGATGCGTCATTTCTAACCGCGCGCCTCATTGTCGATGACTGTCACTTCAATTCTGCGGTTTAAAGCCCGGTTCTCTTCGCTGTCGTTTGGGGCAACAGGTTCAGTTTCACCTTTCCCTATCGGATCGAGCCGCGATTTTTCGATGCCAAGTCTAACAAGATATCGGGTGACAGAAATTGCGCGCGCCATGCTCAATTGCTGATTTGCCGCGTTACCTCCAACGGAATCCGTGTGGCCCACGACCGCGAAACGTGTATCGGAGCAGCGTGCGAGCGTTGCCGCAATGGTATCAAGAAGCCCAAAGCTATCGGGAAGCAATGTCGCCCGCGCGGTCCCGAAATAGACATGTTTCTCCGAAAGCGACTTGAGGACGTCCGCACCGCACGCTTCACCCGTCAGTGGCGGTTCTGGCGCCAGCCTCTCAAGATTAATGCGGGCAACAAAGTTACCAGGAAGTCCGGCAAGAAGGCGCCTTTGGACGTCTTCAATCGCTGCATTGTTGGCAACCGTGCCGGACAGCGAAAGCGTGTTGTCGGAAATTTCGAGATCGCCTTTTGATAATCGGCTGAGGGCGAGAAGGCTCGCATTAAGCGCCTGCTCGTAGGATGTTGGTGCGCCGCTTCGAAGATCGGTTGTAATGGACGCGTTGTTCGCTCCGAATCTCCGCAAAATCGTTCCTTCCAGCCAATCGCCCAGGTCTTCACTTGGCACGGCACCTTTGGCGTCCAAGCCCTGATCGGTCAGACGCGCGGCGAAAACATAGGGAGAGATTGCCGGCGGAATAATGTCGAAGCGGGCCGACTGAACTCCTTCAGAGACCGCTTCGCGCATGACGAGCAACTCATCATAGGCACCAACATCGAGTGCAGTCGCGCTGACCCTCAAGACGGTGCCGTCGAGGCGCAGGTCCGCCGTTTCGGCGAGATCGAGAAGGTCAACCATGAAGGTGGCGGCGTCCTCGAAAAGGTCCGGTGCTCCAGAGGCCACATTGACTGCGGATGAATAAGAACCCGTCGCAGATTCAAGGATCTTTTCCTCCAGGCTTTTCGCGACGTCGCGGCTTGGAACAAACCCTTCAACCGATATGCGATCCCCCCGCTTTGTCAGGATAAAGGTGAACGGATCCGCAATTTGCAGAACGGGTTCGGGCGGTGTTTGCGATGCCACGGGCAGGTCTTCAGCTTCATTGGTTGCATCTGTTGTCTCAACCGGAGCCGCTGGTTCTGTCGCGTCCTCTGGTGATTGTGTCCCCGCTGTCTCAGCGCTCTGCGCCGGTTCGGTTTGATCGGACGTTCCTTCGTCTTGTGAGAGATCGCCATTTGCCCCCGTCGTTTCCAACGGCTCTTCGGCTTGCGCGGTGCCTGTTGCGGCATCTGCATTAGTGGCTTCGGCTTCTGTGAGATCTGCTGCTCCGGTCTCGTCGTTAGGCGAAGAATCGGTTTCTTGTGGAGAGGCAATGACAGGTTGTTCAGTTTCTCCGCTCGCCGCAGTGGGCTCTCCGGACGCTGTCGCGCCACCCGCTTCCTGATGTGATTGGCCTTCTTGGGATTCTTCAGTCACCACGCCAGGTTCCGTGTCTGGCAATTCAGCGTCATCCCTTGCGATCAACAGCGGATCGTCTGCCGGGCGCGAATAAGGTGGTGGAGCATCTACGACTGCGGGCGACGTAATCGTTATTTTGCCGGCAACGAGACCAAATGGCAGGCGCCCGGCAAGCATGGACCTTATGAGGACGCCTTTCCTGTGGGTGGCTGCCGAGCCCACGACCTGGAAACGGTCGCCCCGTAACTCAACGGTGCCTTCCTGCAGATGCTGAAATTGGCCCATCGCAAAGAATGTCTTTGCAAGAAATTGCGGTGGAACGCCCGACGCTTCCATCAACTCCACCAAAATAGGATCCTCGCCCGCAATCTCCCGTGCCCTTTTCAGGATCGTATTGACGGTTTCCTGGTTGGGGGCATGGCCGCGCAGGATCATCTGGTTGTCGTAACGAAGGACAAAAAACTGGTAAGGGTCTGCCAGAGGCGGCTGGATCTCCGATTTTTCGGCTTGAAGCCCTAGAGGCAGCGGTTTTGAGAAAGCGAGGCGCAATCCATCCAGGGCACTGCGGTCTTTAGCAACAACATCGAGAGAAACGCGATCTGATTTGAGGGTGACGCGTCCCTCCTGAGCAAGGGCTGCAAGCTTGAGGATATAATCAGTGCGCTCAAGCCATGCGTCTGGCGCGCCAGCCGCGAGATCGATTTGTGCCGCTTCAACAGCAATCGGAGCCTCAGAGATCAATTTCTCCAGGTCCAACTTTGTTGACGCCCGTGGCGCGAAGCCGGTGATCGACGCTTGGCCATTCTCAATCACGATATCGAAGGTATAGGGATCTTGCACTTCGAGCGTGTTGACATCGTTTACGCTGACAACTCGCACACCCCAGGTACCACGGTCTCGCGAAAGAGCTGTTCCATCGACGGCTTCGATGGCGGATTGGCGTCCTGCCTCATCCGGCGCTGTTCCGATGAGCCGTGCATCGCGTCCGTCAAGCTCTACACGCGCCCAGGGATGGTTCGCGGAGAGCTTCTCTGCGGCCCGTTTGGTCAGATCCGCTTCTATCTTGCCCGCCAGAAACACAACACAAAACACCAGCAGGAATGGGACAACCAGGGCCCCGGCAACAATCCATCGCTTTATAGTGGCGCTTGTCATAGCGTCATACTCGCTTCGAGCCAGCGGAGATCATCGCATTCTGCCATGCCCGCTAACGATTCGCTTAAGTTCAGGTTAAAAGATAGATGAATGATATTTAATTGATCAACGTCGTTGACCACTTGTCACCGCACTTATCGAAGAGTGGGGTGGGTTGGACGGTGTGCTCAAATCGTGTTGCCCATTAACACGCTCCGTTCATGGAAAATTGAGCATGAAATTTTACGGACTTCGAGCGATTCAACGCTATAGTGCCCAAAAATTGTCTGAAAGCTCTCACATATTGTGTAGATTGGCAGTTCTCTTTAATCGGGTTTGAACAAATGAACCTCTTTGCCGGTGATGTTTTGATGGGATCCCCTTTCAAGGGTCGGGTTGCGCAGCACGAACTGGCGCGTCGTCTTGAAATGCTGGAAGTTTCAGTCGAAGAAGCACGTAAGTCGGCGGATTATTGTCAGCTGACAGACAATGTGATCGTGATTGATTTTGTTCAGCGTCAGATTGTGAGATAGCGCGAACACTTGTGCTGAGCGCTTCAACCGCTGATCCCTTGGTGCTCAGAACCCTCTAAAAAACCAGCCCATCCTTCGTTTTCATCCGCATTTTTTGTGCTTATCGCGATATTTTAGCGATTTCTCTTTACGTCTTTCTCCCCTTGTCTATATCAATTCGATATATATATAGCTGATACGTATCGATCGTGCATATAACGGATGTGCATAGGTCGTCGGATATGCGGGGCTCGTGTACAATGAACGTCAAGACACTCTGTCTTGCCATCCTCTACTTTCAGGATGCGACAGGTTATGAAATCCGGAAGCTTTCGACAGAGGGCAGGTATAGCCATTTTGTCGATGCAAGCTTCGGATCGATCTATCCGGCCTTGAACCGGCTCGAGCAGGAAAATCTGGTCACCTGCCGCAGCGAAGTTGAGCCCGGAAAACCCAGCCGAAAAATCTATTCCATCACGGATGCCGGACGAGACGCCTTTATGGAAGCGCTCGCGGAACCGCCGTCCAAGGATGTTTATCGTTCAGAATTTCTCCTCGTTGCCATGTGCGCAGAGTTCCTGCCGGAAGAGATCGTGAAAAACGCGATTGAGACCAGAGTCGGTCATCTGCAAGCGGAGATCGAACTTTTGAAAGGCTTTGCTGAAGATGAGCGGGGAACCGCCGGTATCCGCTGGGCTGCTGCTTACGGCATGGAATGCATGACGAACTCGCTACGGTATTTGAGCGAAAATCGCGAGCATCTGGAAAAGCTCGCTGGACGCGGCGATCAATCCGAGCAGGCACCGCCTGCTGCTGCCGAATGAGGCGCGACCAACACGTAACCCGAAATCACCTGGCTTAAAGAAACAACGGAGCCGACAATGAGTATACCGACCCCTTATCTTCTGGCAGCAGGCCTTGCGGCTGGCGTCGCCGGTTGGATGGTGTCCGGCACGATCCTGGAAGGGGGGCGCGCCGATGCGCGGCCCGAAACCATTGCTGAGCGCAATGCGAATTCCGAGAGAACTCTTTTCTCTGTTCAGGCGGAGGTCTTCTCCGCCGAAACGCGCAATGCCTTTCTCGAAGCGCGTGGAAGCACCGAGGCAAGCGGCAAGGTTGCGGTCCGCTCCGAAACGCAAGGCCTTTTGAACGCACGCAACGTGACCAAGGGTCAGTGGGTCGAAGAAGGCGAATTGATCTGCACGCTCAATGTCGGCGCGCGGGCGGCTGAGGTTCAGCAGATGCGTGCGCAGCTTCGGAAGGCCGAACTGGACTACGAAGCAGCAAAGACCCTTGTCACTGACGGGTTCGCGACCCGCACGCGTGTCAACACGGACAAAGCAGCCGTGGATGAAGCCAAGGCTGAACTCAAGGCAGCTGAAATCGAACTTGAACGGACAAAGATCAAGGCGCCGATTTCCGGATTTGTCCAGGATCCGTTCGCCAAGGTCGGCGACATGCTGCGCGTCGGCGATACCTGCGCGAATGTGGTCGAGCCTGGCACGATGACAATGATTGCCCAGGTCTCTGAGCGCTTCATCAACGATCTCGAATTGGGCGGTCCTGCGAGCGTGAGGCTCGTTACCGGACAGGAGGTCGAAGGCACGCTGAAGTTCATTGCACCTTCAGCCGATACGGAAACTCGGACCTTCCGGGTTGAGATCGATCTTCCAAATCCCGACAACAAGATCCGTGACGGTATCACGGCCATGGCGAAGATCACGCTTCCGAGCGATGACGCGCACCGTATACCGGCCTCCGCCCTCACCCTCGATGATACCGGCCGTCTTGGTGTTCGTACTGTCGATGAGGACGGGATCGTGGCGTTCAATCCGCTGAAAATTCTTGGCGATGCAGAAAACGGGCTATGGGTTGAGGGTCTTCCGGATCGTGTCCGGGTCATCACCCGCGGCCAGGAATATGTCATCGCCGGACAAAAGGTTGATGTTGTTGTCAAAACCGCTGAGGCTCAACAATGACCCAGGCACTTGAAGCGGTTCTGCGCCGCCCAAGGACAGTTATGACCATGATGTTGGTCATGTTGGTGGCCGGCATCCTCACCTATCAGGGCATTCCGAAGGAAGCGAACCCTGATATCGACGTACCTGTCTTCGCGGTCAATGTCAGCCAGCAAGGTATCTCTCCGCAAGATGCGGAACGGCTCCTCGTGCGGCCGCTTGAGACCGAACTGCGCGGTCTTGATGGCTTGAAGGAACTGATTGCCGTTGCCTTTGAGGGCGGCGTCGCGGTCACGCTCGAATTTGACGTTGACTTCGACAAGGATGAAGCGCTTGCCGACATCCGCGACAAGGTCGACCAGGCACAGGCTGATTTTCCAGATCAGGCTGATGAGCCGGTCATTACCGAAACGAACTTCTCTTTGCAGCCGACGATCTATGTTTCGCTTTCAGGACAGGTTCCAGAACGCACGCTCTACAGGCTTGCAAAACGCCTGCAGGACGAGATCGAGGCAATCGATACGGTGCGGGAAGCCAACCTTCTTGGCGAGCGCGACGAGATCATGGAAGTGGTCGTCGATCTCGAAAAGCTTGAATCCTACAATATCACCCAGACCGAACTCGTTACCGCCGTCACACAGAACAACCAGCTGATCGCCGCAGGATTCCTCGACGCGGAGCGTGGCCGCTTCAACGTCAAGGTTCCGGGTCTCGTTGAAGAAAGTATCGATGTCTACCGCATTCCGATCCGTCAAAACGGCGAGGCGGTGATCACGCTTGGCGATGTCGCGGAACTACGCCGTACATTCGAGGATGCGACAACAATCACCAAAGTCAACGGTAAGCCCGCTGTCGTGATTTCCGTCGTAAAGCGGATCGGCGAGAACATCATCGCCAACAACGCGCAAGTGAGAGAGGTTGTCACCAATTTCACCAAGGACTGGCCAAGGGCCGTCGAAGTGAACTACGTCCTCGACCAATCGGGCTTCATTTATGAAGTGCTCGGATCGCTGGAAGCGTCAATCCTGACTGCGATCTTCCTCGTCATGGTCGTGGTTGTCGCGACCCTCGGTGTAAAATCCTCGCTTCTTGTCGGCTTCTCGATCCCGCTTTCCTTCATGGTCGGCTTCCTGATCCTCGGGCTCACCGGATACACCGTCAACATTATGGTGATGTTCGGTCTCGTGCTGACCGTTGGTCTGCTGGTTGACGGTGCCATCGTCATGACGGAATACGCCGAGCGAAAGATGTCGGAAGGAATGAGCCACAACGAGGCTTATATCCGTGCGGCAAAGCTTATGTTCTGGCCGATTGTCTCGTCGACGGCGACGACACTTGCGGCCTTCCTGCCGCTCCTGCTCTGGCCCGGTGTTCCCGGCGAATTCATGAGCTATCTGCCGATCATGGTGATCATTGTTCTGTCGGCTTCGCTTCTGACAGCCATGATCTTCCTGCCTGCTTCTGGTGCGCTTCTTGGTCAGATTTTTGCTGGTCTTGCAAGATACAGAGTTTACGTCATCACAGGCGTTCTCGCTATCGGGACAAAGTTTCTCGTTTACAACCTTCCTCCCGATCTGGTCCCCGCAATCGTTGGCTGGGAGCGGATTGCCTCTGTAGCCGCAGGTATCGTTGTTGCGGCCGTTGTATTGCCAGTCGCGAAGCTTGCGGATCGATTTGTTCCAAAAGAACGGCCAGTCGACGAGACGGCGCAACTTCTCTCCGGTGCCGAAAAACTGGATCTGAAAAAGCTCAAGGGATTCACCGGCTTTTACGCCCGGAGTATCAATCTTCTTGCGAACAATATCTTCGGTAATGTCGCCGTGATCGGGTTCACTGTTGCGGTTTGCTTCGTGACAGCATCGTTCCTTGAAACCCATTTCCGGGGTGTGGAATTCTTTGTTGAAGAAGAGCCGGACGCGACGATCGTCTTTGTCTCTGCACGTGGTAATCTTTCAGCGACTGAGGCAGACGATATCGTCGGCGATGTTGAAACCGTCCTTCTTGGTATTCCCGGTATTCGAAGCGTCGTGACGATCACCAATGCGCCAACTGGCGAGCGGGCGACGGGCAGCATCGGCGAAGTGCAGGACAAGCCGGGCGATGCTATCGGTGAGATCTCTCTTGAGATGGAAGACTATAAGGATCGTCCGAGCTGGACATGGATCGAAGCGCAAATCCGTGCCCAGACTGCCGATCTTCCAGGTATTAAAGTCGAGCCGAAGAAAATCGAAGGCGGCCCTCCCACCGGTAAGGATGTCCGTCTCGAGGTGAAATCGACCGATTACGATAAAATGGTCGAGGCCGTGACCAAGATCCGTGAACAGTTCGACAGTGACGGTGATCTCCGCGATATTGAGGATGGTCGCCCCCTTCCCGGCGCCACGTTCGAACTCACAATCGATCGTGAGGAGGCTGCCCGCTATAACGCAACGATCCAGGCAATCGGCAGCATGGTCCAACTCGTCACAAATGGAGTTCTGATCGACACCTACCGGCCTGACGACAGCGATGACGAAGTCGAAATCCGGGTTCGTTTGCCGGAAGACCAACGCACCTTATCCAAACTCGATGAACTGCGTTTGCGGACGGAAAACGGACTTGTTCCGCTTTCGAACTTCGTGACGATGGAAGTGAAGCCGAAGGTTTCATCGATCACACGGCGCGACGGCCTTTACGCCATGGACGTCAAGGCGAACCTTAAACCGGGCGCCCTGTTCGAAGGCCGCCCAATGACATCCGATGACAAAGTCGGGCAGATTCAGGAATGGCTGAACAGTCAGGTCTTCGATGAAGATGTCTTCCTGAAATTCCGCGGCGCGGACGAGGAACAAAAGGAATCCCAGGCATTCCTCATGAATGCGATGCTGGGCTCACTGTTCCTGATGTTCATCATCCTCGTGACCCAGTTCAACAATTTCTATCAGACGGTTCTGACGCTGATGACGGTTGTTCTTGCGGTCTTTGGCGCGCTCATTGGCATGATGGTGATGGAGCAGAAATTTTCTATCATCATGACCGGCACAGGCATCATCGCGCTTGCCGGGATTGTCGTGAACAATGCGATCGTGCTTCTCGATACCTATAATCGAATGCGACGTGATGGCACCGATATCCCGGATGCCGTTGTGAAAACTGCCGCACAGCGGTTGCGCCCGATCCTGTTGACAACGATCACGACCATTGCCGGTCTGATCCCGATGGCAACTCAGGTCAATCTCAACTTCTTTGAGCGTGTGATCTCGATTGGCGGGATTACCTCGATCTGGTGGGTGCAATTGTCGACAGCGATTATCTTTGGCCTTGCCTTCTCGACCTTGCTGACCCTTGTCCTGATCCCGAGTATGCTTGCATTCCCGCGCAATATTGCGCGCGCAAGCCGGAAGGTTGCATCTCTGATAAAGCGGTCAGGCGATCAGCACCCTGCCCCAACTAAGACTGGTGGTGATGGTGGTCGAAATGACAACAAGGAGCCCGTAACGCCGTCGGGACCGTTGCGTCCGGCTCTTCCCGAAGCAGCCGAGTAAACAATCCAGGCGGGGTTTCTACCCCGCCTTTTCGCTCGCCATCACAGGTCTTGATCGTCCTGATGGGCGGTTGCGCTTTCCCGCATCTTCTTTCGGTATGACATCCAGCCGAAGGGGATGACGGCAAGATAGATGAGCGACATGACCGTCAGGAAGGTCCAGGTAAAGGTGGCAAGCAGGGCGACCGCGCCAACGGCTGTTATGATGATCGGGAAAACCAAATCCGGGCGGATGCTCGCGCCGACTAACTTGCCGGAATAGGTTGGGATGTTGCTCACCATCAAAAGCCCGATAAAGGGCACGAATATAATCACCGCGATCTGGAAGACTTCGGTCTGCGGAACTCCCAGAAAGCTCAGATAAATCGGTAAGAGCCCGACAATCGCTCCTGCAGGCGCCGGGACGCCGGTGAAATAGTTGAGTTGCCAGGTCTCCTTCTTCGGATCATCGAGTGCTGCATTGAAACGGGCCAAACGCAGGCCCGCGGAGATCGCGAAGACCAGACTTGCGATCCATCCGGCTGACCGGAATTCCTGAAGATCCCACATAAAGAGCAGGATCGCCGGCGCCACACCGAAATTGACGAAATCCGCAAGGGAATCGAGTTCGGCACCAAACCGGCTTGCCCCTTTCAAAAACCGTGCAAGGCGTCCGTCGATTGCATCGAGGATAGCGGCCAGAATGACGAGATAGACGGCGAGCTCCATGCGGCCTTCGATCGCCATCCGCACGGATGTGAGGCCCGCGCATAAGGCGAGAACTGTCACGAGATTGGGTGCGATCAACCTGAATGGAACGGCGCGTCGTCCTCGTCTGCGGCCGTTATCGGCATCCGCTTCTTTGCTTTCTGAGCTTTTGCCGGTGCCCCTTTGAGGATCGACAGGTTGAAAACCGGGCTCCATCAGCCAACCCTGACTGCGCGATCCGGGACAGGCTCAAACCGCGCAATCACTGTTTCGCCCGCGACCGCGATCTGGCCGATATGGATGTCGGGTTCCGCGCCCTCTGGAAGATAAACATCAAGCCTGGAACCGAAGCGGATCAAACCAAAGCGGTCGCCTGCCGGAATGTCTTCGCCTTCTTTCGCGAAGCAGACGATCCGGCGCGCCACGAGGCCAGCAATCTGTACGACGCCAAGCGTTCCGCGCGGTGTCTCAATAACGAGACCGTTCCGCTCATTGTCTTCGCTCGCTTTGTCGAGATCAGCGTTGAGAAAAAGGCCAGGCTTATACGCGATCTTCGAGATTTTGCCAGTGACCGGAGCACGGTTCACATGGCAATTGAAGACATTCATGAAAATGCAGATCCGGGTCCGTGCCTCCTCGCCGAGTTCCAGTTCCGGCGGCGGAACCGCTTTGCTTATCTGGGAAACCCGGCCATCCGCGGGACTGACTATGAGGCCGTCATCAAGCGGTGTAACGCGGGTTGGATCGCGGAAGAAATAAGCGACGAATCCGGTGAGCGCGAGCCCGAGCCAGAAGAGAGGGTCCCAGACGAAACCGAGCGCGACGGCACCGACCGCTGCAATAGCGACAAACGGATAGCCTTCACGGTGGATCGGCACGAATGCTTGTTTGACGGAGTCTGCGATGGACATTGAAACCTTCTCGTATTCCGCGTTTGTTGCGGTGGGCGGGCACCGCCTATGCCATCAATTCGTGCACTTGTGAAGAGGTCCACCTATTCGGCGGGTTCCGCCTTTTGTCCACGCAGGACGACGCCGTCGTCTTCTTCGTGCATAGCGCGCAACTTTTCTTCGGCTTCGGTTGCTTCCCGTTGCCGCTTCCACATGGACGCATAAAGACCGTCTTTTTCGAGGAGCGCGCTGTGGGTCCCGCGTTCGCGGATTTCGCCTGCTTCCAGGACAATGATCTCATTGGCGTTGATCACAGTCGATAGACGGTGCGCAATGACAAGCGTGGTCCGCCCTTGCGAAACATCATCGAGGGCTTCCTGGATCTCGCGCTCTGTGTGGCTGTCGAGTGCGGATGTTGCTTCATCAAGGATCAGGATCGGCGGTGCCTTCAGAATGGTGCGGGCAATCGCAACCCTTTGTTTTTCTCCGCCGGAAAGCTTCAAGCCCCGCTCGCCGACTTCGGTCTTGTATCCATCAGGTAGATTTTCGATGAAGGTGCCGATCTGCGCCATCTCAGCTGCTTTTTGGACTTCCTCATCGCTCGCACTCACGCGGCCATAGCGGATGTTATAGGCAATCGTATCGTTGAAGAGCACCGTGTCCTGCGGAACCATGCCGATTGCTGAGCGCAGCGATTGCTGGGTGACATCGCGGACATCCACACCATCGATTGTGACCCGGCCATCCGTGACATCATAGAAACGAAACAGAAGCCGGGAAATGGTGGACTTACCGGCGCCTGATGGACCAACGATTGCCACCGTGTGTCCGGCAGGGACTTCGAAATCGACGGTCTTCAGGATCGGCCGTTCCGGATCATAGGCGAAGCGGACATTTTCAAATCGGACGTGGCCCTCTTTCACTTCGAGCGGTGCGGCATCCTTGCGATCGGTAATTTCAGGATCAACATCAAGCAGGCGAAACATTTCTTCTGTATCTGCGAGGCCCTGTTTGACTTCGCGATAAACGAATCCGATGAAGTTGAGCGGAATAGCGAGCTGGATCAACAGCGCGTTGATCATGACGAAATCGCCGATTGTCTGTGTGCCGTTTTGAACTGCGATTGCAGAGAGCACCATGCAGGCGATGACGCCAAGTGTCAGGATAACGGTTTGACCGATATTAAGCCACGCGAGCGATGTCCAAACCTTGATCGCGGCCTGCTCATAGCGGGCCATCGAACCATCAAAGCGCTCCGCCTCCATGCGTTCATTGCCGAAATATTTGACTGTTTCGAAGTTGAGGAGGGAGTCGATCGCTTTGGAGTTTGCTTCCGTGTCGGAATTGTTCATGTCACGGCGGATCCGGATGCGCCACTCGCTCGCGCGCACCGTGAACCAGATATATCCATAGATCGTAACAGCAAGAATCGTCGCATATGTGAAACCGAACTGGAACCAGAAGATCCCGAGCATGAGCGCAAACTCAAGAAGCGTCGGTATCCCTGAGAGGATGGTAAACCGGACGATATTCTCGATACCTTTGACGCCGCGCTCGATGACGCGGGACAAGCCGCCGGTACGCCGCTCAAGGTGAAAACGAAGCGACAATTGGTGCATGTGGATGAAGGTCTGTTGCGCCAGCCGTCTCACTGCATGCTGTCCAACCCGCGCGAAATAGGCATCACGCACCTGGTTGAAGACCATCGTGAGGATGCGGGTCATCCCATAGGCAATGACAAGCATGATTGGGACAACAAGCCACGCGGGCAGAATGGCGGGTGCGCTCCCCTCACCCGTCAGTGCGTCCGTGGTCCATTTATAAGTGTAGGGCGTCAGCATGGTTATGACCTTGCCGAGGACCAGATAGAACATGGCGATGGCGACCCGCCATTTCAGATCTGGGCGATCGACGGGCCAGATATAGGGCCAGAGGCTCTTAATTGTCTGAAGGTCATTGCCATCCGCCCTAATATTTGCCTTTTGCCGGGGCGAAGTCTTCATCCCGCCTCCCGCAACCGGGGCCTCGGCCTGTTCGGTATCTACACTCATAGGGTCCCTGGATGCCTCAACGCGTCTGGATGGCGCGCTCTACGGCGGTCTTTTCCTCTACAGATTTAGGAACTTGTGAGCCCGCTTCAATCGGTGGAATTGACTGGGGCCCTGCGAACCGCCCACCTATTCGACCGATGGCGGTCCCTGAAGTGGCGCCAGAGCCTCGTCGTCCGGCAGTTCGAAGACCTGACCCGGGAAGATCAAATTTGGATTTCGGATCTGGTCGCGATTCTGCGTGTAGATTGCGGTGAAGCGTTCTCCACTGCCATAAAGCCTTTGTGAGATGGTCCAAAGATTATCGTTCTTGCGAATAATGACCCGACGACCGAGACCAGGATCCAGCGGTCTCAAGCGTGTCGGTTCGCTCTCCGACACAACGAAGGGAACTTCTGCCCGCGCTTCGACCTGCCCCGTTGTTTTTAGCTGGTCGACACGGACATTATATTCGCCTGGCTCAAGCGGTTTTGTTTCTTCAAGAAGCCAGCGTCCGTCAGCGCCGGTTTTGGCGTCGCCGACAAACTCGTCTTCAACATAGACCCTCACCGTTTCGCCGGGTGTGCTCGATCCGGCAACGAAGATCTTTTCTTCTTCGGTCTCGATTGCTTCAACCGAGACTTCCACGCCGGCATCCGGTTGGACGAGCGTTGCCGGCGCAACCGGCTCTTGTTGCGCAGTTTGCTGCGTTGGTTGGTCGGTCGCGTCAGCTGTCTGTGGTGTGTCCGAGGCGCTTTCAGTCGCAATTTCCTGTTCGACAGCCGACGCAGTTCCAGTGCCTTCGTCTCCCGCCTCATTTTCGTTCGCTATGGTTGGACTGTCGGCGCTCGCATCCGTGTTGGGGTCCACCCCTGCCACAACATCATTTTGCTGGCCGCTCTCTCCGAGCGGAGAATTGGACTGGGCGGTTTGCGCAATGTCATTGGGGCTTGTTGTATCCGCTTCGGCTCCGGCCTCGGCTACGGTTTCTTCGGGCGCCCCTGCGGCGTCTGCGCCATTGGTCGCCGTGTTCGTTTGATCCGTGGTCTCTTCTGCGCTCGCTGTGGCGTTCTCATTGGAGGCACCAGCTATCGTCCCTTCGATAGCTGCGCTTGCTGTTGAGGACGTTTCCTCTGGATCCACATTCGGGCGCTGAACAATGTTGACCGGACGCCCGGGTTCAACAATGGCTACGAGCGGTGTCGTCGTACCCGTTACACCGATGGCGACGACTTGCTCCGACACATGTTCCTCGCCTGTTTCGGAGACAGCCCGCAGCGTGACTTCGTTCGCCTCGCCTTTGAACGGTTCGTTGGGAAGAACGACGAAAGCCCCTGTTGCATCGGCCGTCGTCTCAGCAATCACAACCCCATTGTTTTCCACTTTCACAACCGCATTGGGCACAGCCTGTCCGGCGATTACCGCATCGCCTGTCGGTTCCACACGCACAATATCGAAAGTCGGGGTGTTGAGCGCGGTTAGAGCATTCGCTGTTTCTTCGTCATTGCTGTCGCCGGAGGCGGCGGGCCCCGGCTGGCGATCTTCGCGTTCTGCGGCAGCCGTTTCCGTCTTGCTTGCATCCTGTGCGGTCGGGTCGGCTATCTCTGCGACGCGATCGACAATACCTGTCTGAGATCCGATAAAGGCAATTGCGCCGACCAGAACCAAAAGTGCAAGCAAAGTGATGACGTGGTTGCGTTTCACAAGTTCTCTCTTTTAACGGGATGCGATCTCTAGACGGTGTTTTCCATTTCTCGCACCGTTCGCGACATCATCGCATGTATTACAAACCTTGCCAATTATATCGGATCGCGCCTGTCAAGCCCCTTTGTGTAAATCGGATACAAGCAAAATCCCGGCTTTATTTTCAAAACATTATCGTATTGATGGTTGCGAAGGATCAATCAAGGCCAATTCACACTCTGATGATCTTAAGATTCTTTTCCGAAATACCCTTCCGAATGCCGCACATTTGTCCGGTTCCATCGGACGCTATTCACACTGAAAAGACAGGCCCATGACTGAGATAAACAGCGTTTGCGTTTTTTGCGGATCGAGACCGGGCGAAAACCCGCTCTATGCGGAACTCGCCTTTGAATTCGGTGCCTTGCTTGCAAGCGAGAATGTCCGGCTTGTTTATGGCGGCGGGACGATGGGTTTGATGGGAAAGGTTGCTGAAGGCGCTTTGTCGAAAGGCGGTGACGTAACCGGTATCATTCCCGATTTTCTAATGACCAAAGAACGTCTTGGACACAGTCTGTCGACCCTCGACGAAGTGATTGTGACGGAGAATATGCATGAGCGAAAAATGCTCATGTTTGAAAAGTCCGACGCCTTTGTTGCGCTGCCGGGCGGAATTGGCACGTTGGAAGAGCTCGTTGAACAGATGACCTGGGCGCAATTGCGCCAGCACGACAAGCCGGTTCTGATTGCCGACTTCGATGGATTTTGGGCGCCGCTTGTCGAACTCATCGAGCATATGACAGAGGAAAATTTTGTCGGTGAACCTTACCCGCTCACCTATTACCGGGCAGAGACCGCGGCGGAAATCCTGCCTCTCCTTCGTGGCCACACACCGCGCGAAGTCCTCGTCGAAGAGGACGTGGTGCGCACCCGGATGTAGTGCATAAATTAGTTTAGAGTCTTCCGATAAGGCTTTCTATTTTTTCGGAAATTTCTTTCGCTTGCTTATGGAGCTGGATCAGCTCATAGCGCATATCTTCGAGCTTCGCCTTGTCCGACTCGTCGGGTGTGATCGGCGCCTGTCCTTCCCCCATGATAAGCCATGACGGGCTGACATTCAGTACGCCCGACAACATGACGAGCTTGTTGGATCGGGGTTCCGACTTGTCGTTTTCCCATGAGTGCAGGGTTGCCGTCTTGATGCCAAGACGCCGGGCGAGTTGCGCCGGTGATAGAGCGCAGGCTTCGCGTGCCCGGCAAATCCGCCCGCCAACTGTATCGTAGCTGTCCGGGCCGTTCGGGCCCGACACGATGTCGTGTTCCGCTTCTTCCATTTGCCGCATCCTTTCCGTTGCTATTTTCAACGCTTTTTCGAGAAACCGGCCGCGTTCTGGCTTCCCCCGTTCTTTAATCCTCCCTCGGGTCTCGCATCATGCAGGATACGACGCAACCCTGCCGCGGATGAGGTAGCCGCAGTCGGATCTGCCTGGAGGGTTTGTTTGTTCGGCTTGGAGCCTCGCCGTCAGGCAGTCTCGCGTTTGCATGCGCAAAAGAGCTTGTAGCGCATAGAATCCACGAGGGCGGCAAAGGACGCATCGATGATATTGGCGGAAACGCCGACCGTGAACCAATGCCGTCCGGTTCCATCGCGGCTTTCTATCAAGACCCGTGTTACGGCTTCCGTACCGCCATTGAGGATACGCACCTTGAAGTCCACGAGTTCCAGATCGTCGATTTCGCCCTGATATTTCCCGAGATCTTTCCTTAGTGCGATGTCGAGTGCATTGACAGGGCCGTTACCTTCGCCGACGGAATGGAAGACTTCACCATCGACGTCGACCTTAACAACCGCTTCTGACACGGTAACGAGGTCGCCGAGCGCATTGAAACGGCGCTCTACCATGACGCGGAAGCTGTCGACATTGAAGAAGTCGGGCACGGATCCGAGCCGTCTGCGGGCGAGCAACTCAAGCGACGCCGTCGCGGCCTCATAGGCATACCCTTGTGCCTCGCGGTCCTTGATTTCCGAGAGTAGGCCGTCGAGACGCTGATCCTTGCTGTCAATCTCGATTCCCATACGGGTGAGCTCGGAAATGAGGTTCGATCGCCCCGCCTGATCGGAGACCATGACATTGCGCCGATTGCCGACTGTCTCTGGCGGTATGTGTTCGTAGGTCTGCGGTTCCTTCAAAAGCGCCGAAGCGTGGATACCGGCTTTCGTCGCGAAGGCGGACGCGCCGACATAAGGAGCCTGGCGTTCTGGAATTTGATTGAGAAGCTCGTCAAAACCTCTTGAAACTGCAGTTAAATCTTTGATTGCTTCATGCGTTGTCTTAAGCGAAAAACGATCCGCGTATTCGGCCTTCAAGACGAGGGTCGGCAGAAGCGAGGTGAGGTTCGCGTTGCCGCACCGTTCTCCGATCCCGTTGAGCGTTCCCTGGATCTGGCGGACACCCGCCCTCACCGCCGCAAGCGAATTTGCAACCGCATTCCCGGTATCGTCGTGCGCATGGATGCCAAGCTTGTCGCCGGGTACGTGCTTTGCAACATCGGCAACGATTTCGCTCACTTCATGGGGAAGCGTGCCGCCATTCGTGTCGCAAAGCACAATCCATCGGGCTCCGGCTTCATGAGCCGTTGTTGCAACCTTCAGAGCATAGTCCCGGTTTGCCTTATAGCCATCGAAGAAGTGTTCGCAATCAAGCAGCACTTCGCGGTTCTTGGCGCGTGCAGCCGTCACGCTTTCACGGATTGAGTCGAGGTTCTCCTCATTGGAACATCCAAGCGCGAGACGCACATGATAATCCCATGCCTTTGCGACGAAACAGATGGCGTCCGCTTCCGCAGCTAACAGTGCATTGAGGCCCGGATCGTTTGACGCTGAAACACCAGCCCGCTTGGTCATGCCGAAAGCGGTAAAGGTTGTCGATGTGGTTCTGTTCTTTTGAAAGAATTCCGTGTCCGTTGGATTGGCACCCGGATAGCCGCCTTCGATATAATCGACACCGAGACGCTCAAGAAGGTCGACCACAGCCACCTTCTCTTCAACGGAAAAGTCGATACCCGGCGTCTGTTGCCCGTCTCGCAGGGTGGTATCGAATATGTAAAGCCGCTCACGCTCCATCACGCCATTCTCCCCCATCACACCATTTCCCACTGTGTTACCCGTTCGCCCGTCTCAGGGTCTTTGCCATCCTTGAGACGGATGCCTTCAGTTAGAAGTGCGTCCCTTATCTTGTCGGCCTCTGCCCAGTTCTTCTCCGCGATGAAAGACAACCGCTCGGAGATCCTGACAGCGATTGCAGCCTCATCAACGCCTGACACATCGGCTTTGTCCGGTAGACCGAAGAAAGTGAGCGCCTCTGCAAGCGTCGCTCCGGATAGATCGGACAGAACCCGAATAGCTTCCGGCGTGTTGAGATCGTCAAGAAGCGGCCTCACGACGTTCTGCACGTCACCTTTGTCTTCGCCTTCCGTAGCGCGGCGTTGAAGCCTGCGCAGGACGGCCTCCGCCTCTTCCAGTCTCCTAACGGAGAAATCGATTGGCTCGCGATACTGGGTCATCAGCATGGCAAGCCGGATTACCTCGCCCGGCCATGACCGGCCGCCGACTTTCTCGGTGCGTAAGAGCTCATCAACGGTGATGAAGTTTCCCAAAGACTTTGACATCTTCTCGCCTTCGACTTGTAGAAAGCCGTTGTGCATCCATGTGTTAGCCATTCTTTTTACACCAAAAGCGCAGCATGTCTGGGCGATCTCGTTTTCATGGTGCGGGAAAACCAGATCGATCCCGCCACCGTGAATATCGAAGGTCTCTCCGAGGAACTCACGGCTCATGGCCGAGCACTCAATATGCCATCCCGGACGACCGAAAATTGCCTTCTCCTCGCCGTCAACCACGTAGCTTGCGTCCCAGCCTGGTGCCGTATGGTCGGACGCCTTCCACAGAACGAAGTCGCCCGGATGATCCTTGTGGTCTTCCACGTCAACCCGTGCACCTGCCTGCTGCTCTTCAAGCTTGCGGTTTGAGAGCGAACCGTATTCGGACATGGATTCAACACGGAAGAGAACTTCATCGCCCTCTGCCCCGGTCGCGACATAGGCATGCCCACGATCGATGAGAAGCTGGATGATTTCGATCATCTGGCTGATATGTTCTGTTGCGCGCGGCTCATTGGAAGGATCAAGACAGCCGAGCGCATGCATGTCGGTCTGAAACTGGTGGGCCGTGCTTTCCGTCACTTCGCGGATCGCTTCGTTGAGCGACATCTCACCCTTCGTGATCTTGTCGCCATAGGTCTCAAGCGCGCGTTTGTTGATCTTGTCGTCGACATCAGTGAGGTTTCTGACATAGCGCACGCGCTCTTCTCCGAAGAGATGGCGCAGGAGCCTGAACAGTAGGTCGAACACGATCACCGGGCGTGCATTGCCGATATGGGCGAAATCGTAGACGGTCGGTCCGCAGACATACATTCTAAGGCGCTCAGGATCGATTGGCTGAAACGGCCGCTTTTCCCGCGTCATCGTATCGTAGAGAACAAGGTCTGCCGGATCGATCCGGTCCGTCATCTCGGTCATCGTCACAATCCCCCGGTCATTCGTCCAAGCATCTGGAGTGTATGATCACTCAGCCACA
>JBCDCU010000012.1:0-22499 GCA_039181265.1 Pseudomonadota bacterium | reverse complement strand
TGCTGATCGTCGTTAGCTCTGAACCGTAGTAGAGTTCCCCTAAGCTCCTGAATAGCTGGGCATAAACGAGTTCTCGCGGGCTCCACCTTGATGTCAGGAAATCCGTAATTTTTTACTTTCATTTTTTGTTGACATATATCAAGGCGGAGCCCGCGAGTACTCGTTTTTGCCAAGCTATTCAGGAGCTTAGGGGAACTCTACTACGGTGCAGTGCTTACGTCGATCAGCAAGATGTCGGTTTCAACTTGGCTTTTCCTCGATACTCGTCATGTTCGGATAAAAGGCGACGAACTCGGTAATGTCTTCCGCTCCCTCAACGGGATCGGTATAGGACCAGGCAATGTTGGCAGCGACCAACTGGTCGCCAGCGTCGATCAGATTGAAGTAGCAGGCGTCACCTTTAATCGGACAATGGGTCGTCTTTTCGGTTTTCACAATCCGGCCGCGGACATCGTTTTTCGGCACGTAAACGACGGGATCGTAGATATCGCGCCCGACCTCAAGGACCCGCAGAGCGCGGCTGCTTTCAGCCACGACATCAAGCCCGTGGCGAATTGTGATGAATCCCGCAACGGGCTTGATGCGCATAAAATGGCGCGGCTCGGCAGGATTGTGAATGCCGCCTTCAACCATGGTGATGTTGGAATGCTCCGTCATCGCTTGCTGATATCCTTCTTAATGTTCTGAATCCACTTCAAGCCACAGGTGCCGATTTGTGACTGTCCCGGAACCTTAACCTGGTTTTCGGGTCGCAGGACGTCTCATGCTTCTCGTTTGGTTTATGTAGAAACGTTCTTTGAAACCGCAAGCAATCCCTTGATTTACAATAAATTAATCATGCTGCTTTGAGCTTTCTTCAGCTGTTTTCGATTTAAATAATGCAATTGTTTATTTTCGCAGGGCGATATCGATATGTCAGAACCGAACGCAAGCGCAAATCTCGCACTTCTTGCCGACCTCAAGCGTCAGAAGAGACTCTCTTCAGACGATCTCATGACGATCCGCCGGGTCGTCTTCTCCGATGGACTTGTTTCCCGCGACGAGGCAGCGGCACTTTTCGATCTGAACGATGCTCTGGAAGACTATGATGCCGGTTGGCCCGATCTCTTTGCGGAAGTCATGGTGGATTATTGCGTGCGTCAAGCCGAGGCGCATGGCTACGTCAGCGACGAACATAGTGACTGGGTGATCGACCGCATCATGCGCGACGGCGTTATTCAATCAGCGACGGAACTTGAACTCTGCGTCAAGATCCTGGAACGCTCTGCCCGGGTGCCGGTCAGGTTGGAGACCTTCGTCCTCAATGAGTTAAAGCGCCAGGTTCTTGAAGGAACCGGTCCACTCCGTCCGAGCCGCGAACTCACACCGGGTGTGCTCGGCGAGGCTGAGGTCGATATTATCCGTCGCGTGATTTATGCGGCAGGTGGTGCAGGGAACGTGCACGTGACCCAGATGGAGGCCGAGTTCCTTTTTGACCTCAATGACGCGACGGTTGAAGAAGAAAACCATCCGTCCTGGGCTGATCTCTTCGTCAAAGCGCTCGCTAACCATTTGATGGCTTCCTTTGGGCGGACGGCACTGAGCCGCGACGAAGCTTTGCGCCGCGAAGCCTGGCTCAACGATCCGAAAGCTGATGTTGGTAATCCGCTTGGAAATTTCGCAAAGGGTATGAAAATGCTCTTGACGAAAGAGGAGCCACGCGAAGATTTCGAAGAAAAACGCCGCGCCGAAATTGCAGAGGCTGAGAAGATCGAGGGCCACGAAGCGCGTTGGCTTGAAGATCGGATCGCGCGTGATGGCGTACTTCACAAGAATGAGCGTGCCCTGCTCGAATTCGTGGCAGAAGAATCGCCCGACGTTCACAGAAGCCTTGCACCGCTTTTGAAAAAGATCGCCTGAGTGTAATCGATCAAAACCGCGTATTGGTCAGACTGAGAGATAGGTTTCCTTGATCTCAGGATGGGCATCAAGCTCTTCAAAACTGCCGTCAAATCGTTTTTCGCCGCTTTCGATAATGATCGCGCGGTCAGCAACAGCGCGCGCAAAATGCAGGTTCTGCTCCGACAGCAGAACCGTCATGCCCTCGCGTTTGATTTTCAGGATCGTTTCGGCCATCTGCTCCACGATCACCGGGGCGATCCCTTCGGAGGGTTCGTCTAAAAGAAGCACTTCCGGATTTCCCATCAGGGTCCTTGCGATTGTCAGCATCTGTTGCTCACCGCCAGAGAGGTGTTTTCCGCGATTGTCGCGGCGTTCGGAAAGGTTCGGGAAAAGGTCGAAAAGCGCCTCCACGGTCCAGAAGGGCGCGCCGTCGCGTTTCTTCTGACGTCCGACCTCAAGATTTTCCAGGATTGTCAGATCGGTGAAAATCCGGCGTTCCTCCGGCACATAACCGATCCCCATTTTTGCAACCTGATGGGCGGCTTTGCCGGTGATTGCGCGATCGCGATAAAACACCTGGCCGGTCTTTGGGCGAACAAGCTGCATGATCGACTTGATCGTCGTGGTCTTGCCTGCGCCGTTGCGGCCGAGCAGGGAGACGACCTCGCCCGTGCCAATCTCAAAAGAGAGATCCGTCAGAATATGGGCCTTGCCATAGAAGGAATTGACCGCTTCAAGCCGGATCACGCGTGGCCTCCCTCAAAGAGATTGCCGCCACCGAGATAGACTTCCTGCACCTTGGGATCGTTGCGGATCGCTTCGACTGTGCCGTTGGCGATGAGCTCTCCGCGGTTCAGCACCATGATGCGATGGGCATGAGCAAAGACAACATCCATGTCGTGCTCGGTGAAGAGCACACTGATCTTCTTGTCGCGGACGATACCGGCTGTGAGCTCCATTAAGGCAATGCGTTCGGTCGGTGCCATGCCCGCCGTTGGCTCGTCCATCAGGAGAAGGGTCGGATCGTTTGCAAGTGCGATTGCAAGCTCGAGGCGCTTCAGGTCGCCATAAGCAAGGATTGCGACATGGCGTTCGGCCTGTTCCGCCATGCCAACGGTTTCCAGCAAGGCGTGGGCCTCATCGCGATAAAGCTTGTGGGCATAGGGAAAGACCGACCAGAGTTTCTTGTGATGGGACATCAGTGCCATCTGGACGTTTTCGATGACAGTCATTGAGGAATAGGTCGCCGTGATTTGAAAGGTGCGGCCGATGCCGAGTCGGAAAATCCGACGTGGACCGAGACCAATCAAGTCGCGGTCCCGGAACCGGACCCGACCTTCGGTTGGTTTCAGTTGCCCTGTGAGCATGTTGAAGCAGGTCGATTTTCCGGCGCCATTCGGCCCAATCATCGCGAGCAACTCGCTGTTACCGACGGAGAACGAAACGTTCCTGACGGCGACAAGTCCGCCGAACACCTTTGTGAGATCGTCGACCTCCAGAACGGCTTTTGTGTCGTTGGCCATCACGATGCTGCCTTTCCGCCCTGCTTGCCGGAAAAGCGCTCAAGCGTTTTTTGAAGGGTTCCGACAATGCCGTCCGGCGCGATGATGACGACGAAGATGATGAGAAGGCCGAGTGTCATGCGCCAATATTCAAAGCGCGTGAGGATGTCCTTGACGTATTCGAGCGAGGCACCGCCGACGACCGCGCCTGAGAGTGTTTTCACGCCGCCAAGAAACACGACGATGATCGCATCGAACGACCGGGCAATTTCGAGTTCGCTTGGAAAGATGCTGCCTTTAGAGAAAACGAAAAGCGCGCCGGAAAGACCCGCCATTGCGCCAGCAAAGGTGAAGGCAGCCCATTGGACGCGTTTCACGTCGATCCCTGTCGCTTCGGCCTTCTTCGCTGAATCACGGGCGGCTCTGAGTGCATAGCCAAACGGCGAATGGGCAACATGGCGAAGGAGAAGGATCCCGCCAACGCCGAGGAGGAGCGTGAAATAGTAATAGGTCGTTGTGCCGTTGAGCCAATCGGATGGCCAAAGATCCACAATCCCGTCATCGCCGCCGGTCACCTCGGTCCATTGATAAACCAGCGACCAGAGAAGCTGGGCAAAGGCAAGCGTCAGCATGGCGAAATAGACCCCCGTCAATCGCATGCAGAGCCAACCAATAATGACCGCTCCAAGGCCCGCGCCGATGGGAGCTAGCAGGAAGGCGATTTCCATCGGGGTGCCCGCAAGACTAACGAGAAGAGCTGCCACATAGGCGCCTCCGCCGAAATAGGCCGCATGGCCGAAGGAGACGAGCCCGCCAAGGCCGAGGATGAAATGCAGGCTTGCCGCAAACAGACAGAATATCACGATATCGGTGATGAGGATCTGGGTGAAGTTACCGCCAAAAAGCGGAACAGTTGCGAGAAGCGCGAGCCCGGCGGCAACCACCATTCTGGCGCGCGGACTTGCGGGTTTGATTGGGCGCTCGGGTTCTCCAACCTGCCCATGCTCTCCCGCGACTTCTTCCCGCCCGAGAAGGCCATAGGGCCGGACCATTAGAACGACTGCCATGACAACGAACATCAACACGAGCGTGCTTTGCGGAATGTAGGTGACGCCGAACACATTAAGAACTGAAATCAGGACGGCCGCGATGAAGGCGCCCGGCAGCGATCCCATTCCGCCGATCACGACAACGACGAAGATCGCCGCCAGAATGTTGAAATCCATCAGGAGATCGGCACCGCCCTTTGGCAATTGGATTGCGCCGCCGAGCCCGGCAAGGGCGGCGCCTAAGAAGAAGACACCGGTAAAGAGCCATGACTGATTGACGCCAAGCGCGCCGACCATTTCCCTGTCCTGTGTTGCAGCGCGTACGAGAACGCCGACTCGCGTCCGGGTGATCAAATACCAAAGCCCGAACAATATGAACGGCGTGATGGCAATCAGCGCGAGATCATATTGCGGGATCGGTTCGCCCATGATCCGAACAACGCCCTTAAGGCCTGGGGCACGCGGCCCGAGAAGATCATCCGGCCCCCAGACCCAAAGCGCGATATCTTGAATGACCAGGATCACCCCAAATGTTGCGACAAGTTGAAAGAGCTCCGGTGCCCGGTAGACTGGCCTCAGAACGCAGATTTCGATGATGACACCGATGAGACCGACCGCCAGGCCCGCGAGCAGGATCGATCCCCAGAAGCCAAAAGCGCCGGGCAGAACCTGCATCAGCGAATAGCCGATATAAGCGCCCAGCATATAGAGCGAACCGTGGGCGAAATTGACGATCCGCGTGACGCCGAAAATCAGCGATAGGCCCGATGCCACCAGAAAGAGCGCTGCGGCATTGGCAAGGCCGGTAATAAACTGGGCAACAATCAGTGACATAAGGCGAAGGAAAAGCGCGAGGAAAGGGGGACTGCTCCGGAGGAACTCCGGAGCAGAAAGGTGTTAGTTTTGGTTTGAAGCAGGCCGCAGTTTGGCGACTTCTTCATCGGACGGCAGGTAATCCGCTCCGTCTTTATAGGTCCAATCGACCATGATGCCTTTGCCATCCTTGACGGTCGTTTTTCCAACGAATGCGCCCATCGTGGATTGATGATCCTGGGTCCGGTAGGTGATCGGGCCAACAGGCGTGTCGACGTTAAGGCCTTTGAACGCGTTCTTGATGGCTTCTGTCTCAGTCGATCCTGCCGCAGAGATCGCGGCTGCGATGGACTTCACAGTTGCGTAGCCAACAAGCGAAGCGAGTTTCGGACCCTCGCCAAATTTGGCTTCATAGGCTGAAATGAAGGCTTTATGCGTTTCATCCTCGATCGCATACCAAGGGTAGCCGGTAACGGTCCAACCTTCTGGAGCTTCGTCTTTCAATGGATCGAGATATTCCGGCTCACCCGTGAGGAGACCGTAGACTTCGCGCCCGTCAAAGAGGCCGCGTGTCGTACCTTCACGAACGAATTTTGCGAGGTCGGCGCCAAAGGTGACGTTGTAAATCGCATCAGGCTTTGCGCGTTCGAGCGCCTGGACTTCTGCGCCTGCGTCAATCTTGAAGAGCGCTGGCCATTGCTCGGTTACGAACTCGACTTCGGGCTTGAGCTTTTTCAGTGCCTTCTTGAAGGCCGCAACCGCATCTTTTCCGTATGCATAGTTCGGCGCGATCGTTGCATATTTGATAGCGTCAGTTTTGGCAGCCGCTTCGGCAAGCATTGAGGCCTGCATATGGGTCGAGGCGCGCAGGCGGAATGTGTAGTCGTTGCCCTTCGCCCAAACGAGCGCATCGGCAAGCGGTTCCGCGGCGAGATAGACATACTTTTTCTCTGCTGCGAGAGAAGAAATCGCAAGGCCGATATTGCTGAGGATTGTGCCGGTCAACATGACCGCGCCGTCGCGTGTCATCAATTCTTCAGCGATTTTGACGGCTTCACCGGGTTTGCCCTGATCGTCGCGGAAGAGGAATTCAAGCGGTTTTCCAAGAACGCCACCTCCTCCGTTCACTTCTTCCAATGCGAGTTCAACGCCCTTCTTGTAAGGCTCAGCGAATGCGGCGAGACGCTTGTAGTGGTTTATTTCACCGATTTTGATTGTGTCGGCTGCGATGGCCGGTCCCGAAACCGCACCAAAGGCCAGTGCGGCTGCAGCAAGAAGACCGATGGCACGCGTGCCAAGGCCCTTTCGTTTCATCATGTCTTTCATATCGGTTCCCCTTTGTTACTGAATTCAGTCACTCTCACTTCACCGTGCGGGCGGGCCTCGATGGCCAGCTCGCTTTTTGTTGTCATTCAAGGTCAGGACGGGCAGGCGATCTTATCGGGATCGCGACTACCGAAGACCGTCCTTTCCTTCCGCATCCTTCGCTTCAAGACCACCGACGCGCGGTAGCGGGCGGCCTGAATCGGTGACGGCAATCGCCACCATGATTTCATTGGCTCTTGGCGCGTCGTTGATCCGCAGCTCCATCCCATCGAAGTGCGAGCGCACATAGGCCGCATCCTTATGGCCAAGCGGTACATCGAGCGGTTGACCCATCGAGCCCATCTTCTTTGAAGACGGAACAAGAGCCGCGCCCTTTTCGACTTCGGCGCGTAAGGGCTTTCCCATCCGTGGATGAAGAATGGCCGCGGCGTGTTCCAATTCGCCATTCTCGCCGACCATGGCCGCTTTGCCGTAACTCTCCGCCTCCGATGGAGTGATGCCGAGCGCTTCCACGCATTTGCGTCCGAGCAGAGCACCAAGTTCCGCACCGGTTTCCATCAGTTCGTCCAGATCATCCTGATAGCGGCCGGCAAAGGGATTTTCGATGACGGCGACTGCTGCTGCCCTGCGGGTCGGAGGATCGATCGCTTTTCCGATCTCCTGATGGGTCTCTTCGACGATGACGGCGAGTTTCCTGATTCTCATCGAAGCCCATCCTCTCCCTTGATCTCGGAAGCCGAAAGGCCGCCGGAGCGTGCATGAATGCGTGGACCCGTTGTCATTGCCAGAATGACCAGCATTTCATTGGCTCGCGGAGCATCGTTGATCCCGACTTCTATCGCGTCGAAGTGAGACCGGACATAGGACGCATTGACGTGAGTGATCGGAACATCCAGACGCGTGCCAGGGCCGCCGACTTTCTTGGTTGACGGCACGATCGCTTTCGAATTCGGGATGTGGGCCCGCATGGAATATCCGCCCGGACCATGCCAGAGGGCCGCGTGCTCGCTCTCGCCCGCTTCCCCGATGATTGCTGCTTTGCCATATCCTTCGATGATAGACGGATCACCACCAAGGGCCGCGATGAGGCTTTCCGCCATGGAAACACCAAGCGGGCGAAGGTCGTCCATAAAGGGTTGAATGTCTTCGACATAGCGTCCGGCATAGGGATTGGCGATGACCGTCGCGGCGTAAGCGCGTTTCACCGGAACGTTCGCGACCGGCCCTCCTTCATGGAAGACTTCCTCAACGCATAGAGCGCGCTTTCGGACGATAAGGTCAGGCATTCTCAAGTATCCTCAAACCGGCTGTGAGCTTGCGATCGCGACCATTCGCCAATTCATCACCGAAAACGGAAAATGTGCAAGACTGAAGACGCCCATATGCGGCTCTAATGACGCCGCGGCTGGTCAGGCCTTCAGCAAGGTGGCGCCCCTTTTCCATGGCTTTGCTGACATCTGGTTCCGATAAGGCGCTTACTGCGACCGTTACGAGACGGTCGCCGAGATCACTGTCGGGCGACAGCGTTTCTGCCGGAGCGCGTTGAACGCGCGGATGCGGACCGCAATCGACTGCATTCGCAATGAGTGTTGCCGCGCAATCGGCATGGGCCGCGCTTTCAGCAAGAACCGTAACGCTATCGGCGATGCCGAGCGAATGGCTGCGCCCCCGCCAGCCGCTTGTTGCGATCCCGCCGATCTGATCGTCGGTTGTCAGTGTGATATCCACGCTCTTCGAGGGATCACTGGGATTGGAGATGGCTGCAATCTTATATTGTGCATCTGAAGCAATGTGGAGTGCGATATCGCCGCCATTGTTGACGTAAGCCCTGTCTAGCTCTGCAGCGTTCAGCATCGCCGTCAACACATGGTCTGCAACGGCGCCTGCAACCGCGATCATGGGAGTTGCAAAATGTCCGGCTGCTACCGTCCGGGTTGTCTCCCACATTGAGACGCCAACCGCATGCTGCGGTCGAGCGTCGGATTTCGATATCGGACGCCGCAAGATGGGCAGTTCGGCTGCCAATGAGCCTAGCAAACCATCCATCGCTTGAACGGCAGCGCGATAGGCGCGTTTGACATCGTCTGGAGCGCCATTGGCTCCAATCACCAGATGGATCGGTCCATGGCGGAGGTCGAGGCGGTTGCCGGGCAGAAACCCGATCTCCTGATCTTCATGCCAGACCGCCGCCGCCATCATTCGTGCCCCTTGCCATTGCGGTGGTCGACCGGCCAGGGGTTTTCGGCTTTTGACCCAACCTGGCGTTTACCAGCCAGAACGTGGTCGTTCTGCGGTCCGGTCTCACCACGCAGCGCACTGTCGATCATGACGATATGATCCATATGCCCGCCGAGTGCCTTGTAATCGTCAAGCCGCATTGTGAATTCAATCGGAGCAACAAGTGCGGGTGTCGGTACATAACCGAAGGCATTCTCCGGCATGCGGGTGACGTCAGCCATGACTGTAATGCCGCCACCCGGCCAGCGATAAGTGGGCGCGCCACCACAGGTAATCCGGGTGAGGGCGTCCTGAACGGACCGTGTCAGGCCGACGGGATTGACGGTAACGCCAGCGCGAAGAGACCCACCAGCCCCGCCCATAAAGAGGACGGACGACAACGCCGGTTCGCAATTTTCTTCGATCCGCTCGACCGATGGTTTCAGGCGGTCGGGCATCTCTATTTCGACCGGCAGTAAGTCCTCATTGAGCTCGAAATAGGCAAAGTGCTCGCCGGTCGTCGAAACCATCAGCAGCGATTGGCCGGGCTTGGCGACTTTGGGATCAAAGGCTCCGAGAATGGTTGTTGGGTCGGTGAGGTTGGTGCCGCCCCAGCCGGTGCCTGGGTCTGCGACCTGGAAGTAGCGGCCGGGTGTCGATTTTCGGCCCTTGATGCGGATCCCGGTTTGTGGCCAGCCAATCACCTTCCCCGCCTGGTGTTCCGACATGACGCCTGTGATGTGATCGTCAACCACGACAACTTCGTCGACAAGATCCTTCCATTGAGACGCAAACATTCCAACGGTCGCCGATCCGCAGCCGACGCGCATGCGCTCTTCCGGAACACCGTTGACGATGGGTGCCTTGCCTGCTTCGACGATGACGGTTGCACCCTCATCAATTGAAAGTTCCGCCGCTTCGCCATTGCACAGCGCCAGGAGGGTCGCACAGGTCACGCGCCCCTCTTTTTTACCGCCGCCGGTCAGATGATGAACCCCGCCAAGCGCCAGCATTTGCGAACCATATTCACCGGTCGTCACATGACCCACGGGTTCACCTTCGGCACGGACGATTGATCTTTCAGGGCCCAGATGACGGTCGGTATCGATCTTCACCTTGACGCCGCAATAGCTGAAAATGCCTTCGGTGACGACGGTCACCATATCGACTCCGTCGATCTCGCTCTGGACGATGAAGGGGGCCGGTTTGTAATCGGGATAGGTCGTCCCGGCGCCGATCGCCGTGATGAACGTGTCCTGCGAGGACACAATGTCCCCGTCCCATTCATGCTCTTTTGTCAGAAACGGAACGAGGGCGCCTTCGTCGTCTTCCGCGCGGCGCCGCTCAATGATCGTGAGCGGATCGAGACGAACGAGTGTCCCGCCATCGTTTGCATAGCGGTCGCAGGCGCCGGACCGTCCGTCCGCGATGTAACACATCACTGGGCAGGCATCGCAGCGGATCTTTTCCGGTTTGGCGGTGTCAGCCATTGCGGTCCACCTTCTTTAAAGCTGCGAGCACTTTGTCCGGTGTTGCCGGAAGATCATAAACCTTTGCTCCGGTCGCGTGGCGGATCGCATTGACGATCGCAGGCGCCGTCGGGATCAAAACGTGTTCACCGAGACCCTTTGCACCATAGGGGCCTTCCTCGTCGGTCACCTCGATAATGTTGTGGGTGAAGGTGGGCATGTCGCCGATTGTCGGGATCAGATAATCGTGCAGATTTTCGCTGACGCCTGGAACGTAATCCTCCATGAGGGCAAGGCCGATCCCTTGCGCAACGCCGCCTTCGATCTGACCTTCAATGAGGAGTGGATTGATGGCGCGCCCGACATCATGGGCGCTCGTGATGTGATCCACCTTGATTGTGCCAAGGCCGATATCGACCGTCAGTTCCACGATTTGCGCGCCGTAGCCATAGACCGCATAAGGAATCCCCTGGCCGTTTTCATCGAGCGGCTTGGTTGGCGGGTCATAGGTCTCTTCCGCGACAAGAACGTAGCCTCTTTCATCTTCGGGAAGTGTGGTGAGGTCGATTGCGGCTTCATTACCCGCATCGTGGAGGATCAGGGTGCCGGGCGCAGTCGAAAGCGCCGCTGCTTCACCGACATTGGCAAGTCTCAGGATCTTTTCGCGGAGAGCGCGGCCTGATTTCAGTGCAGCCGATCCTGTCACATAAGTCTGGCGAGACGCGGAGGTTTTTCCGCAATCGGGTGTCACAGCCGTATCGGGACCAACAAGTGTAAGGTTATGGACAGAAACCCCGAGCGCATCGGCTGCGATCTGGGCGATCACTGTGTTCGACCCCTGGCCGATATCGGTTGCGCCCTGATGCAGCATAATCGAGCCATCGCGTTTGATGCCGATCAGGATCGTCGACGGGTTAGGCAAGGAGGTGTTGCCACAGCCATACCAGCAAGCAGCGATACCGACGCCTTTTCGAAAGTGTGAGCCGTTTGCCGCGCGGTTGTGTTCGTTGGCGCGGGCGAGGGCGTCATCCCAGGCGGGTTTCAGCGCCTCGAGGCATTCAACAATCCCGACGCTCTTCTCAAAGACCTGACCGGTTCCCGTCGGTTGCCCATTTCGAAGCGCGTTTTTGATGCGGAAGGCGAGGCGGTCGATACCGACCTTGTCGGCGATTTCGTCAAAAGCGGCCTCCTGCGCGATGGCCGCCTGCGGCACTCCGAAACCGCGAAATGCACCTGCCGGCATTGTATGTGTATGAATGGCAAGAGCCTCAGCCCGGTATGCGGGAATGAAATAGGGACCGGAGGCGTGAACCGGAACGCGGTTCGCGACAGTGGGCCCCCAGCTTGCATAAGCGCCGGTATTGAAGATGCCCTGGAAATCGAAGCCTGTAATGGTGCCCTCGGCGTCGGCCCCGAGCGTGAGATCAAGGTCTGAGGGATGGCGTTTGGTGGTCGAGCGCATGCTTTCAATGCGGGAATAGACAATTCGAACCGCCCGCTTTGTCTTCATGGCCGCCAGCGCCACATAAGGCTGGAATGAGAGGTCGAGCTTCGAACCGAAGGCTCCTCCGCACGCTGATGGCATTACCCTGACTTCACCGTCTGAGAGGCCGAGGATGGACTCGAGTTCCTCACGGTCCATATGAGGTGCCTGGGTGCAGCCAAACACGACGACTTTACCATCCCGGATTTCTGCATAACCCGCTTCCGGCTCGATATAGGCGTGTTCAATGAAGGGCGTTGAGGTTTGAACGCTAACCTTATGGGCCGCCGTTTCCAGAGCCTCTGCAACGTCGCCTCGTTCCACTCTGCCTTTGATGAGGATGTTGTCCGGACGGTTCTCAAAAAGGCGTGGTGCACCATCACCTTGTGCTTCATCCGGCGTCAATGCGTGGGGAAGCTCTGTCCAGGTGACAGGAAACGCCTCTTCCGCAAAACCTCTCACCGCTGCGTCGTCGCCGACCACCACTGCGATGGCTTCTCCGCGAAAACGTGTTTCGTTCTCAGCGAAGACCGGCTGGTCTGCGAAGGGTGGGATGACGCCGAAACAGTTCTTTCCAGGAATATCCGATGCGTCCAAAATGCATGCGATACCCGGATGAGCGGCGATGAAATCATCGGTATCGCCGATTGTGAACTGGGCATGGTGGTAGGGACTGCGGATCACCCGTGCTGAAAGGGGTTCAACCTCAGAGCCCGTGGCGGGAAGCTGGTCCGCTCCGTATTGCAGCGCTCCTGTAACCTTGCCGCGTCCGTCGAGGTGGCGAATGGCTGCTCCCACATTGTGACCGATTGCGGGATGGTTTGGCAGATCGCGCGGCGCCGCCACGTTCATTACGGCGTCGATGATTTTTGAATAGCCCGTGCAGCGGCACAAAACGCCGCCGAGCGCGTCTTCCACTTCTTCCACGCGCGGCGTCGGATTGTCCTCCAGTAGGGCCTTCGCCGTCATCAGCATGCCGGGCGTACAGATCCCACATTGGGCCGCACCGAAGGCAAGGAAACTCTCCTGAAGCGCGGTGAGCGGCTCGTCAGATCCGTTACCATTGAAGCCTTCGGCCGTATCGATCCGGGCGCCATTGAGTTGGGCGATCGGAGTGAGACAGGCGCAGGCTGTCTTGCCGTCGATGAGGACCGTGCAGGCTCCGCAATCCCCGGCATCACAGCCGACTTTCGTTGCCGTGAGATCCAACTCGTTACGAAGGACATCGGAAAGCCGCCGCACCGGATCAACCGAGAGCGCGATCGCCTGATCATTGACCGTGAGCGACAGATCCATGGTCACTTGCCCGCCTCCTTCATCGCTGACGACAGGAGACGGCTTAAAAGAATGGCGCTTGCTTCCATTCGATAGGCAGCGCTCGCCCTGATATCATCAATAGGGGAAAGAGCGCTAAGGTGGCCTGCAACGAATTCAGCCGTGACGGCTTCTGCCAAAGGTGCACCTTTGAGTGCGTCTTCTAGGCTATTGAGGCGCTTTGCAACTGCGGAGCAGGAACCGACCGAAATCGCGGCTTCCCTGATTGTATCGTCAGGGCCAGCAACCAAGCGGATTGCGGCCATCGTGATCGAAATCACAAGGTATTTCCGTGCCCCGAGCTTTTGAAAAACACTCACGCCTTCGGTTGCACTTTTCGGGATAATAATGTGGGTCAGGATTTCATCGCTCGCGCGAATTGTGCGGCGGTTTCCAGTTATGAATTCGGCGAGAGGTACAGTCCGCGTACCGCGCGCTGATTGAAGACGGATCTTCGCATCAAGAATGAGAAGAACCGGAACGCCGTCAGCGGCGGGCGAAGCATTGCACAGATTCCCGGCAAGGGTCGCCCGGTTTTGAATCTGGATTGAACCGATTTCTCGTGCGGCAAGTTTCAGCGCATCAAAGGCGGGGGGAAGATCCCTCGCGATCAGGTCCGACCAGGTCGCACGGGCTCCAATCAGCCAGTCGTCGGTGGTTTCTTCGATGGCAGCGAGCGTCTCAAGACCGCTTAGATCCAGTATATTGCCTGTGGGTTCACGGCTTTGAAGGGCGGGGTAGTAATCGGTGCCGCCGGACAGAAGCGTCCAGGTGTCCACCGCCATCATGGACACCGCCTCATCAATCGTTTCCGGCCTGGCAAAACGAGTACTCAATTCGCCGTTCCCTGCAGCGGACTTCCACCCGCTGTTCGTTACCGGAGGAAGTCAATTCGTTCGTGCACAAGTGATCTTGCGGTTAAATCCGGTTTTCGTCAATAGCGTTGTATCGGAGCTGTTTTCACTGGTGATGAGACGATGCGTGTTGAGTTCTTGCCCACTGAGGGTTAGGAGGCTGCAATACGTATGAAAGGCTGAAAGACAGTGACAGAAGCTGGGCATCAAGAAGCTGGAGCGCAGGGGCGGGGCGACGCGGTCTTGTCGCCGACAATGCTCGCGCTTGGCTGTCTGGCCCTTTTCCTCATCACATCCGTCCGCGTGATGGTGCTCCAGAATTCGCCGGTCGAATTGTTTTTTGATGAAGCGCAATACTGGGCGTGGAGCGAGCGTCTTGATTTCGGATACTTTTCCAAGCCGCCGCTTCTGGCCTGGATCATTCGGCTTTCGACCGAGGTTTGCGGGAACAGCGAAGCCTGCATCAGGCTGCCTTCGGCCGTTCTTTATGCCCTAACCGGGGTGGTTGCAGGTCTTTTGGCTGCACGCCTTGCAGGACGCATGGGCATTTCGCCAAACGGGGCTTTCTTCTGGACCGCGATCCTCTTTGCAACAATTCCGGGCGTCGCCTTCGGAACACGGATTATTTCTACAGATGCGGCGCTTCTTTTCTTCTTCGCACTCGCCTTGTTTGCGCTTGACCGGTTCCGGGAAAGGCCGACTGTCTTGAATGCCGTTTCTATCGGTGCTGCGATCGGCTTAGGGGCCATGGCGAAATACGCGATGGCGTATTTCATTTTCTGCGCGGTCGTTTGGATGCTGGTCTCCGTTGAAGGGCGGCGGACACTTCTTCGGGGGCCTGCTCTTCTTATTCTGCCCGTCGCGTTCCTGTTCGTCCTCCCCAATCTCTGGTGGAACCAGTCGCATTCCTGGATCACGTTCAAGCACACCCAGGACAATGCGAAATGGGAAGGCTTGAACTTCAATTTCGGTGAGCTTGCCGAGTTTACCGGCGCTCAGATCGGTATATTGGGACCGGTTCTCTTCATCGGCCTTGTTTTCTTTCTTTCAAAACGGATCCGCGCAGGCGAACGGGTCTCCGCTGAACTGGTTTTCCTGTTTGCGTTTTCGCTTCCCGTGATTGGTATTCTTATGGGGCAATCGCTGATCTCTCGGGCACACGCAAACTGGGCGGCGGTTGCCTATGTCGCCCTTGCTGCGGCTTCGGTTCTCGTTCTCTTGAAGGTCCGCGCACGTGGTTTTCTTCTGGCCGCGCTTGGTGTTCATCTGGCCTTCGCCGGGATTCTTGCGATTGCGGATTTGAACGCCGACAAACTCGTCAAGGAACCAATAGGCGCGAGCTACAAACGGGTCTTTGGATGGCGCGCACTCTCTCAAGCCGTTATCGACCGAGCGAATGAGACTGGTGCGAAAACAATTGTTGCCGATCGGCGCAATACAGCAGCGCAGCTCCTCTACCACCTTCGCGATACCGGCCTCACAGTTCGGTCATGGCCTGCCGATGGTATTCCGGGCAATTATTTCGAGATGGCTCATGGGCTCAGCGAACGGGACAGGCAGCCGGTTCTCGTCATCTCCGCTTGCGATATGCCCAATCAGCCGCAACAGCTTCAGGCGCTTGAAACGATTTCGATTCCTGTGCGGTCAAACTTTTCGCTCACCTACTACCCTTACCTATCCGGCAATCCGGCGCTTCATCGTGATGATGTCTGTTAGGTCCGGTATTATCATTCTGCCGCGATCTTGCTGTTGACCTGAAACCCGTCTTCCCATTAAATGAACAAATGTTCATTTAATAAGCCGCGTTACTGCGCTCGGGAGGAGGCATGGCGAGGAGAGTCGGGTCGACCGGCGAAAAGACGGCGCGCGCTATCCGCGATGCCGCTATCGTACTCTTTGCAGAACGGGGCTATGCCGCGGTGTCGATGCGCGCGCTTGCCGATCATGTCGGGATCCAGGTCAGTGCGCTCTACAACCATTTTGAAACGAAGCAGGATGTTCTCGCGACTGTGATGGTCGAGCATCTGGAAGAAGTTCTTGCATCCTGGGAAGCTATGCCGGGGCGCAATGACGATCCGGAACGTGCACTTGAGGCCTTCGCTCGTTTCCATGTGCGCTATCACGTTGACCGGCAAAGAGAGGTTTTTATCTCATTTATGGAATTGCGCAGTCTTGAGGACGATAACTTCCGTGTCGTGGAAGCTCTGCGCAAAAGCTACGAGCACGAAATTCGCGACATTCTGGAGACGGGTCGCAAACGTGGGATTTTTGACATCAAGGACGCCCATGTGACGGCGATGGCTCTGCTTGCGATGGTGACCGGGGTTACGACCTGGTTCAAGCCGACGGGGCGCCTTTCGGCACAGGAAATTGAGGAAGTCTATGTGGCCATGGTGATGCAGGCGGTTGGCGCTGACTACCAAACGGCCATTGATCAGAAAAAGGCAGGTTAGATGTTTATGCATTCGATGAATTTCGCCCTCGGTGAGGAAATCGAGGCGCTACGCGATATGGTGCACAGATTTGCCCAGGATGAGATTGCACCCAAGGCGGGCGAGATCGACCGAACGAACACCTTTCCAGTGGATCTTTGGGAGAAGATGGGTGCGCTCGGCTTGCACGGCATCACCGTGAAGGAAGAAGACGGTGGCGCGGGCATGGGCTATGTCGCCCATTGTGTCGCGCTTGAAGAAATCAGCCGTGCTTCGGCCTCTGTGGGTCTATCCTACGGCGCCCACTCTAATCTTTGCATCAATCAGATCGCGCGGTGGGGTACGGACGAGCAAAAGGCGAAGTATCTGCCGAAGCTCATCTCCGGCGAGCATGTCGGGGCGCTTGCCATGTCGGAGCCTGGATCCGGCTCTGATGTTGTTTCGATGCGCCTTCGCGCTGAAAAGCGGAATGACCGCTATCTGCTCAATGGCAACAAGATGTGGATCACCAACGGACCGGATGCCGAAACGCTGGTTGTCTACGCCAAGACGGACCCGGAAGGCGGACCGCGTGGCATAACGGCCTTCCTGATTGAAAAGGACATGGCCGGTTTCTCGACTGCGCAAAAGCTGGACAAGCTTGGAATGCGCGGATCGAATACCTGCGAGCTTATTTTTGAAAACTGCGAAGTGCCATTCGAAAACGTCCTCGGAGAAGAGGGGCGCGGCGTTAACGTGCTGATGTCCGGCCTTGACTATGAACGTGTGGTGCTTGCAGCCGGTCCCGTCGGGATCATGGCCGCAGCCATGGATGTGGTCGTGCCTTACGTCCACGAGCGTAAACAGTTCGAGCGCCCGATCGGCACCTTTCAGCTCATGCAGGGCAAGCTTGCGGATATGTACACAACGATGAATGCCTGCCGCTCTTATGTCTATACAGTTGCGGCTGCCTGCGACCGTGGTGAGACGACGCGTAAGGATGCGGCGGGCTGCATCCTATATGCGGCGGAGAAAGCAACTCAGGTTGCCCTTGAAGCTATCCAGGCGCTTGGTGGGAATGGCTACATCAACGATTATCCGACAGGGCGGCTCCTGCGTGACGCAAAACTCTATGAGATTGGTGCCGGTACTTCGGAAATTCGCCGTATGCTGATCGGGCGTGAAATGTTTGAGGAAACGGCGTAACGTCCATGAAAATTTCCTCGTCCCTCAATCCGCGCTCGGATGTTTTCCGGGAAAACAAAGCTGCCATGGATGCCCTTTCGGATGAGGTCCAGGCTCTCGCTTCCAAAATCGCCCTTGGCGGCGGGGAGCGGGCCCGCGAACGCCATCAATCGCGCGGCAAACTTCTTCCGCGCGATCGTGTTGCGCGACTGATCGATCCGGCGACGCCCTTTCTTGAAGTGGGTCTCTTTGCTGCCAACGGCCTTTATGGTGACGAGGTTCCAGCGGCAGGCGTTGTTGCCGGGATTGGCAAGGTCGCCGGAACCGACTGCATGATCGTTGCCAATGATGCGACTGTCAAAGGCGGCACCTATTACCCGATGACGGTGAAGAAGCATCTCCGCGCGCAGGAGATCGCAGCGGCTAACAATCTACCCTGTGTTTACCTCGTGGATTCCGGCGGGGCGAACTTGCCGAACCAGGATGAAGTCTTTCCGGACCGCGATCATTTTGGCCGCATCTTTTTCAATCAGGCGAATATGTCGGCAGCGGGCATTCCGCAGATTGCCGTCGTCATGGGATCTTGTACGGCGGGCGGCGCCTACGTTCCTGCGATGTCTGACGAGGCGATCATCGTCAAGGAGCAGGGGACGATCTTTCTTGCCGGTCCGCCGCTTGTGAAAGCTGCGACTGGTGAAGTGATCTCAGCCGAAGAACTCGGTGGTGGCGACGTTCACACCCGGCTTTCCGGTGTTGCCGATCATCTCGCCGACAATGATGATCACGCCCTCTATCTTGCCCGGAATGCTGTCGCCAATCTGAACCGGACCAATCCGGCTTCTCTGAAGATGGCTGAGCCCGAGCCACCTGCATATGATCCGACTGAACTCGGCGGGATTATTCCCGTCGATCCGCGCTTACCTTTCGATATGCGTGAAGTGATTGCGCGCGTTGTCGATGGCTCGCGGTTTGACGAATTTAAGGCGCGTTATGGCGATACGCTTCTGACCGGGTTTGCCCATATCGAGGGAATGCCCGTCGGCATCCTTGCAAACAATGGCGTGCTTTTCTCGGAAAGTGCGGTAAAGGGCGCACATTTCATTGAGCTTTGTTGCCAGCGGAAGATCCCGCTCGTCTTTCTCCAGAACATTACCGGTTTCATGGTGGGCCGGGCTGCAGAGAGCGGAGGCATTGCCCGCAATGGCGCGAAAATGGTAACCGCCGTCTCCAATGCCAAAGTTCCCAAAGTGACGCTGATTGTCGGCGGCTCCTATGGCGCCGGAAACTACGGCATGTGCGGGCGGGCTTATGAGCCGCGGTTCCTCTGGATGTGGCCCAATGCGAAGATTGCCGTTATGGGGGGCGAACAGGCGGCGGGCGTTCTAGCCGATGTCAAACGGGCAGGGATCGAACGATCCGGCGGAACCTGGTCTTCCGAGGAAGAACAGGCGTTCAAACAGCCGATGATCGATCAGTTCAATCGTCAGGCCTCAGCGCTTTATTCTTCAGCTCGGCTCTGGGACGACGGCATCATCGATCCTGCGAAAACGCGGGATGTGCTCGCTTTATCTCTTGCCGTCAGCCTTAACGCTCCGATCGAAGATACGCGCTTCGGCGTCTTCAGGATGTGAGGATAGGCTGATGTTCAAGAAAATCTTGATTGCCAATCGCGGCGAGATCGCAGCACGGGTTATTCGAACTGCACGGCGTCTTGGTGTTGCGACCGTTGCTGTCTACTCCGATGCTGACCGGGACGCACGCCATGTTGGCCTTGCCGATGAAGCCGTCCATATCGGTCCGCCGCCAGTTTCCGAAAGTTATCTTCAGATGGAGCGCATTATTGAGGCGGCCAAAACAACGGGCGCTGAGGCGATCCATCCGGGCTTCGGCTTTTTGTCGGAAAACCCGGACTTTGTTGAGAAGGTTAAAGCGGCCGGGCTCACATTCATCGGACCGTCGGCAGCCTCAATTCGCGCAATGGGTTTGAAGGATGCGGCCAAGGCATTGATGGAAAACGCTGGCGTTCCAGTGGTTCCCGGTTATCACGGCGAAAGCCAGGATGCTGCATTCTTGAAAGCCGAAGCGGAGCGTATTGGTTATCCGGTTCTCATCAAGGCGCGGGCTGGCGGCGGCGGCAAGGGCATGCGCAAGGTCGACGATCCGGCCGATTTTGAAGAGGCCTTGAAATCGGCAAAGCGCGAAGGGGAAGCAAGCTTCGGCGATCCGGCCGTTCTCATCGAGAAGTACATCACTGCGCCGCGCCATATTGAAGTGCAGGTCTTCGGTGATAGCCACGGAAATCATGTGCATTTCTTTGAGCGCGATTGTTCCCTGCAGCGCCGCCATCAGAAGGTGATCGAGGAAGCGCCCGCACCGGGTATGCCGGAAGCGATGCGAAGAGCGATGACGGATGCAGCTGTCAAAGCTGCGAAAGCAATCGACTATGAGGGCGCCGGTACAATTGAATTCATCGCCGATGGAAGCGAACTGAGGCCAGATGGTTTCTGGTTCATGGAAATGAATACGCGTCTCCAGGTCGAGCATCCCGTGACGGAAGAGATTACGGGTGTCGATCTCGTCGAATGGCAGCTTCGCGTGGCGAGCGGCGAGCCGGTGCCGCTTCTTCAGGACGACATCACCTTTTCGGGCCACTCGTTTGAGGCACGGCTCTATGCCGAAGATCCGGCCAACGACTTTCTGCCGGCGACAGGGACCCTCAGCCATCTCGATTTTCCTGATGATGCGCGGATCGAAACGGGTGTTGGTGCCGGAGATGCGATCACGCCGTTCTACGATCCGATGATCGCCAAGGTCATCACCTATGCCGGAACCCGCGATGAAGCACTCTCGAAGCTGACCCGGGCGCTTTCAGAAACCGTCGTGATCGGGTCCGTAACAAACCGGGCTTTTTTGAAGGCGCTCAGCGAACATGAGGGTTTTCGGAAAGGGAATGTCGATACCGGGCTCATTGCCCGGGATTACGAAGATCTTGTTGCGACTGATGCGGCGGACCTTCGATCCAAAACCATTGCTGCTCTCTTTGTGGCTCGCCTTTTGGAGCCTTGTGGCGACACTCTCGAAGCACGCCTTTCGGATTGGCGCCTATGGGGGCGACCGCGGCGGCCCGTGCGTCTCCTCTTCGGGGGCGATGTCCTCTCGTTCGATATCTTTCGCGAGGGCGCATCACAGTTTGAGGTCACGGTCGATGATCAAGCGTTGACCCTCGAGATCGTCGAGCCGTTGCCGCATCCAGGCGCGCAAGACGGTAACGTGCGGATCTCTGACAACGGTTACCATTTCTCCGCGCGCCTCATTCGCGAAGGTAAAACCCTCTACGCGATCCGGGATGGAACTATCTTCGAGTTTTCAGTTCTCGATGGCAGCGAAGTGGAAGAAGGCGACCTTTTTGGTTCGCTTGAAATCACGGCACCGATGCCCGGAGCCGTAACAGCGATCAACGTCAATCCGGGCGATCAGGTCGAAAAAGGTATGGCGCTTGCGACCATGGAGGCGATGAAGATGGAACATCGCCTTTCCGCCGAGATCGATGGGCGCGTCAAAGAGGTCATGGTCAAAGTCGGCGAGCAGGTCGAAAAGGGCGCTGTCCTCATTGCGCTTGAGGAGGCTGAATGAGCGACCGGGTGACGCTCTTTGAGGTTGGGCCGCGTGACGGTCTCCAGAACGAAAAGACGTTCGTTCCGACCGAAAACAAGGTGGCGCTCGTCGATTATCTCTCGAAGGCGGGTTTTACCAAGATCGAAGCGGCAAGCTTCGTTTCGCCGAAATGGGTGCCGCAAATGGCCGACGGTGCTGATGTCATGGCGGCAATCAAGCGCGTGCCGGGAACGTCTTATGCCGCGCTTACCCCGAACGTCAAAGGGTACGAGCGTGCCCGTGCGGCGAAGGCCGATGAGGTTGCGATTTTCGGCTCTGCCTCCGAAGGGTTCAGCCAGAAAAACATCAATTGTTCGATTGACGAAAGTCTCGCGCGATTTCGTCCGCTCGTGGAAGAAGCGGAGAAAGACGGAATGCCGGTGCGCGGCTACATCTCCTGCGTGGTGAAATGCCCCTATGACGGCGATACGCCACCAGAGGATGTGGCGGCGGTCGCTGAGAAGCTCCTTGCAATGGGCGTTTATGAGATCTCGCTTGGCGATACAATCGGTGCTGCGACGCCTGAGACGACAGCAGCCATGCTCGATGCGGTTCTTACTGTTATCCCGGCCAACCAGATTGCGGGCCATTATCATGACACGGGCGGACGCGCCCTTTCCAACATCGAAGTGAGCCTCGAAAAAGGGATCAGAACATTCGACAGCGCGATTGGTGGACTGGGCGGATGCCCCTATGCGCCGGGCGCGAAAGGCAATGTTGATACGATTGCCGTTTATGAACGCCTCTCTGAGCTCGGCGTTGAAACCGGTCTTGACCGGGGCGCACTCAATGCTGCGGCGGCCTATATGAGCAAGATTATGGTGGAGCTCTCCCAATGACTGCGTATGAAACGATTGCGCTTACCGAAGACGAAGACGGCATTGCATCGCTCATCCTTGACCGCCCCGAAAAACACAATGCGCTGAGTGCGCAGATGATTGACGAACTGACCCTTGTCGCTGGCGAAATCTCTGCGAGCGAGACCATACGCGCAGTCATTTTGAAGGCCAACGGGAAGAGCTTTTGCGCGGGTGGCGATCTCAATTGGATGAAGGCGCAGATGGATAAGCCGGACGACGAAAAAGTCCGGGAGGGCATGAAGCTTGCGACGATGTTACGTGCCCTCGATGATTTGCCGAAACCGCTGATTGCTTGCGTCACAGGCAACGCTTTTGGTGGAGGTCTCGGCATGATGTGTGTTGCCGATATTGTGCTCAGCGTACCTGGTGCGAAATTCGGGTTGACTGAAACGCGCCTTGGTCTGATCCCGGCAACGATCGGTCCCTATGTGGTCCGCCGTCTCGGCGAGGGGCCGTCACGCCGCATCTTCATGAACGCGAT
>JBCDCU010000011.1:0-24188 GCA_039181265.1 Pseudomonadota bacterium | reverse complement strand
CCTTGTCAAACCTCACGGGAGTAAAAGAATGCCGCTCTTTCATGTGTCAATAAGCGCGAATGACCCGGAGGGCGTCGCAGCTTTCCTCGCTGAGGTCATGGGTGGACAATCCCTCCCCTTTCCTCCCTTTCCGGATTGCTGGATCGCGTTTTCGGCGGAAGATGATGGAACGGCTATAGAGGTCTATCCGACTACCCATGTTCTCAAGGCAGGAGCAGCACAGGTCGCCTGTAATATCGAGGAACCGACGACTGCGCCAACCTTTGTCCATGTGGCTCTCGCATCGGTTCTGCCTCGTGAGACGCTTCTGTCCATGGCATCACGTAACGGCTGGTCGGCGCGGACCTGCAATCGGGGGCCGTTTGAATGCGTTGAAATCTGGATCGAAGACCGCCTTCTCATCGAAGCCCTTGATGACGCAATGCAGTTGAATTATCGGACCCATATGAATGCTGCGAACTGGGCTGAGATGTTCGGGCTTTCGATGTAGACGAGAGGTGACTCAGATAAATAAGGAGCTTTTCCCATTCAAATCCGTCCTTACAAAACCGAAGACCGAGAGGCCATTATCCGGCTTCATGGGGAGCTACAGGACTATGAACGCGCGTTCCGCACAACCCGCGCACAAGGTCGGGCCGTGAGCGAACGCCAGGTCGCCGATTACGAGGCGATGATGGCGAGCGCGGATGAAGATGCGCATCTCTTTATCGCCGAAGACGATGGCACCATCATCGGGTTCGTTTTCTTTCTTGCGGAAGATGAAGTCTTGGAGGACGACCCCGGCCAAGTCTATGTGCAGGATATTGCCGTTACAAGCGATCATCGCCGCATGGGTGTCGGAGCTGCCTTGATGGGTAAGGTTCGCCGTTTTATGGCAGGCCGCGGCCTTGGCCGGATTGATCTTCAAGTGCTTGTCGGCAATGACGAGGCACTTGCCTTTTACCGCGCGCTTGGCTTCGAGACTGCCTATCTCGGCCTTAAGGCCGTTCTTCCTTCCCCTACGGATGATTGAAAACCTATGAAATCACGTATTTTCTCATCCGACGCAACGAAGATACGGCATATTCAGAGAGGTTGCAGCGACAAGAAACGTCAACTTACTTCCTATCAACTATCTGTTTTTAATATTGATTTCATTTCGTGATTATCGAGAAATGGTCTAGGATTGAAGCCTGTCGCAGGACACACCAAATGAGCGCATTTCGTCCGCGCAGGTTTGGGTTATATTTGGCATGTTGACAGGATTTTTCGGATTAGTAGGCTAAATTTTAGGCAGTATTTCTTCTCGGCTAGCAGCGATGCTTCACTTCAACGACAAGTCTCTCGAATTTCTACGCAACACCAGGATTCCGGTTTCAATTGCCGACCCGCAGCAAGCTGTCTGCCCCCTGACATTCGTCAACAAACCTTTTGAAGAGATTACCGGCTACACAGAAGCCGAAGTCATCGGACTCAATTGCCGGTTCTTGCAATGTGACGAGACCAATCCGAATGATGTCGCCAAGCTAAGAAGCCTCGTTGAAAACCAGAGCACAGACTATGTTTGCTTGCGAAACCAGCGCGCGAATGGAGACATGTTCTGGAATCTTGTGTTCCTTTCAGCCATTCAGGTAAATGGCGGGACCCTTTTGATGGGATGCCAGTTTGACCTCGGCCAGCGTCCTTACCAGCAAAAGGTTCAAGATCATGCCAGAAACCTATCTGGCACGTTGCGGGCGGCGAACATTGTCCTGTCTGACGGCCACGAACAGGCCGATAGAGCCATGGTCGCTCAGGCGCAGACAGCGTTCAAAATTGTTGCGACCCGGGAATCTTTACCCCTGTAAAATCGACCGGTCTTCTACATTGAGTGCCGCACCCGTCTGAAGCCAATCCGCGAAGAGAAGCGCCTCTTCTCGGTTGTTTGCCATCAGAAGGTAATATGCGAGGTCATTGTCATCTTCGCGCTCAACAACGGTAAGTATGCCCTCGGAAACGTCACGCTCGACCAAAGCCCAGGACTGCAACGATAATCCATGGCCTGCGCGTGCGGCGGACAGAACGAGTGAGTTGGTTGGATAATGCCGCCGGTTGTCACCGAAAAATCGGATACCCCGGCTTTCCGCCCAACGCTCATGCTCCGTGCGCCCTGTCTCGAAAAGCCACGTTCCTGCCGACAGATCCCCTTTCACCGAGGACGCATATCGAGGCTCAGCAACGATCGTATAAGCGGCAGAAGCCAGATAGTCGGTATCCGGCCAGTCCCAATCACCACGACCATAGCGGATCGCCATGTCGTAGGTGCCGCTTTCAAGATCGGCGTTTTTCAGCGATGGCGCGAGATCAACTTTGATATCGGGATACCGGATCCAAAACTCCGCAAGGCGCGGCATCAACCAGGTTTCGGCAAAAGCCGGTGTACAGGCAACCCGCACGGGCCGATCGATCCCCCTCCTAGCCATCGCGGCCACGCCTTCGGCAATTGTACCAAATCCCGCCGCGAGGGACCGCGCCAATTCCTTTCCATCGTCGGTCAACGCAACACCGCGCCCCGCGCGACGAACCAGATCACACCCGAACTCTGCTTCCAGAGCACGGACGTGCTGGCGCAATGCCGCGTCGGTGACATTGAGTTCACGGGCAGCCGCCGCATAGGTCGCATGCCGTGCGGTTGCTTCGAAGGCCCGAAGCGCCGCGAGAGAAGGAAGTGCTTTCCAGTCCATGGGGATTTATAGCGAAGTTACACTACGGTTTGCAAAACCATTCTGACTCACATGAGATGATCTGATTTGCCTAAGGTGCTCGCATGTTTTCACACAAACAGCGAGATTACCGCCATGAATACCGAACTCTGGATTACACTTGTGCTGGCAACCTCAGCCCTTCTCATCATCCCCGGACCGGTTGTGGTTCTTCTCCTTTCCCAGACGCTCACCCACGGACGCACGATCGCAGCAGGCGCGATATCCGGCGTCGTACTCGGAGACCTTGTGGCAATGACGATATCGTTTGCCGGTGCCGGGGCAATTCTCGCGACATCCGCGACGCTCTTCACGATGCTCAAGATTGCCGGCGCGCTCTATCTCGTTTGGCTTGGGGTCTCTTTATGGCGCAGCGGATTTGCTGAAATAGAGCTGAAACAAGCCGGAGTTGAGCGCGGATCGCTCGGCACAGCCACCCGCTGGCGCGCCTTCCGGCAGACCTTCATTGTCACAGCGCTCAATCCGAAAGACATCGTATTCTTCGTCGCCTTTCTCCCGCAATTTGTCGATCCGGCCCGCCCAGCCGGATTGCAGGTAGCGATCATCATTGCAACGTTCCTGACCCTGGTTGTGATCACAACATCGCTCTGGGTTTTCTCAGCCACCCGGCTCCGCGCAAGTCTTGCAAAGCCTTACATGCGCAAACTTGTGTCAAGGACAGGCGCTGGTGCACTCATCGGCGCGGGAGGACTTACCGCTTTGTCAGGCTAGCCTTATCCATGCCTGACCGGATCCCCTACCCTTTGAAATCCGTAATCACCGCCGTTCCCGGCGGTGTCGGGCCATTCATTGCTTTGAGCTCTACGCTTGCTCCGGAAAGAGCAATCTCGCGCGCGACCAGTGGCGTGAGGTCGACCATATCGCGCTCGATCATGCCGAGGAGAGACGGATATTTCCAGGCGGGCATACCGCGTGTGCCGTACAAGGCTAGGTTCTTCAAATATACGGCGCTCATGTTGATGTTCATATGAGCGGTGTGACCGACCGGCATACCGACCTGAACATGACGCCCGAGCGTCCCGAGGCATTCAATTGACGCATTGGTTGTCGCCTCAATGCCGAGTGCCTCGATGGAAACATCAGCGCCGCCGCCGGTGATTTCGATAATCGCAGCAGCAGTGTCTTCGTCCGCAGCGTTGACGGCAGCATCCGCACCAAGATCCATCGCATGGTCGAGCTTTTCCTTCACGATATCGACGACGACAACCCTCGCGCCGAGCATTTTCGCAAGGAGTGTTGTGGCAAGGCCGATGCCGCCGGTTCCGTGGACCGCAACCCATTCGCCCGCCCTGAGAGCCGCGCGGTCCGTCAGTGCATGCCACGCCGTCGTCACCCGGCATCCCAGCCCGGCCGCAAGACCCGGCGTCATACTTTCCGGCAGTGCAACGAGATTGTGGTCAAACGGGACGGCTACAAATTCGGCGTAAGCTCCCGGCGCACTGAAACCCGGAACGATCTGGTTCGGGCAGGTGTTGGAAACGCCGGTGTAGCAGGATGGACAGCTTCCGCAGGCAAGGATAAAGGGCGCGATCAGCCGATCGCCCACGGAATGGGCCGCTTGCCGCCCAGCTTCTACGACGGTGCCGCAATATTCATGGCCAAGGATGGAGCCGTTCTTGACGCGCGGATGTTCGCCTGTCCAGCCGTGATGGTCGGAACGGCAGACGCCGCAGGCCGCAACCTCAAGGACAACGCCGTTTTCCGGGCAGGCCGGATCGGCAACCTCTTCAATTGACAAATCCTCGCTGAAATCTCTGACGACCGCTGCGCGCATTTCGCTCCTCCCCTCTTCCCGTTCTTGTGTTCCCAGTTATAGTCCTATGAGACGCCGGAACGCTCCGCAATATAGGAAATCAATTCACGGATACGGACCGGCAAACGCTCTCGGGAAGGATAGACCAGAACGGTTTCCTGAGGTGGAATTTCGTGGGTCTCGAGAAGCGGTACGAGGGAACCTGCGTTGATGGCATCCGCCACATAGGTTTCGCCGAGCCTGATGATCCCCAAACCTTTCATGCAGGCAATGGTCAGTGCCGGACCGCTGTTGCTCACCCAGCGGCCTCTGACCTTGACCTCGAATTGCGGACCACCTGACTGGAACATCCATTTCTGACCCGGTGCCGCGAGGCAGCAGTGCTTTACAAGATCTGCAGGTGATTCCGGGTGCCCATGGACATCCAGATAATCAGGCGCTGCACAGACAATCATGCGGCGGGCCCCGATCCTACGGACGATCAAATCCGGATCGCTTGGCATGCTGTGGCGCACAGCCAGATCAAATCCTTCGCGGATGAGGTCAACACGACGGTCGCTTACCTCCAAGGTAATCTCGACCTCAGGATGAAGGCTCGCGAATTCAGCCATCGCCTCACTCACCCATGTTTCCCCGAACCGACCGCCTGCTGCGATCCTGATATGACCTTTGACCAGATTTTGCTGTTCAGCCAAATCTGTTTCAAGGGCGTTGATATCCGAAAGGATTGCAGTTGCACGCTCATAATACGTCGCGCCAAGTTCCGTCAGATTGACCCGTCTCGTCGTGCGATGAAGCAAACGCACGCCGAGGCGCGCCTCAAGATCGGCGACACGACGGCTGACGAAGGATGCGGATAAGCCCAGCGCTTCGCTGGCGCGTGTGAACCCACCGTGGTCCACAACTGCGCAAAATTCCATCAACCCATCAAGTTGCTTCATTGTTGCTCTCCAGCAATAATCTGTTGACTGAATACCCAGTTAATCAACCTGGATGCAATGGTTAAGTTCTCCTCATCACATCACACCAGATTGAAAAAAAGGAGTTCCACCATGACCCGCACAGCAGCCAGCGTCGCAGCAGAGTTATTTGAGCTTTACCGTGATCAAGATGTTCCCGGCATGATCCAATTGTTTAAACCGCAAGGCACAGTCGAATATGTTCCGTTTGGCCTCACAGGCCCCGTAGAAGAAATCGGCCCCGGCAGCTGGGGTGTCTTGATTGACAGCTTCCCTGATCTTTCCAACACGGTTCGCTCCATCACCGGAGACAAAACCGGCCGCAAAGCCTACGTCGATGTCGATATTTCGGGGACACAGGCGAAAGAAGCTTTCGGCGTTCCAAGCAGGGGCAAAGCCTACACTCTGCGGCACCTGTTTCTCATCGAAACCGACGAAGACGGGTTGGTCACCAACATGACGGCCTTCTGGGACAACGTCGACTGGTATCGCCAGTTGGGCAAAGCCGAGATCGACTGATCTCGGCCATCCCCGACACCAATCATATCCAACACCATCGCCAAACCTTCCATTGAATTGGAGACCATTATGAAAACGCCTCGTATTCTTGTCGTCCTGACCTCTCATGACCGCCTCGGCAATACCGGAGAAAAAACAGGCTTCTGGCTCGAAGAATTTGCCTCACCCTATTATGCGTTCAGAGATGCCGGAGCAGAGATCACATTGGCCTCTATCAAAGGCGGCCAGCCTCCCATCGATCCGAAAAGCGCCCTCGCCGAATGGCAAAGCGATGACACGCGCCGTTTCGAAAATGACGATGAAGCCAAACATGCCCTTTCACAAACCATCCCGATTGCCGACCTCGATGCAGGTTCATTCGATGCGATCTTCTTTCCAGGTGGGCATGGGCCGATGTGGGATTACCCAGAGAACGAAGACCTCGCCCATCTGATTGAGGCATTCGACGAAGAGGATAAGCCTATCGGATCGGTTTGCCACGGGCCCGTTGCATTGGTCGATGCCAAGAAATCAGATGGCACACCGCTCGTCGCGGGGATCCGGGTAACCGCCTTTACGAACGGCGAAGAAGAAGCGGTTGGGCTCACAAGCGTTGTTCCGTTTCTGCTCGAAGACCGTTTGCGCGAACTTGGCGCAATCATTGAGAACGCGGATGACTTTACTGTCCACGTCGTAACAGACGGTAATCTCATCACAGGTCAAAACCCGCAATCATCGGCTGCCGGAGCAAGGGCTGTTCTTGATGTCTTGAACCGTTGACAGGGCCAAGGTGAGCGCGTGCCGGAATTCTGCTACGACAGGCCCTATTGAGCGTAGGAGCATACCGTGTTTGAAACTGGAGAATCTGTCGCACGCGCCTTTTTCGAGTGTTGGAACAACGGCGATGCCGACACGCTCGGCGCCCTCTTCGTGGAGGACGCCGACTTCGTCAATGTGGTCGGGATCTGGTGGCGCAACCGGCGCGCCATCCGCAAAGCGCATGATTACGGTTTCAGAAAGATCTTTCAGAATGCCAAGCTTGAGATCACCGACCTTAAGGTGCGCGAACTTACGCCTGATATTCATATCGTGCACACGGTTTCAACGCTTAACGGACAAACCGGGTTGAACGGAGAAGAAGCGGGCCAGCGTATTGCGGTCATTTCCATGGTGACGATGCGCGGCCCGTCCGGCTTTCAGATCGTCTCAGCACAGAATACCGACCGGGTCGAAGGTGCCGATACCCATGTCGTTGCCAAGGACGGCTTCCGCCCTGCAAGCTATCAGGGGTGATGGCTTAGTTGGAGGCAAATCCACTTTAATGAGCCCAGTTAATTCTAAACTTACCGACCAGCGCTCGGTAAAGTCTGCTAAACTTGCGGCATCTCAATACCGTCGGATTGGACCTCCACACTATGGAGGCAGGATCCGACAACAGATCATTTTCGAACACTTTAAAGGTCCAAACGGTTCGGGGGCATTTGAACCATGGCATCTACCTCAAAAACAGATAAACCCAGTTCCGCTACAGGCGGCGTGATCTCGCGGATCCGCCGGTTCTTCAGCTCGATCGAAGTTCGTAACGACGATTTTGGTCCTGGTCCCAGCGCCGCGAAACCCACACAAGAACCGGAATCTCACCCACCCAAAGATGATCCGCCGGACAACCGGACGATCTTCGGCAAAGTCCGGGATTTCATCGTCTCTTGGGTCCGTAGGATCTTGAACTTTCTAGCCTTCTGGCTGCGACGGGACGTGCTCGGGACAATCGGTACGACGGCATTTCGCTATAACGCACCGGCAATAGGCAGCCTGCTCCTTGGTATCGGACTGGCGCTTCCGGAACAAACGCGGGAGATCTATGTCAAGCTTGCCGAGACCATCGTCCTTCAAGAGGTCAAACTGCTCACCATCGAGCAGCGCGTTCACGGCCCCGTCGATATATCGGCATGGTTCGAGCGCTACACGCTTATTGCGGGCCTCATCTGGCAGTTCGTTTTTGTCCTGATCGCGGGTGTCTTCATCTGGTTCTGCTGCCGCCTCATACGCTGGTGGTGGAGCAAGCAAACCCCAATGAAGCGGGATCTCGCAGAACTTGAAGAGTGGATGGCACGCTGGACGCCGCGTGTTCTGGGTTTCCTTCCAACCGCCGGGCTTTTCGCCGGTTTGGCGCTAACCTGGGCTTCCTACAAAGACACATTCATTGCAGGCAGGCTTCAGGAACTCACGCTTGCAGCCGCAATTCTCGCAGCCGGCTATCTCACCATCATCTATCTCGTCAATCGTTCTCGCGCGTTTGTCGCAAAGCGCCGCGTCGCCCTTCATGGAGAGGAAAAGCAAACGCCGAAAGCGCCGGAAAGTGTAAGCGACGCATCCTCTTTTGAGAGCGACTGGTTCTTCCAGTTGATGACAAGTGTCCTTGTTTTCGGATCGGTTGCCGGGGTCGCTTTTGGAATCCTGGTCTTCGGGTTCTGGAGTCCCGCCCACGCCGAGACCATGGGGCCAATCCTCATTCTGTGTCTCTTCGGTTATGTCGCGACCATGGTTCTGACATCGCTCTATCTTGCAGGGCAACGGACCGGGTATCCGATCACATCAGGTATTATTGTGCTCGTCATCCTCCAGTCCTGGATCGGCCTCACCGATAACGATCGATTGTCCACGTCCGCCGCGGTCGAGCGGGGCGAGCTTGGAACGTCGCCGGGCGACGTCTATCAAAGCTGGCTGGAAGCGCAGCCTGGTGAAAGGCCGATTATCATTGCAGCCCAGGGCGGTGGACTCTACGCCGCCTATCATGCCGCCATGGTGCTCGCGCGCTTCTATGACGACGATCCCACCTTCGGCGAACGCGTGATTGCGGTAAGTGGCGTTTCAGGTGGGTCCGTTGGCGCTGCTGTCTTCGACATCATTCATCGCAGTGGCATCTGCATTCCCAAAGACGGCACGCCGGAAATTGAAGGGTGTTATGCGAATGCCGTCCGGACCGTTCTCAGGCGGGATTTTCTGTCGCCTGTTCTTGGCTCGATGCTTTTTCCCGATTTCGCTGCCCGGATTGTGCCGAATGTCGGAGGGTTCACCGATCCGCTCAGCCGCGCGCTCCGCCTTGAAGCCGCGTTCAAGGACGCGCTTCGCGATCTCTTGGTGCAATCTTCTCAACTCAGTGAAGCCGAGATCACGGCCCTTCTCGAAAGCCCAATCATGGCTCCGTTTACACCGGAAGGACGACCGCTTCTTCTTCTCAACGTCGCAGACGTCAATGCTGGCGACCGCATGGTGATCACACCCCTTGCGCGGTTCCTGGATCGTTTACCGCGCACTTATCAGGAGGTGACACGCTGCCATGAACGGGAGGATTGTTTCAGCCCGACAATTGTCAGTGCCGGTGTTGCAAGCGCACGCTTTCCTTATGTGACACCAGCCGCCGAAATCTCCATTCTGGAACGCGATCCGGACACTGATGATCTCGTCGAAGCCCGAGCGCGGTACGCTGATGGCGGATATTTTGAGAATTCGGGTGTGGAAACGGCGCGCGACTTTATCAGGGACGTCCGGGACAGCCACCCCGATAACCGCGAGGTGGAGTTCGACCTGATAGCTATGACCTTCCCGGACCGGCGCGATTTTGTACAAAACCGCTCAAACGGTTTCGATGAATTGCTTGCCCCGGTTCGAACGCTCGCCTCTGCCCGACAGGCGCGTGGGGAACTTGCCAAGCGCAGAGCGCGCAACGAAGAGGAAAACGGCTTCAGCTATTCGGTTCTGAGGCTCGACGATACAGTGCGTGGCTTTACGCTCGGATGGGCTTTGTCGGAGCTCACGTTCGACCGGATTGAGTGCAATCTTGAGATCGGCGATTCCTGCTCCCGCCTCACGCCCGACATCGACCCAGGGCTGACCACGGTCGCCGGCGGGCGCCAGGAAACCATCACAGACTGGAATATCTGTACGATCGAAACCATCCGTTACCGGCGGGAATCGGACCGGATTTCAGCCTTTTGCCGCAGGCTTTTGAAAGACGATACGTATTGAAAACAGGATGATTGGACCGGCCATTGTTTCAGGTTGAGGATTGCCCTGGGCCATAGCTTGGGTTCACATCTCCGGCAGTTTTACCTGCATCCGCCAGAGCAATTGATCGAAGCGATCCTGTCCGTAAAACGGTTCGTTCTCGTAGACCATGAGCGGCACGCCCCAATGACCGTTCGCCAACATCGCTTGATGATTTTCGTCCAGTTCGGCGCGCACGTCCGCCCATTCGTTTCGCTTGAGAAGGGCTGCTTCATCAAGGCCGATCTCGTTTAGAGCCCTTGCAAGAAAACCGGATTTGTCCCAACCGGGCTCGGATCCGTCCCATAGGTGGCGCACAACCTTATCGAGAAATTGAAGCCCCTTACCCTGAAGGTTTGCACCCACAAAAAGCCGATAAAGATGCTCGACACGTGGTTGTTGTTTGCTTGCGATCCACAACGATCCGGGCTCAAACTCGATCGGTGACGGATCGGGCCAGGCATAAGGCAAACCGAGATAGTCCGCTGTTCTTTTCGTATCTTTGATGAAATAGGCCTGTTCAAGTCCGCCACGATCGGCGGTCGCCTCCGGCATTCTTAGGACAAGACCGAGGACGGGACGGATCACCACCGTGACATCCGCTTCTGACAGCTTCAGCAGGCGGTCGATCAGGAAGTAGCAGTAATCGCTTTGCAGTGAAAACCAGACATCGACACGTTTATCATTGGCCATTACCAAACCAGTCTTCCCAAGCTGTTTTGTCGGCAAACCTAGACATTCCGCCTGTCTCGATGCGACAGGCCAGTATTTATCTTGCTTTGGAAGACATTTCTTTCATCCCTCCGACTTTAGCGCAATAAGGCTCCGCCTTTGTAAAAATCGCCTCTCCCCATTCGTCATGTGAGTGAAAGGCCTCGCGCTTTTCACATACAAACAAGACGAGCACGGGAAAACGCCGTTCGACAATGCGTGCGCCTCCCGTGGTACAAAGAGAGTGAGATAATGAAGGACAAATCCATGCAATACATGATCTGCAACTATGTTCGCGCCAATGAATTTGCGACGGCCGGTCGACCGGAAACGGATGCCGACGGACCCGCCTGGGGCGCCTACACGAAGGCCATGATCGACGCCGGCATCATGGTCGGCGGGAATGCTCTTCATCCGTCGGACACGGCGACGACCTTGCGCATCCGCGACGGGCAGCGAGAGCTTGTCGACGGTCCCTATGCCGAGACCAAGGAGCAATTGGGCGGCTATTACATCATCGATGTGCCGGACCTTGACACCGCTCTGGAATGGGCTGCACGCAATCCTGCTGCACCGACAGGCGCCGTCGAAGTCCGGCCGGTTGTTGCGATGTGATGAATGCTGCTGAACAGCAGGAAGCGAGGTGGGCGGTCGAAAACGCCGCCCGCACTTCCTATGGCCGTCTGATCGCGATCATCGCCCAGCGCACGCACGACATTGCGGGTGCGGAAGATGCCCTCTCCCAAGCTTTCGCAAAGGCGCTGGAAACCTGGCCGGAGCGCGGTCTTCCCGATAATCCTGACGGCTGGCTTGTTACGACCGCGCGCCGTTTTGCCGTTGGTAACGCACGGCGTGAGACGCTCCTTTTCGTCCACGAGGACCATATTCGAATGCTCAACGAAGAACGAACGTCCGCATATGGGGCACCTGAGACGGACCCACGCCTTTCGCTCATGTTTGCTTGTTCGCACCCTTCGATTGATACAAAAGTGCGCGCGCCTCTTATTCTACAGGTCGTTCTCGGCATTGACGCTAAGCGTATGGCCCCGGTCTTTCTCATTTCGCCGAATACACTCGGTCAGCGTCTCGCACGGGCGAAGACGAAAATCCGCGACGCGTCGCTGCCGTTTGACTTACCGGACCAGGACGGGTGGCGTACCCGCGTCGATGGACTCCTCGGCACAATCTACGCCGCTTATACTCTCGGTTGGGATGCGGAATTTACCTCAGACAACACTCTACGCGCGCTCTCCCATGAGGCGCTGACGCTCACAGGAATTCTTAAAAGCCTGCTGCCTGACGATCCCGAAGTCCTGGGTCTTTTTTCCCTCATGCTTTTCACCCATGGCCGCCGCCTGGCAAGGCGTAATGGGAAGACTGGCGCTTTCGTGCCCTTGAGCGAGCAGAACGCAGCACTCTGGAATGAGGCGATGATCGCACAAGCCGAGGTATTGCTTCGTCGCGCTGGAACATTGAACGCACCCGGGCGCTTTCAACTGGAAGCTGCGATCCAGGCGGTGCACGCCAACCGCCGCCGAACTGGACGAACAGACTGGGCGCAGATCCGCTCCTTCCACGAAATACTTCACGACGATCTTCCAACAATCGGCTCCACCGTCGCACTTGCCTCGTCGATGATGCATGACGGTGATCCCGAAGGTGCGCTTCGGCATCTGGACGCGATCGCTGATAACGGCGGTATCGGCTCCTATCAGCCCTATTGGGCAACCCGCGCTCACATCATCGAAGCGATAGGAGAACAACCGGCCACGGATCTATGGCAGCGCGCCGCGGCTCTTAGCAACGATCCTGCTCTGCGAGCCTATCTTCTGGCGAAAGTGAAGTGATCGCACATTGTGCGGGCATATCGGCTCTGTGGTACGCTAAGTGGAAACCGATCTGGCAGCGACCCATTTGAAAGGAAGCGCCATGACATTCGTCCTACGATCTCTCTTTTTCGCGGTGATGGCGCTATCGGTGCCCATCATGTCCAGCTCCGCCGCCTACGCTGGTGACATCTTCTTTAAATCGCCTTCGGGTAACATTCATTGCCTGCTCAGCGACGATCCGGCCTATGCAGGTGCCCGGTGCGATATCATGCGGGTGACACGATTGAGCTTTCCTAACCCGCCCTTCGACTGCGACCTTGATTGGGGACATGCCTTCTTTGTCGGTCCCTATGGGGGTGGCCGACCGGTCTGTGCCGGAGATACCGTCGCCTCACCCAGTGCGAGCGTCCTTCCTTATGGAATGATGGTGAGCGCCGGGTCCGTTTCTTGCCTCTCAACCCGTGAAGGTATGGACTGCTTTAATCAGAGCGGTGGTCGGTTTCTTCTGCGCCGAGCCAACCAGCTCGTTCAATAACCAGAGCTTCGGCAGCAGCCATTTAAGCGACTGCTCCAATTGATTAGCGTGCCGGCCCGTAGTCGTACTTAAGCAAGATCAATTGACATCCGACAGTCTGTATTTTTAATATGAGTAAATTACTCAAGTTATTTAGAATCATTCTAAATCAAAGAGTTAAAGAGGGCCCGCATGCGTAATTGTCCGGAAAACGGATATCTCAGCCATCCAACAGAGATGCTGGTTCTGAAAGGATACCGGCAATGGATGGCGGGGATTGCAACCAAAGACATCTCTCATTGGAACGAGACGTGGAACATGTTCTGCCGTACGCTTGGACCGCCGCATGCGCGTACCTGTATGGATGCGCTCGTGACCTTTGTCGGAACTCTGAGACTGTGTGCGAATTGCCCGCTCAAGACGCTCGATCCCACCTGCTCAGGGCTTTGCCGTGACGAATGCCTTGTTGTCGGGCTTCTCGCAGCCCTTCAGCACGGAGATGAGGCCGCGCTCAGTCTTTGCCTGAACAGACTCACGAGCGGACCGCGCAGTCAGGAGGTGACCAATGCCGCCGGAGAATTGGCTATTTCACTGAAAGCTGCGGGCTTCGTGCTGTGTCCGGTCCCGATCAGCGTTCTCTACGATATCGCATTCGATGAGATGCCTTCGCAATCCGTTCACTAAGTCTCGACGCCAGACCTGCCCTCAGCCAACCATCATTTGCAGCACGTTTTCCGTCGCTTCATCGGAAGGAAACATCGTTTCAACTCTGAGCTCCTGGGCGAGCGTCGCGGTCGGGACTGTAATCGACGCCATCACTGAAAAGAAGGAAAGCGCTCTGCCAGCGATCTCCATGCGAACGGTAAACACCGGATCCAGCGCGTAGCTGACATCAAGCGCCCACCAGTCTTCCGGAAGGTCCGGGTAGATCGAAATGCGGTGAAGCGCGGCGTGGAGATCGGCAGGGCTTAAAGCTTCGCGGTGAATACGCTGGATCGATTGGCGGGCGTAATCCTCCCAATTCACCATAAAGCGTCTGAAGCCGTCGGGACTGAAGGTCGCGTCGAGCATGTTCGGAGGGTGCTTCGGATCATCGAGCGAAAAAGCTTCGGCAATCGGCGCCCACATTTTACGGCCCGACGCGTTCATGTCGCGGAGGTTCCAATGCCGGTCGATCGCAAAGGCCGGATAAGGATCATGTGCCGTCATCATTTTGAGGACAGCCTTCTGCAACATGCGCATCTCGTGATCTGATATATCCCGATCGCCATAAAGATCGGCAAACCCTGCGGCTTTGAAAAGCAGGTTCCGCTGGCGGAGCGGGATTTCCAGGGCAGCGGAAAGACGCGAGACCATTTCCCGGGACGGATTAGCCCTACCGGTTTCCAGAAAGCTCACATGGCGCGGCGGCGTGGCGATTGCGTGGGCGAGATCGGCCTGCGACAGGCGTCGTTCGGTCCGCCAGGAGCGTAGCAAAGGCCCGAATTCAAGAGCATGCGTCGGAATGTTCATGGTGAAAGCTTAGTCGGATCGGGCGCGCAGAGCCATTCCCTCTGAGGGAATTGTCGAATGCGCAGCGCCAGCGCAAGTCTTGTGGAGAAAAACAACACGAGGTTTATCGCCATGACATTCTGGATTCTGCTCGCCCTTCTTTTCTACTTCGTCCAGACCCTGCTTCCCGCCCTCTTTCGATATGGTCTGCGTGCAGATCCGCAAATTCTTGCGACACTTGGCACTCGGGACAATCCGCCGGAAACCAGCCGCTACGGCGCCCGTTCCGAACGCGCGCTGCAGAATTCGAATGAGCAGTACCTGATCTTCCTGCCCCTTGCTTTACTCGGCTTCTCTGTCGAAGGCGCAGTCTTCGGGGCGCAGATCTTCGTCCTTGCGCGTATCGCTTATCTGCCAGCCTATATCCTCGGTATTCCGGTTCTCAGATCCATCATCTGGACCGTTGGACTAACCGGGTTGATCCTTCTTGCGGTCGCGGTTGCCGGGTCATGAATATCGGCTAAGTTTATGCCTCCGGCCTTGTCTGACAGAGGCTGATTGATGTCGGCACTGCGTGTAGACTGACGCCAAGGATATAATCGATTGTACGGGTTATATCGGCCATGGGGATCGGCACCTGATCGCCGAAAAGTCCCGTTGCGATGTCCTCCTCGACTTCGGGCGTTGCCACATTGTCCGGGTTGATCACGGTCACTGCTATACCGTGCTCGCGAAGGGAGAGATTGAGCGCTTCGGCAGCCCCTTGCAGTCCGAACTTAGCGGCGCTGTTTGCAACCTCCCGAGTGGCTGTATTGGGTAGGCCGGACATGGACCCCATCAAAACGATACGCCCGTTTTGCGATTGGGCCAGGTTTTTGGCAAGCCGTTGTGCGAGAAGGATCGGTCCAGTCAGATTTACGGCGATCATCTGAAGGGTCTCTTCTGTCGTCGCTTCAAGGAAATCATAGTCTTCGGTAAAAGCGCCCTTTTCCCAGACGCCTCCGAGAAAGAGGAGCGCATCCAGAGTACGCTCGCCTAAAGCCGCCGCCACTTTGTTGATCCCTTCAACGGAACCGACATCCGCCTCAATCCAGGTACCTGCCTCAGAAGCGCTTCTCGAGACTGAATAAAGGTCCGCCCCCTCGGCTGCGAGATGAGCGGCGACCGCTCCGCCGATTCCACGGCTTGCTCCAATAACGAGATAGGTCGGCATGATCGTGTTTCCTGCTTTTGTTCTAAGATTGGCATAACAAAGGTGCCCGCTTTCGAGAACCAGAGGCGGAGGTAATTGCTTCAGGTCCGAGGCATGCCAAAGGGCCCCCTTCTCTTTCCGGCGAGTGTTGAAACGCCAAGGTGCACCGGAAATTGGTGTTGAACTAGACCCGACAGACTCGACGCAGTGTCATGACTTACTCTACAATAATGAATGCTTAATATTGAACGCCTCGACGGGCTGACCGTCTTTCTCGCAGTCGCTGAAGGTGGAAACTTCGCCATCGCCGGGGCGCAGCTTGGCCTTTCGCGATCCGCAATCAGCCTCAGTATTCGCAAGCTGGAAACAAGGCTTGGTGTCACGCTTTTTACACGCACGACCCGCAGTGTCGGATTGACTGAGGCAGGACAACGTCTTTTCGAACGCGCAAAACCGCTTTTGGATGATCTTGATGAAAGCCTCTCTGAAGCGGCTGATTTAGGCGCCGGTCCGTCAGGCACACTTCGTCTCAGCGTTCCACGTGTTGCGGTCCCGTTGGTGATCGAGCCGGTTTTATGCGCCTTTGAACGCGCCGCCCCGCGCGTAACCCTCGAGCTTGTTGCCGATGACGGACTTGTCGATATTGCCCGCGATGGTTTTGATGCCGGCATCCGTCTTGGTGATCAGGTCGAGGCCGATATGGTCGGGCTTAATCTGACGGGCGCGATTTCCTGGCAGATCGTCGCCTCGCCTGACTATCTCGCAGAACATGGAACACCTGAGACGCCGGACGATCTCGTCCGCCATTCCTGTATCGGATACCGGTATACAACCTCGCCAAGCACCTATCGCTGGGAACTCATAAAAAATGAACGGCTCACGCCGTTCACAGTCCGCGGCTCGGTCATTGTAAACGATAGCGCAGCCAAGTGTGCAGCGGCGCGCCAGGGAATGGGGCTTGCCTACGATCTTGCACCGGTTTTTGAAGAGGATGTTCGGGAAGGTCGACTTGTGCCCGTCTTGGAAGCTTATGTCCAAACATCAGCAGGGCTTTTTCTCTACTATCCGCACAGGCATCAGGTCATGCCAAAGCTCAGATCCCTGATCGATGTTTTCAAGAAACGGAAGCGAAGATCAAAGTGACGGATTGGCTAATCAACCAACCGAATCCACTCACTTGAGGACGGCCTTGCCTCTGAAAGGACATTGCTACTGACCATGTCTGGGGCACTTGACGGCTGACGTTTCGTACCGGCCTTCCGATGTCATGTAGAGGAGACAGGGCGCACCTTCGGCGCAGGAGACGGCATGCACGGCGCCGCCGGTCGAGCCAAAGTAACTGCCGGGATCAAGCTGGATTTGCGGTCCGGTTTTATCGGGTGCATCATGGATAGCCCTGCCGCTGATCACCACACCTCTCAACCACGCACCACTTCCCTTGAGTGATCCGGAGAAACCTGCCGGAAGCCTCAGGAACGTCCCATTGCGCTTGCCGCTCTCGGGACGCCCCCATAAAAACGCAATTTCGACATCATCTGCGGTTCCGAGTGTCGCGGAAGGATCAAGCCAACCGATATCCGCAGCGTTCAACCAGACCACATTACGCGCTTCGATGTTGATCGGCCGCTCACCATTGTCGAATTCTTCCGCGGCAGGCCGTACCAGATAAGGCCCTTCAAGGATTTCCAGAAAGGCCGTTGCCCGGCTCCCCGGTCGGGCGGAGGTGATGTGGTTTTCACCGGCGGGCTGGGTCCAGAACGATCCGGGTCCCATCCATAGAACTTCTGCGCCGGGATCGTCATTGTGGACGTCTCCGCTGATGACGACGGCGCGATAGGTAATGTTGTGAATATGCGGCGGGGAAGAAAACCCATCAACGAATTCGATCAGCGTACCGGTCGGCACATCTTTCTTGATATCCCCCCACAACACACCCGCTTTCGGGCTCAGATCGCCGCGAAGCGGATTGAGCGGTTGAAATTGAACCTCCGACCGAGGGATGACTTCCACCGTCGGCTCCAAAGCCGGGGCACCGTTTGGCAGCGCGAGCACCATCAGGATGACCGCAAGAAACCTCACTCTCAGCAATGGCATGTTCGCGCTCCGCATTCGTGATTTTCGCACCTGGGTCTTGATTTCTAACGTGTGCCTGGGCGTGTTTCTGATATAGGGAATGCAGGCTTACCCAAACAATCAGCCTCAATCTTAAATCACTCTTTGTTTTTCCTTCATAATGGACCTTGATCTGAAATCGCTGAGACTGTTTGTGCGGATCGCGGCACTTGGTGCCATCGGACGCGCCGGGGCAGAATTCGGATTATCAGCGACAGCCGCGACACAACGCGTTCGTGCGCTTGAGAAAGCGCTTGGGGTTTCGCTGCTTCACCGCACCACACGCGCCGTATCCCTCTCTGCTGACGGGGAGATTTTTCTCGAGCACGCAAAACGCATCGTAGGGAATGTCGAGGCTGCGCTCTCTGACATACAATGTGAGCCGGATTCCATAAGAGGCTCATTGCGGATCGCAAGTTCCGCGTCGTTCGGTCGCCTTCAAATCATGCCCCATATTGCGGAGTTCCTCGAGGCTTTTCCGAAAGTATCCATCCAGCTTGATCTGAGCGATGACACGGTTGATATGGTCGAACAGGGTTTTGATTTGGCAATCCGGCTCGGTGAGCTTGCTCCTTCAACCCTGAAAGCCCGTCCGCTGGGCGTTAGCCCTCGCGTACTCGTCGCGGCACCTTCTTATCTTCACTCTCATGGTCAGCCAGAAAGTCTTGAGGATCTCAAACACCACAATTGCCTTGCACGTGCTGATGTGAGGACCTGGAAGTTTCGCACTCCGGATAACACGATCCAGGAGGCGCGGATCAATGGCAACTTTGCGACCAATCTCGCAGAGGGGATAACCATCGGCGCGGTCACCGGGATCGGGATTGCCAGAAAGTGCAAATGGGAGATCGCAGACCAGCTTCAATCCGGTGCCCTCGAAACCGTTCTGGACGATTATGTTGTTGTTCCCGAATGGAAAGTGTTCGCCGTCCGCTCACCGTCGAACCAGCCGCCTCCACGCGTGCGCGCCTTCACCGATTTTCTTGAAAAGAAGTTTACCTCGGTCCCGGCTTTGACGCTCTAGCCAGTCACTGAAAACGTCGCTTGCTCCCCCATAGAGCCACGATCCCGTCAAAGCCCAAGCTCCAGCTTCACCGATCCCCGGCTGCTGAAAGACCAATCGATGGGATGATTTTCAAGGAGATAAATGATCGCGTTTTCAGGATCGAAACCGATAACGCTGAGGCGCCTCCGAACGTCCCTATAGAGCGCTTCTTTCTGATCGTCCGTGCGTCCCGCCAGAAGTGCAGTTTCGATGATGATCGTCGCGGCCGGGTCCCTCGGCCCCAGAAATGTCGGATGAAGGATCATGTCCTCCGGGCGGTAGCGCGCAATGAGGCAGAAATAGTCGTCGGGGTTTACCGCACATGTTTCGACAAGCACATCGTGAAGCGCATCGTTGATGGCGTGGCATGTATCGCTCGGCAGAGCTTCGGGGACGTGGATCTTGTTCAATGGCATGCGGTCACCTCCTGATTGGCCGAGCAGGTTGGACCGAACGCTATTCGTGATTATTTCTTTGATAAACCTATTAAGATATCGAACTCTCTTGCCTGAAAGTCATGAATGAGAAATCACCTCGCTCCGGAAATCGCCACCTTTGTGAGGGTCGTCGATCTTGGCTCGTTTGCCGCTGTGGCAGACGAGGCCAATGTTACATCGTCGGGTACCTCCCGTGCCATCTCGCGGCTTGAGGCGAGCCTTGGCGCAAAGCTCCTCCACCGGACGACGCGGCGGCTGTCGCTGACGTCTGAGGGAGAAGCCTTTCTCTCGCATGCCCGCGCGATCCTTGCGACGTTAGAGGCCGCCGAGACAGACCTCTCGCACGCTGCGGACCATCCGCGCGGACATCTCAGGATCAATTGCGGGACAGCTTTTGCCAATCACAAGCTCGCGCCCGCCCTCCCCGATTTCCAGAAGGCCTATCCCGAAATTTCCGTCGATCTTAGTGTTTCCGACCACCGTATCGATCCATTGACCGAGCATGCAGATATCACGATCCGCGTTGGCGCGCTCTCAGACAGTGATCTGATTGCTGTTTCGCTCGGCACCGTTTCGCGGGTGATCGCAGCCAGTCCCGACTATCTCGCTGAGCACGGAACACCAGACACGCCGCATGATCTTGAAAAGCACAATTGCCTTCTCCTGAGCAGCTTTCCGCATCAGGCGACCTGGCCCTTCATCGAAGACGGAGTGCCAACAGACATCGTCGTCAACGGGACCTTCACTTCGGACAGCGCCGAAACGCTTCTCAATGCGGCGATTTCCGGTGCAGGGATTGTCAGGTTGGGCGATTTCCTTGGCGCAAAAGCGCTTTCATCCGGAGAGCTTGTCCCGCTTCTGACCGACACCCATGTCACAAATGAACAACCCATCACCGCACTCGTTCTACCAGGACGGCAAACCATTCCGCGGGTGCGGGCCATGCTGGATTTTCTGAAAGACCGGGTGTGACTATCGTTCGGTGATGGATCTTTGACGGGCTGCTCTATTCACCCCAAGGCGACCCAAGCGCAAGCAATGTCAATAGGCCAGCGCCTATCGTCCAGACATCAAACGGGAACATCGGCCATTTGACCGTTAAGGGTGTCACAAGCCAGAGATGCGGGCCTTCTGTTTCCTGAAGCAGGTGTCTGCGGATCCTCAGTCCAACGTAAAGGCAAATCGGAAGACAGAGAATCAGAAGAAAATGGAAACCGGACAAGAGAGCGAAAGCCAGAATCCCGCCAGCCAGCATCAGATAACCGACGGAACTTGAGACCACTTTCTTTTTGTACACGTCGAAATGTGGTCCGGAGTAGTAGAACCACATCGAACCGACGCTCCGGTAGAATGGAGGAAAGCCAATATAGAGGATGAGCGCCGCCCCCGAATAGTGAAACCCGACGAATGCGATAGTCAGCATCAGGCTGGAGAACGGGATTCCGATATCCATTGGGATTCATTCTGAGGTTGCGTTTTTAACGGGACGGTGTGGAGGTCAGTCGGCTAATCTTTTGCCGTCTTCATCGCGTTTGATCGGATACTCGATGGCGGTCAATGTGATGTGCCAGACTCGCCCGTCCCGAAGGCGGATTTCTATGTTCCCGCGTATGGCGCCGTCACGGTAAGTCCAACTGTGTGTTGTGGCGCTCTCGCTGATGATTTCGACCTTTTGCGCCGTACCTTTTGGAAGTTCTCTTGCGATCATTGGGAAGGTCGGATCACAGATTGCATTTTCTTTGAAGGGGACATGTGTGTAACCGCAATAATTGAGTGCCGCGTCACCGAGGTCAAGTCTGAGGTGGTGAAACATATCGAAGGAGCGGTCCGGTGATCTTACGACCCGAAATTTGCGAAAGATCGCACCACCAGAATACTCCACCTGTGACCATCCGTGCTTTTCGGTCCAAGGGACGATGGACTCAATCGTGAGATCTCGTTCCAAACAGAATTTTACAAAATCTTTTTCGGGGCAAGCATTTTCCGCCGCACTATCCAGTATCAACTGAATCTGAACCAAGCAAAACATACATACAAAACAGCAGAAACGCCTGATCATCTCCCCTCGCAAAAACCGCTCAGGCAATTAGTTCTCGTCATGCCCGATCTCGAAGAACTGATAAATAAAGTTTGGCTCGCGACCATCTAGACCAACCGTTGAACTGAAGAAGTGTCTTCTGTTTCCGTCTTCATGAAGCCATTCCCGGTGGAAATGCTCCCTCCTTCTATGGCTGACGTCAAAAGAACTGTAGCCGCGAAATGGAAGAGCTGCCTCAAGAAGCGGGAATTTTCCACTGCATATGGCCTCGTTTTCATTGCCTGTGAAACCTTGCGCTTGGCAGGCACGAATGCGCACGTCTTCAATAATTCGGTCACCGGTATAGAGATGATACTCTATTCCGGTGGCGCCTTGAGGTGTTATCGCGAATTCACCTTCACCGAATTCTTCGAATCTCAGTAATTGCGCATCCCTCATTTCGAAGAGAGTTTTGTGCGGATCAGATGACTTCACGCAAACTTCGATAAAGAAGGCTTCCGGACAGAACGAATTGGAGCTTAGAGCAGGCCCGGGAAAGAAATCGGGGTCGTCACTTTGCCTTTTGAGGTACGCGGACAATCGCTGGGATGCTTGGCTATCAAGATTACCCCAGAACTGACAAAATGACTGCATTGCATCAGCGGTTCTGGTTTCGCCTGGCTGATCGAGCAATTGTACTTTGATTGACCCATCCGAATGACGCTTCATCGCCCCTGCTATGAGTTTCATTTTGTTTGGGTGAATGCAGAAGGAAAGATTTGCCCTAGATCCTAGGACATATCCCATCACCGGCTTCGGCAAAATGTCTGCCCGTTTGATTTCAAATACTTCCGGGCCAATTGTAATCGTCAAAATAGTTGGATCGGCCCTGGCCTCCATCGGTTGCGCAAGAGCAAGCAAAGCAAACGACAGGGCAATAAAATATCGTCTGGCGCGTTGAAAAAATGTCATCGTTCAAAAGACCATAAAGAAGCTATCGCCGCCTTTGTCTGACAAAGAAAGCGACTCCCTCTTTCTAAGCGGTCAAACCGACCCATGCAATCGGGTCAAGCTTTCGCCCCCAAGCCCCAGCAATCAGAATTTCCGGAAAAAGCGCGTGCGGTCGAACATCTCCTCTAGCGCTTCCATACGCTCGCGGGTCGTCTCCCAATTGCGCTCCTGAACCTCGGCAATCACAATCTCAGACATCAGCATGGTGACGATGTTGGAATCCCACGCCGAGGGTGCTGCGATCTGGTTAGTAAAACAAACGCTTGCATGTTGGGCGATCGGCGACATCCACTGATCGGTGAAAAGGATAATCTCCGCCCCGCGCTCCTTGGCAATTTCCGCAAGCCTTAGCGTGCTGTTTTCATAGCGCCGCACATCGAAGATCACCACGACGTCGCCTTCCTTGAAATCAAGCACATAATGGGGCCAGGCATTGGAGTTTGACGCGATATGGACGACGTTTTCGCGGATCACCTGACAGTGGAGGAAAAAATAGTCAGCAAGCGTTCTCGTAATCCTGCCACCGACAACGAAAATCCCCCGCTCGGGATCGCTCAGAAGATCGCAGGCGCGTTCAAAGTCTTTCGGGTCAATGCGCGCCATGGACTGGCCGATATTATCGATCACGGCCTTCGTAAAGCGATTGAGCAAATGGGCATCCGGCGCGTCATCGACCCACTTTTCCCGCTTCGTCAAAGGGCTTGAAATCTTCTCATTGAGTTCCGCCCGCAAGCCGCGTTGGAAATCCGGAAAGCCCGAAAATCCAAGCTTCTGGACAAGCCGTGCCACCGTCGGTGTGGAGACATCGGCTGCTTCTGCAAGGGTTGTGATCGTTCCGAGCCCGGACGCCGGATAATTCTGCAAGATGACATCGCTCAACTGGCGTTCCGCGCGGGTGAGCGTCTCCTGTTTGTCCTGCAGTTTTTCCGCAATTGTGTCCATCGCCCTCCCCCGGCATTGCGGACTTTCGCATCAGGCGACCTTGCCCCCGGCGAGCCGCCCCCAATACGTCACCCTATATCGAAACGATGAGTTTCGTCAAAATATGTACTGACGAAATTCAAATGTACAAATCTTTTCAAAAAACATTTGACAGCCGGTTATGACCTGAAGAAAACTTTCCAGGATTGCGACGCATTTTCTTCGATCCATGAACGCGCGATCAACGGGGGCATATCACTTGGTACAAGCTGAGCGGATGATCGAAGAGCGAGCACCGGTTGAGATCCTCAACCCGGATGGCGCCCATCCGATCCTCTTTGTGTGCGAGCACGCCAGCCATTACATCCCAGCCTCATTCGGGAATCTCGGCCTTTCTGGCGCCCCCCTTACAAGCCATATCGCCTGGGATCCAGGCGCTTTTGAGACCGCAAAACGGCTCTCCTCTGCCTTTGATGCGCCACTCTTCCACGGCACGGTCTCGCGCCTTGTCTATGATTGCAACCGTCCTCCTGAAGCGCCGGACGCGATGCCGGAAGAGAGCGGCGCTATCGACATTCCGAAGAACCGGAACTTGACCGCGATTGAACGGCAGGAACGGATCGACGCCTTTTACCGACCGTTTGAAAAAATGCTCTCCGATCTTCTGGACCGCAAAGGACGAGAGGCAATCCTCGTCACCATTCACAGTTTCACCCGTAAATTTCTTGGGCAGACCCGATCCGTCGAGGTCGGCATTCTCCATGACGATGACGCGCGGCTTGCTGACGCATTGCTCAACATTGCCGAAGGTTATGACATTAGGCGGAACGAGCCCTATGGCCCTGAAGATGGCGTGACGCACACGCTGAAACGCCATGCCCTGCCGCGCAATCTGTTGAATGTGATGATT
>JBCDCU010000010.1:0-24660 GCA_039181265.1 Pseudomonadota bacterium | reverse complement strand
GCGACGCCCTCCGGGTCATTCGCGCTTATTGACACATGAAAGAGCGGCATTCTTTTACTCCCGTGAGGTTTGACAAGGATCTTATCCGGTTTTGACCTAGGACAATCCCTTATCCGAAATCCTTGTCAAAATAGCGCTTCCATCAGCTTTGATCATAGAGGAGCGCTTCCGATGTATAAGAAAATCTTGGTGCCGATCGACTTGACCCACCAGGAAAAGGGCAAAGCGATGATTGGAGTTGCCAGTCAGGTGAAGGATGCGGGCGGAGACATCATTCTTGCGACCGTCGTCCCGGATATTCCGCCCTATGTCGTTTCCGATCTTCCGGCAGGGTTCTTCGACAATCAATTGACCGATGCGCTTTCGGAATTAAAGGCAATCGCAAACGCAGCCGGTATTGGCGGGCGAGTGATTGCCCGTTCCGGTCATCCGGCCAATACCATCATGGCGATTGCCGAAGAAGAAGAGTGTGATCTCATTATCATCGCGTCCCACAGGCCGGGGCTTCAGGATTACTTCCTGGGGTCCACCGCAGCGCGTGTCGTCAGGCACGCGAAGTGCTCGGTCTTGGTCACGCGGTGACTGCTTGAGTGGGCGGCCCAAGTTCAAAGGTCGCTCGATTGCCGGATTGAGGGGCAATTCATGCGCGCCATGATCCTTGAAGAAGTGGGCTCGCCGCTCAACGAAGTTGACCTTCCAATCCCAGAGCCGGACCCTCATCAAATTCGGGTTCGAGTTGCGGCCTGCGGCGTCTGCCGAACCGATCTGCATCTTCTTGACGGCGAGCTTCCCGATATCAGAACACCGGTTATCCCGGGCCATGAAATCGTTGGATATGTTGACAAGATCGGTCAGGCCGCGACCGGTTTCTCGCTCGGTGACAGGGTTGGTATACCCTGGCTTGGCCACACTTGCGGGACTTGTAGATACTGCAATTTGGGTCTTGAAAATCTCTGCGATGAACCGGGCTTTACCGGCTATACGCTGAATGGTGGCTATGCCGAATATACCTGCGCCGACGCGCGCTATTGTTTCCCGCTTCCAGAGGATATTGACGATCTCCACGCAGCGCCTTTGCTGTGCGCCGGTCTCATCGGATACCGCTCTTTGAAAGCTGCAGGTGACGCGCAAAAGATCGGCATTTTCGGCTATGGCGGAGCGGCCCATATCGTCGCTCAGGTCATCCGGTTTCAAGGAAGGGAGTTTTACGCCTTCACGAGAAAGGGTGATCAGGCTGCCCAGGACGCAGCCCGCCGACAGGGTGCGATATGGGCCGGCGCATCGGACGAATCCCCGCCTGACCTCCTTGATGCCGCCATTCTTTTCGCGCCCGTCGGATCGCTCGTGCCTTTTGCACTGAAGACTTTGAGAAAGGGCGGTCATGTTGTCTGCGGCGGGATCCATATGAGCGACATCCCGGGCTTTCCTTATGCGGATCTTTGGGGTGAGCGCAGGATTTCGTCGATCGCCAATTTGACGCGTCAGGATGGTGTGGAGTTTCTGGAGCTTGCTGGACAAGTGCCGGTCGAAACCGACGTTCATCCTTATCCCCTCCGCGAGGCGAACGCGGCACTCGAAGCTTTGCGCAGGGGCGCTTTCACCGGAGCTGCCGTCCTCGTTCCCTGAACCGGCCCGGCGTTACCAGGTAAAGGCCCGGCTGATCAGATCCTGCCAATCATTGCCGTTGTAAACTGCGACAGCAAAAAAGCCGATCCAGACAATCGCGATAATCGTGGCGATGCTCAGGACATATCCGATGAGTGAAACCAGTCCGTCGCGCACAAAGAGGCCAGTTGCAAGGAGCATGATCGGAAACGCGATCCCGCCTGCAAACGGAATGAAGCCGAAAAGGATCAAAGTGATCGCAAGAAGAATGATCACGACACCCGCCACCTGATCGGAAATACGGCCTTCGGCAATCCAGACCAGTCGCTTGCCGGTGTGATCATCGAGCCATTGCAACACGGGCATCGTCTTTTCGATCCCTCGTTTGAGAACCTTGCCCGGAATGCCCAATTTGAGAAATCCCCTCGGGAGCCAGACCCGCTCGGTTCCCCAAATGAGGTTAAGAGCAGCGAACAGAATGATGATCGCCAATGTCGCCGCGAAACCCGGGAAAAGCGCGAAGGGCATGAAAATCAAGAAGGCGCAGAGAAAGATCACGATCGCCGCCCCGCGCTTGGCAAGAAGCGCGAAGATCACCTCAAGCGTCACCTTATCCCGTTCGGTTGCATCAAGCAGCACTTTGAAGATCCCGGCCAGGCGCGTTGGCTGGGCTTCGCTTTGCTCCTCACTCTGATTCCCTGGTTCTTCCGCCACAGGTAACAAGACCGATCCGCCGCTGCCTTACGGGCCGCAAGAATAGCGGGATTCCCGTAAGTGTTTTGACCTTCCTCAAGGACACCTAAGAAAAGTCATCGCAATATGACAGTACTAAGAAAAGCGAACAGGGGTCCGCAATGTCATATGCCAAATTTATCCTTCCAGCGATGCTTTTGCTCGTTCCGTTGAGCGGGGGGCAGGCGGAGGACGGGAAGCCGACCTGGCTTTTGGATTTGACGCATCAACTCATGGAAGAACAAAAATGCGAGGTCGCCTTCTACGTCCGTGTGCGTGACGAAAAAGGCGACGGAAGCGGTAATGTTGAAGCCCGTGCACGCTGTCAGGATGGGCGGGAGTTCGACGCCGTTCGGGATGATCCGCTGCAGCAATTTGTGATCACGGCATGCGGTGTCGCGGTGTGCGAAGCCATACCTGACGACAAGGATCATCAGCCGGGGTGAGACGGCTTGATGAGCGCGGTCCGGGAGGCTCCGGGGGATGTGACGGGGGGCTCGGACCGCGATGCACCATAGGGGCTTGAGAGCTGAGCCGGCCCGGCGAATCCGCCTCAATACGAGTTCGTCGGGCCGGAGATCTCATTGCGTTTCAACCTGACAGGATCACTCGAATAGCAGATCCTGAACCACATTCGGATCGCTGCGCTCTTCTTCGGCGTGGGAACAATGGGCTCCCGGCGCTGAGGACGCGTCTGCAAGTGCTCCGCCCACCATCATGCCGTAGATCACCAAAACATGTTGATCGAAATAGGCTTTTTCTTCTGCGCTCATTTCATCTTCCGCTTCATGCTTGATGTCCGCAAATGCAGCTAGAAACTTGGTTTCATCGAGCGCGAATGTCTCGCAGACTGATGCCGTCGCCGCCTGATGGGCGATGTTCTGCAGGTGCGCGAGTTGATCGTCGGTCAATTTGCCGTCGGCGAATTCAATCGCGTGGGAATTTACGAAGATGCTCGGTGGTTGCGCGAGCACGGCGTTGGTACCAGCTATCATTATCGATAGAGCGAGGATTAGACTGTTTTTCATTATCATATCCCCCAGCTACCTGTAGATCCTGTTGGTCCAGTTCCAAGAGTACCGGCCGTTATCTCGATAGCAGGCCTGTTCACGCGGATAACACGTGATGTGCCTTGCCGGACTGAAGGGGCCGTGCCTGCGTGGCCGGTAATCGCGATGGGGTCGATAATTCTGGTGACGATGGTCGTGTGATGACGCAGCGAGTGCTGCGGCACCCAACAGGGCAGCGCCGATCGCAAGCCCCTTGGCTGCGTTTCTGCCATGTTTCGCCTCGGACGGTAATGTTACTAGGGCGATCAGAATGAATGAGAAAGTAATCGCTTTCATATTGCCTCCATGAATATACTGCAGGATGATTTAAACTCATGAAATTCGCGACAGTGTGACAGGCTTCCTTGTTGCACGCTCATTTTTTAAAAGAATAGATGGCTCTGTATGCTTGACAGATTGCGCACAGCACCGCTTCTCACATCGCTTGCATTGGTCGCGATATACTTCGTGATCTTTATTGTTCCTGGGATTTTCTCCGAGAAATCCTACGGGCGAGGCCGGGGGCTTGAAACGGCGACAGATGCAACCGGGCAATTGCCGCTGGAAACGGCGCTGTTGCTGTCAATTGTGGCCGTGATTGCACTTCTCGGATGGTGGCGTGCAACCCGCATTGTGACGCCACTTAATCCCGGAGGGCTGAAATTTCTTGTTCCACCGCTCCTGCTATCCTTTGCTATCGCCGGCCTTGCCCTCATTGTCATTGCGAGCGGTGAAGCAGTCACTATCAATCACCACACCCTCCTGCTGCTTTTCGTGATGACGCTCTTCGTTGGGATTTTCGAGGAGCTTCTTTTTCGAGGATGCGTGTTTCACGGTCTAGAGCGCTGGCGGGGGCCTATAACGGCAGTATTCGTATCTGCAGCCCTGTTCGGCGCCATGCATTATGTGAACTGGGTGAATGGCCAACCTTTGCCGGATACCAACGCTCAAGTTATTCACGCCGCAGGTGGGGGCATTCTTTACGCGGCAATTATGCTTCGAACTGGATCCATATGGCCTGCCATTCTGCTTCATGGCTTTTGGGATAGTGCCATTTTCCTGTTTGGCTTTTTGGACACGAAGACTGCGGCACCTGCAACGCCATCAGATAACGCCGGCGGACCATCGATCCTCGCCGGGCTCATCAAATATGGGGATGCGGTATACGGCCTCTTCGTGCTCTGGTGTTGGTGGCGATGGAAGAAAAAGCTGGGCGCGGAATAAGTAGCGAATAGAGACGAGAGTTTCTTTCGCCTAAACTTCTATGAGTTCACATGTCTTCCCGGGAATGCCATGCCGCAAATTTATGTTGATGCTGATGCCTGCCCCGTCAAAGACGAGGTAGTCAAAGTCGCAATCCGCCATGATTTCCCTGTCACCTTCGTCTCCAACGCCTTTATGCGGCTGCCGGAAGACCGGCTTGTCACGCGTCGGATCGTACCCGAAGGACCGGATGCTGCGGATGACTGGATCGCCGAAGAGGTGGCCGCATCCGATATTGTGGTGACGAATGACATCCCGCTCGCCGATCGCTGTCTCAAAAAAGGCGCGCTTGTGATCAGTGGAACGGGGAGGGATTTCACCGAGGCGAATATCGGATCGGCGCTCGCAAGCCGGGCGATTTCACAGCATTTGCGCGAAATCGGTGAAATGACCGGCGGCCCGAAAGGTTTTTCAGCAAAGGACAGATCCGCATTTCTTCAGGCGATGGAGCGCGCCTGCAGGAGAGCCAAGCGCGAGGCGGGCGGCTGAGGGAAAGCGAAGCGGTTTCCTTCATCGCGGCATCCTCAACACCCCACCGCCCAAAACTGCGGCATGTGCCACGAATTTGTGAGTTCCAGAAACAGGGAGCCCGGGTTAGACGATTGTGCGATGCACCATCACACAAAAGGGTTTTCTATGTCGCAGCAAACGTTGGAAGATGTTCAGGATTACTATGGGCGTATCCTGCAGACGAAAAACGATCTGAAGACAAGCGCCTGTTGTCCGGCTGACGCGCCGCCGCTCCATATCCGCCCCTATATCTCCAATATTCACGAGACTGTTCTGACCAAGTTCTACGGATGCGGAACGCCGGTTCCTGACGCCATTGAAGGTTGTACAATTCTGGATCTTGGCTGTGGGACTGGCCGCGACGCGTTCATCCTCAGTCAGATTGTCGGCGATAAGGGCAGGGTGATCGGTGTTGATATGACCGATGAACAGCTTTCCGTTGCGAACCAATATGTCGGTTGGCACATGGATCGTTTTGGCTTTGCCACGCCCAATGTGGATTTCAAAAAAGGCTATATCGAAGATCTCGGAGCTGCAGGTATTGCCGATGCGAGCGTTGACATTGTGATTTCGAATTGCGTGATCAATCTCTCGCCCGACAAAGAGCGCGTTTTTAGCGAAATCTACCGCGTGCTGAAACCTGGCGGGGAACTCTATTTTTCCGATGTCTTTTCGGACCGACGGATCAGCGAAGATCTCCAGAATGATAAGCTCATCCGTGGTGAGTGCCTGGGCGGTGCCATGTACACGGAGGATTTCCGCCGCATGATGGCAAAGATCGGTATGCCCGATACACGGGTCATCGCCGATACCGTCCTTGAACTGCATGATCCCGAAGTGATCGCCAAGGCCGGTATGATTACCTTCTCATCGAAAACCGTCCGTGCCTTTAAGGTGGATCTGGAGGATGCCTGCGAGGATTTCGGTCACGTTGCCTATTACAAGGGGACGATTGCCGAGAGCCCGCATACTTTCATGCTTGATGATCACCATCTCTTCAGAACGGGAATGCCGGTGCTCGTCTGCGGGAACACAGCAAACATGCTGACACAAAGCCGGTTGAAGGAGCACTTCCGCGTCGACGGAGATTTCTCAACCCATTACGGCCTGTTCGATTGCGGAACGCCGGGGCCCGCACAAACGACTGACGTAACAAGTGGTGCCTGCTGCTAGAGCAGGCCAGAGGTCACAGAAGCACAAGTAAAGCAAGTGTGTCCCGGCAAGATTATCTTGCCGGGAAAGACGGGCGTTTGGCCTCATTTGCGCTTATACTGATCGCATTCGAGGAAAGTCATTTGGGAGGAGATCCGATGAGCGATATTACAGCGTCCGAAACCGAAAAGAACCGTGCCATCATGAAGGAAGCCTACCAGAAATGGCACGATACGAAGGGCGGCAGCGTCGACCATTGGATGGAGATCATGAGCCCGGATATCGAATTCCTTTCGCTTGCTAACGGTGCGGGCGATGCCGGATTCACAAAGGCGGCAAGATCAAGCACGGATATGAGAGGCTATTTCGAAGCGATCTCCACAAACTTTGACATGATCCATTACACCGTCGATCAGTTCATCGCAGAGGGCGATATGGTCGTTGCGGTCGGAAGCTGCGCCTGGACGGTGAAAGCAAACGGTATGCGGGTTGAAACGCCGAAAGTGGATGTGATCCGCCTGAAAGACGGCAAGATCGTCTCATTCTACGAGTTTTACGACACCGTAGGTCTGCAAACGGCGATGGCGTCCATCCCGGTCGGGTGAAACCCGCGGATCACCAGTTCGACAATGCCAAGCTTTGTCAGAAACTGAAGATCTCGCCGATATTCTCAATAATCGCGATGAGTATGAGCACACCGCATATGAGAAGCGCCAGCCACCAGAGATACTGGAAGACGATCGCGGAGGCACCAAGGCTCACGCCATAGACTGGATAGCGCCAGTTCTCGCGAAAGATGCCGGAAACAAGCGATAACACGACAGCGACAATGCCAAGGATTGGCGCTGCGAGCGCAAAATAATCCCAGATGCGGGGCGGTTCGACCTCTGCCTTTTCCGCTGGCACGCCGAGGAAGGAACGCCATGCCGACCGTTTGATTTCCCCCGCGATTTCGCCAATCTGAGTGGCGGCGGAGGGTTTCGGCTCAATGCTCGGTCCCACGATTTGAATGAAGACCAGCATCAGAGCGAGCGCCCCGACTAAAACTGACCAAAAGCCCCATCGCCTTAGCGGATAGGCCGAAGTTTGAACCGACATATCAGGTTCTCGCTCCCAATTTCTGTAAACTCCTTCTATACTCTCACCGAATGATCAAGGATATATTGAAAGGTTAAGTTACAGAAACCTTACCGCGCTTGCCGACCCTTTGGTGATTGAATAAAGACGGGCTTCTTAACTCCTAAGGCCGACCGCTATGTATCAGCCCCCGATTTTCCGCGAAGACCGCAAGGATGTCATGCATGCCCTAATGCGAGCGCATCCCTTCGCAACCATCGTATCCTCAGTGACCGGCGAACTGACAGCCGACCATGTTCCGCTGGTTTTGCAGGAAGAGGTTGGAGAGTACGGTGTATTGCAGGGCCATTTTGCTGCCGGAAACCCGCTCTTTCGAGAAGCCAATGGCCCGATTGAGGTGCTGACGATTTTTCAGGGGCCGCAAACCTATATCAGCCCGTCCTACTACGCTTCAAAGGAGGAGCATGGAAAGGTTGTGCCGACCTGGAATTATGTGGTGGTCCATGCACGTGGGACCTTGCAGTTCGTCCGCGAGACGGATTGGCTTCTCGACCATCTGAACGCCTTGACCGGAGCGCAAGAGGGCCACCGTCCGGCACCATGGCAGGTCTCCGATGCACCATCCGATTACATCGCGCGTCAATTGAGAGGGCTTGTCGGCTTTGAGATTGTGATCGATGATCTCGCCGGGACATGGAAGGTGAGCCAGAACAAGAGCACGGCTGATCGTGCCGGTGTGGAAGCCGGTCTGCGCAGCGAGGCGGATCTCGACAAGGCCGCGATCTCAGATCTTGTCAGAGACCGTGGCACCTAGGGAAACCCTGAGCGGCACAGCCACTGATCAGCTTTCCTAGTGCGGCGTGAGATCGCCAGCAGTTTACCGGCTCAGCAGAATTCGCAAGCCAAGCGCTCCCAAGACGACTGCCGCCATCCGATCGATATAGACCTTTGCCTTGAGATATCCGGTCTTCACCGTTTCCGTGCTCATTCCGAAAGCGAGGGCAGAATAAAACAGGATCTCCACGATGAGGTGGTTGAGAACAACGATCGAGTTCTCAAGAAGGCTCATATTGGCCGGGAAAATCACGACGAGAACGGCGGCTGCGAATAGCACGGACTTGGGATTGAGCACATTGATCAAGAAACCCTGGCGGAAAGAATGGCGGGCAGGAAGGGACCGGTTTTCAATCTCGTTGCGTGCGCCGTGCCACATCCCCCAAGCGATGTAGAGGATGTAAAGCGCGCCAACGATCTTGGCCGTGGCGTAAGCCCACGGGAAGAGCTGAAAAACGGCTTCAAGCCCAAGGAGAGCCAGCATCGTCCAGATTGCCGCCATCAGCCCTAGACCGCATCCAACGGCAATTCCCGCTTTTCTGCCGCCACTCAGGGTCGTTTGTATCGCGACAAGAAGCGCTGGTCCTGGGCTTGCGATCGCAAACAGAAGGGCAATGTTAAAGGCGATGAGGTGCTCAAATGTCATGGGGCGGATCCTTGGCGGGCGGTTTCGGATTACATTTTCCGAGTTCTATGGAGAGAGCGAGTCCAGCGCAGGCCAGGATAGTTAGCAACCGGAAAAAGGCGGCTTTTGCCCTCGATTGAGGCAAAACGCGAATATTTTTCTTGCGTAGAACTGAACGAAGTCTATGTCCGGCAGACGCGATCGGCACCCGCCTGCAATGGAATGACGAAAACGAGCAGAAAAATGGCAATTACTCTTTTGGATGGTGGCATGGGCCAGGAACTGGTCCATCGCAGCGGTGAGGTTCCGACCGGCCTCTGGTCAACGCAGATTATGATGGACCGCCCCAATCTCGTCCGCGCAATTCATGATGATTTCTTTGCAGCTGGTGCTGAGATTGCGACCACCAATTCCTATGCTGTGCACAGGGATCGCCTGCAGCCTAACGGATTGGACGATCGTTTTGAGGAGCTTCATCGTCTTGCTTGCGAGATCGCTTGTAAGGCACGTGACGCCCACGGGTCGGGAAAAGTCGCCGGATCGCTTGGACCGCTCGGCTGGTCTTACAGCCACGATGGTGCGCCGCCAGCGGAGAAGGGAGCGGAACTCTATGATGAGATCTGCCGCATACAGAAAGATCTGGTGGATCTGTTTCTGATCGAGACGATTGCCTCCGTTGAACAGGTGAGGGCCGCTCTTTCGGGTACATTAGGCCATGGCAGGCCGGTCTGGCTGGCGCTCAGCGTGGATGACGGAGACGGCACACGTCTGAGATCGGGCGAACCTTTAGAAGAAGCGGTAGCGGAAATCGAGAAGCGAAAACCGGATGCGGTCCTGCTCAACTGTTCGAGGCCTGAGGCCGTCAGCGAAGGTCTCGGTATCCTTGCTAAAACAGCTCTTCCGTTCGGCGGCTATGCTAACGGGTTTACGGGGATTAGCAGCTCATTTCTTGAGAAGGGCAGCGCTGTGACGAAACTTGCTGCCAGAGCTGATCTCGGTCCTGAGGAATACGCCGATCACGTGGACGCCTGGGTTGGCGAGGGGGCGACGATTGTCGGCGGGTGTTGCGAGGTCAGCCCGGCACATATTCAAGAACTCGCGCGCCGGCATAGTGGCTCTTAATGATCCTGAAGGGGGACGGAAGAAGACAGCGTTGCCTACTTCGCATGAGTTTTAAATCTCATAATATCAAAGGGCTATGTCTGTAATTTGAATCAAAGTATTAAAGCGCTGTCGTATGCTTGCTGATTGCTTTTTATGCCGCACGGAACCTGAAAACGGGAGCGCGCGCCAGGTATCACTTCTACAGAAGCTTGTAGACATTCACCGGCTCCGTTCTGCCGACAATCGTCCTGGGCCCGAGTTCGCTGAACGAGAACCCGTCGCCCGCAGCCGTTTTTGTATCTTCGCTGAGGAGGATGATTGCGTCTTCTTTCGCGAGCTGCTTTCCAATCGTCTCGATCCGGCTTGCGACATTGACCGCGTCCCCGACCACTGTGTAATTGATCCGTGACTGCGACCCGATATCGCCGACAATGACCGGGCCTGTATGAATGCCAATCCTGACAGAAATCGGTTGAAGCCCTTCGCTCTCCCGTTTCGCATTGGAAGCCTTGAACGCATCGCGGATCGCATGAGCGGCCTGAAGGGCGCTTCTTGCATGGTTATCCAGTCGCTCCGGCGCGCCCCAAAAGGCAAGCAAACCATCGCCGGTGAATTTATCCAGCGTTCCATCGTTCTCCTGAATAGCCTCCGCCATCAGCGACAAATATTCATTGAGAAACTCAGCCGTCTCAGAGGGCGAAAAGTTTTCCGAAAGACCGGTGAAACCGGCTATGTCGGCGAAGAACAGGGTGAGTTCACGTTCTTCTGCAAGATGTTCCGAGCGGCCGTCTTTGACTGCCGTCTCAACGATTTTTTGCGGAACATAACGCATGAAGAGCTTGAGACCGGAAATCATGGAGTTAAAGGAGGCTGTGGCGCGGTCAAGTTCCACAATATTGCTTCCGCCGATCGGCTTGATTTCGTTGAATCTGAGTTCCGAGACGGCGATGGCGCCTTCCGTGAGGCGGCGGATCGGTCCTGAAAGCCACCGGCCCAGAAAAACTCCGGCGAGCAGGAACACTGCGAGGAGCCCGGCGGCAAGCGCAAAGAACCGCCAGAAACTGCGGACTTGATCGATGGCACTGCCAGTCGTGAAATGATAGCCGATTGTCCATGGCTTGATGCCATAATCAGTAAGGCGGGCATAGATGAAGACGAGGAAGCCATCATCGCGGAAGAGGAAATGGCCGCTGCTGTTTTGCATTCTTGACGCCGAAATCACATCGTTCCTGTCTTCGGACCAGATTTGTTTCAGGTTTTCATCGTCAATCTGATCAATAACCGGAGTGACATTGTCTCCGGAAAGCGTGATCCCGCCTTCAGTAAGCTTCGGGTGCGCGATGACCCCGTCGTCTCCACTGAGAATGAACACGGTCTGCCCGATTGCCTCGGAAAGGTTCTTTGTGAACTCGGATAAGGAATTGAGATCCGTTGCGGCAAAAAGCAAACCAAGGAACTCGCTGCCGCGCCAAACCGCCTTTCGGTAAACAATAATGGTGTGGCCGATATTCTCGCTGTAGATGGGGTCGCTCCAGTCAAGCGGCGGTGCGTCCGGGCCGTCGGCTTCAGCTTTTTCAGTGACCGCGATCAGGTCTTCTCGGTCTGTGAGATCATTGACGAAGACCCTCGCTGGATCGCGCTCGGCCCTGACTGACGTGTTGTTTTTTGAGAAGAACGCAACGGCCGTCACCTGTGGACTAGACGAAAATGACGCCCGCAGGATCGGCCCCAACCGATCTGGGTCTTCAGTGATCGAAGGATCGAGCAGAATCGCGTTTTGGAGATACTCCAATTGATGCTGGGCGGACGACATGTAGTCGTCAATCCGTGCATTGATGACGGCGATTGTTGTGTCGAAGTCCCGTGCAAGCTGCTGCAGTAGCGTAACCCGGGCATTCATGATGGAAAGCGCAAAGAGCGAGCCCACCGAAAGAAGCACTATGGCGCCGACAAAGACTGAAAAGGCGGTTGAGAGGCGGATCTTTATCGGCTCATCCTTTCCGGAAAGCTGAGGCCCCTTAGAAGAGGGTTTAAGCCCTTATAACGATCTGTGACGCCGCTGGTAGAAAAACAAGCCGACTGGTACGCGACGTTTGGTTTGTGTACCCAGATCTGAGGGTGGAAAGCTTTCGGTGTGGTTTGTTCAAGCCCTTTACAAATTCAGCGGAACTATAAGGGGAACGCTTGGTTGTTTCTCACTTTGTCTTGCCAAACTTGATAACGGGGCTTCAGGCGATCTGAAGCAAAATCCTCGTGTGTAGTGTGTGCTTCACTTATCATTTCGAGTTGAGGGACCCTAACGTCTTTTGCCAGTCCGAGAGCTGCAAATCCTTGGATGACCCACCAGCCGGGATCCAACTGAGAGGCGGTCAGGCCCATGCGGGCTGATCGCGGGAAGGCGTGGTGGTTGTTGTGGAAAGCTTCGCCAAAAGTGAATATGCCTAATATCGGCAGGTTACGACCGTCGATTGCAATATTGTTCTGAACGAATGGGCGGTCTCCGACGGTGTGTGCGAAATGGACTGTGCACCAATGACCCGTGAGAGAAACGGCGATCCGCAATCCTATTCCCCAAAGAACAAACCCTATGCCGCCGATTGCATAGAGGATGACGGCCAGGGGGAGTTGCTGCCAGCGCCAGGTCCGTTCAAGCCATTGGTAAAACCGGTCATGCGCGACGCGGTCTTCAATAATGAGCTTTGGAGGATTGTTCAGTAGCTGCTCGCAGTGCATCTGCCAGAGTGCGTCTTGCCAGAAGCCAACATCATGTTTCGCGAAGGAATGACAGTCCGGCTGTTGCTGTTGCCAATCGCGAATCTCATGAATACGGAACATCCCAATCGGACCAGCCATGCCGACCAAGGTGCCGAGATAGACCAGTGTATATTCGAGCCAACGCGGCGCCTCGAATGCACGGTGGATGAGAAGCCGATGTATTCCAACGGAATGGCCAAGACACAGGGTCAAGAGCATTAAAACGAAGGTGAGGAGGGCGGCCTCCAAAGACGGATAAATGATTATCCCTGCGACCCCGGCCAGCAGCATGCTGGAGTACCAAAGTGACTTTGCAGGCGACCAGACCACACGGCCATCGGTTGGCGAACTCTCGGGCGTCGGAAAGACACGGTCGGTGGAAGAGAGATCATTCATTGCATTTTTTCTCTTCATCATTTAACTAAATAGTGAATTCTATAATTAACCTATTAGCTAAAAGGTTATTTATGTCAAGTCCTGAAAAAGTCTTTGAAGCGTTGTCTTCAACGGCGCGGCGTCGGATCCTCGCTTATCTTCGGGATCGACCGCTCCATGCGGGCGCTATTGCTGAACGTTTTGAAATGTCAAAGCCGGCAATATCAAAGCATCTAGCCATTCTGGAAGGTGCCGGTCTTATCTGGCGGAAGAGGGAAGGGCAGTTTGTGCTCTACGGCATGGAAGAAGAAACCCTTGCCGGTCACCTTTGGGCCTTCATGCAGGAGGTTTGTCCGCCATCGCGTACGCTCAGACGGGAAGTACAGGACGAATTGGGAAACGAAGATAGCTCAACCCCCGACCATGCGGAGAGAAGCAAAGTCTCTACAACGCTGCCGAAGGGAGCATCTTGAATTCTTATCGCACCCGCGACTGCCGCAGGAACCGCAGCGTGAGAGCGACAGCGGCTGCAAGAAGCGCAAGGCCGTAGCCGATCCAGAGGCCGCCCGGGCCGAGTTCCAGGACAAAGCCGAAGGTGTAGGCGAGCGGCAACGCGATCAGCCAATAGGCGACAAGCGAGATGATCGATGGGATGCGGTTGTCAACAAGACCCCGCAAAGCGCCGACCGCTGTCGATTGCACGCCATCAGCGACCTGCATCAGGGCAACGGTCAGGAACATGATTGACGCGATTGCGATCACTTCAGGATCATCGGAAAGCGCGTCTGAGATCGCTTCGCGTGACACCAGAAGAATGAGCGTGATCACAAGCATCCACAGGACAACGGTAACAAAGGCGCTAACCCCAATCAGCCGGACCCGTTCGAAGGCGTTTTGACCGACCGCCTGGCCAATGCGAATGCCGACTGCAGCCGCCATACCGAGTGGAAGCATGTAAATGACCGCTCCGATGGAACTCACAATCTGATTGGCGGCAAGCGCCGAGGCGCCGATCCAGCCAAGCATCACGCTGATCAAAGCGAAAGAGGTGCTTTCGCCCGCATAATTGAGGGCAACCGGTGAACCTTCGCGGAGCTGTCGCAGCATCAAACTCAAAGATAGTGTGGCCTTCTCGCGAAAGGCCCGCATGGATGGCCGGTAGCGCCAGAACCACCAAGCAGCGATAAGCGCGATGGTTTCAGCACCGAAACTGGCAAGCCCCGCACCGAACAAACCGAACCCGTTCCAGTCGCCAACGCCATGAATAAGGATCCAGTTGAGGGGCACGTTCACAGCGACACCCAGCATGGCGAATGCTGTGCCGATCCAGGGCCGTCCGATCGCATCAAACATGCCTTTGAAGAGGAAGAGCGTTGTAAACGGGATCAAAACGAGAGCCATCGTCACCCAATAGGGATACATGACGGTGAGGACGCTCTCCGGTTGATCCAAAATGGAAAGGAGAGGGAAGGCCCCGATCATGAGGGCAGCACTGAGCGTGCCAATGATAAGGGCAAGAACGGCTCCGTTGCGCACGAGGCCGCCAATGGCTGTCGGATCATTTGCACCGGACCTGTTGGCCATTTCGATGCCAAGCACGGACATCAGCCCGTAAAGCGCCGCATAGAAGATAACGATTGCACTGGTCGTGAGGGACGCGCCTGCCATGGCCTGAGTACCGAGCGGTGCGATCATGATCGTATCGACCACACCAATCAGGGTGGATGAGGCAAGACCAATCACAATTGGAACGGCGAGGCGTAAGGTTGCCATCGCTTCAGCTGTAAAGCCGGGCCTTTGGGTCATGAGGAGCATCACGTGAAATCTCGGGGTGGTTCGGTGCGAGGTCCGCGCTTCCGTAGTCATATTTCAGAATACATACGTACTGTACGTATTAAATATTTGCATACAGGTCGTATGTCAATATGATCGCGTTGAAAAGGAGTGCCCATGAAGGCCCGCAGAACGCATGCGGAAATGACCGCTGAAACCCGCGCAAACCTCCTGACGGCGGCAAGGCGTGCCTTTGCTGCGGAGGGCTATGCCGAAACGTCGATGGACACCTTATGCGATGATGCAGGTGTGACGAGAGGGGCGCTCTACCACCATTTCGGGAGCAAAAAGGCGCTTCTCGAAGCCGTTGTCCGGGAGATCGATAGCGAAATCGGAACCCACCTCGACCGCCACTATCAAACGATCGAGGATCCGTGGGAGGCGTTTTGCGCCTGCAATGTCGAATATCTGCGTCTCGCGCTTAACCCGGAAATTCAGCAGATCTGGTTGAAGGACGCGCCCGCTGTGTTGGGGCAGAGGATGCGTGAAATCGATGAGGAAAGCTCGATTGCACCGCTCATTGAGGCGATTGAAGATCTCATCAAAAAGCAGCGCATGGTGGCGTGCGATCCCGAAACGGTCGCTCGAATGCTTAATGGAGCCCTCATCGACGCGGCATTGTGGATCGCCGCCGCCGATGATCCGACCGCAAAGTTTGAACTGGCTTCTGAGAGCTTCAGGCTCTTGATGCGCGGGCTTGAACGGCAGGCGTGAGCCGTCCGGCAAAGTATCTCGCTGATGGTTCCCGGGGGTGGGGAGTGCTGCCTTACGTCAGCACGGCCAGAGCGAAATAGTCCTTCGGGTCTGTCCAGAAGACGCGGACGCTCCATCCGGTTTGCGCTGCGAGACCCCTGAACTTTTCTTTTTCATACTTATGCGAGTTCTCCGTATGGATGGTCTCGCCCTTTTCGAACGAAATCGTCTCGCCGGCGACCTGGGCACTATGACGGGCCAGGCTCACAAGGTGCATTTCGATGCGGCTCTCTTCGGCGTTCCAGCGGGCTTCGTGCCGAAACGCGTTGAGATCGAACGTGCCGTCAAGTTCGCGGTTGATACGGGTTAAAAGGTTGAGATTGAACTCTGCCGTCACGCCCTTCCGGTCGTCATAGGCCCGGATCAGTGTCTCTTCATCCTTCACCAGGTCGATCCCGACAATGAATGCCGTGACGTTTTCGATGCGTCTCAGAGTTCGTAACAATTCAAGGGCTGCCTCGGCCTCAAAATTCCCGATGGTTGATCCCGGGAAAAAGAGGATCTTCTCCTTGTCAGCAAGAGATGCAGGGAGGCTGACGGGTTGCGTGAAGTCGCCGGTCACCGGAAAGACGGTAAGCTCAGGATAATCGGCCCGGAGGTCTTTTGCGGTCGCTTCAAGGTGGTCTGCTGAAATGTCGAGCGGGACATAGCCTGCAAGATTTTTCATTTGATCGAGGAGCAACCTCGTCTTCAGGCTTGATCCACTCCCGAGCTCCAAAAGAATTGAGCCAGAGCTTGCCAGTTCGGCGATCTCGTTTGCACGAGCCCTCAAAATACCGGTTTCGACCCTCGTCGGGTAATACTCATCAAGCTCGGTAATCGCGTCGAAGAGATGAGAGCCTCTTTGATCGTAGAGCCATTTGCTCTCGATGTATTTCTGCTCGGAGACAAGGCCACCCAGGATTGACTCGCGGAAGTGCGGATCGACGGGGCCCTTTGAAACCGCAGTATCTGGTCGATCGGCTGTCAGACTGTCTGTCATGGATCCGTTACCTGTCGTCGGCAAGCCGCAAACCGAGCATCTGCCAGCGTTGATGAGGGTAGAAGAACGTCCGGTAGGTAGGCCGCATCTGTGCCTTCGGCGTCACGCAGGAGCCGCCCCGCAGGACGAACTGGTTGCACATGAACTTGCCGTTATATTCGCCGATTGCACCCTCAGGGCTGCGGAAGCCCGGATAAGGAGTGAACGGGCTTTGCGTCCATTCCCAGACATCGCCCCAGAAAGCACCATCCGCGTTCGGCTTTGGAGGAAGCGGACGAAACGCCTTATCTTCAAGGAAGTTTCCTTCAATCGGGCGGCTTTCCGCAACAACCTCCCATTCGGCTTCCGTCGGAAGGCGTTTTCTCGCAAAACGGGTATAAGCATCGGCCTCGTAATAGCTCACATGGACAACCGGCGCGTCGAGATTGACGGGCTGTGGCCCGCGCAAAGTGAAGGTCCACCATTCGCCGTCCTGCTTCCACCAGTAGAGCGGCGCATCCCATTGCTCGCGCTCTTTGGTTGCCCAGCCATCTGACAGCCAAAGAGTTGGTGTCTCATAGCCGCTGTCTTCCATGAAAGCGATCCAGTCCCGGTTCGTTACCGGGCGGTTCGCAATTCTAAAAGGATTGAGAAACGCCTTATGGCGGGGGCCTTCGCAGTCGAAGGAGAAACCGCTTCCTTCATGGCCGATTTCGCTGAGGCCGCCGTCATGCTCAATCCAGCCAAGCGGCATCTCCGAGCAAACCGGCATAGGCTCCGGGTCATGATAAATGGGCATCAGCGGATTGAATGACAGCCCGTGGAGAAGGTCCGTGACCAGCAATTCCTGATGCTGCATTTCGTGATGACACCCAAGCTCGACAAGAGCCGCAAGGTCGGAGTTGAAGCCGTCACTGGCGATCAGATCGCGCATTTCGGCGTCGACATGGTCGCGGTAGGAAGCGATATCATCGACATTTGGATCGGAAATCAGACCGCGCTTCGAGCGGGCGTGGCGCGGGCCAGCCTGAACATAGTACGAGTTGAACAAAAAGGCGAAGCGCTCATCCGGGCTCTTATAGGCCGCAACGTGAGGCTTTAAGATGAACTCCTCAAAGAACCAGGTCGTGTGGGCAAGGTGCCACTTTGCTGGGCTCGCATCCTCCATCGACTGAAGCATCATGTCTTCGGGTCGAAGACCGGCCACGAGGTCGGTCGTCTGTTGCCTAACATCGTCAAACATACGGGCGCGTTCATCCGCCGGCGCCGACCGTAGTGATTTAAGACCCATTGTCGGATTTTCCTTTGTTCAGAGTTACGTCCGCGGATTGTTGCTTCAAAAACCGGATCCGCGTGCTCTAAGTGTTTCTGTCTTGTGCCTAGTAAAACAAGGTCGAGCCTTCAGGGGGATAGTGATGATCCGCATTGACGAAAAAATGACGGATCTCGTGAAAGGCGTTACCTGTTGATGCTTCGTACTTTCTGAATAGCGTGATGAAGGAAAGCCCGCAAATTTCAAATCTGAGTTGGGCGTGGTCCGGAAACCGACCAGAGCAGGCAGAACCCGAGGATGTTACAACAGTCGTCCGCCATGTTGTTTGGCAAGGTTCTCTGCGCTTTTTTCCATAAACATCGGCATCATCTTTGACATGAACCAACCTTTCAGTGTGACGGTCTCAAAATAACGCCGCATATGCATGATGGAGCCGTGCTCATAGGGAGTTACGATCACCACCCCATGATGACCCGTAAAGTCATCAAGCCCCCAGCGCGGTCGCGCGATCATCGCGACAGATGGGTTGTAGAAAACGATTTCGTCTGTCTCGTTCGCTTTATAGCTGACCAGAGAACCAACCCCGAAATCGCCGGATGGACGTGCGGAATTATCGACCACCACATTTTCCGGCGGCGGCGAGACCCATTCCTCATAGCTTGCGAAATCAGCAACGATGGGGACAGCTTCATTCACCGGAAGGGGCAGGAAGATTTTAACCTCCGCTCGAAGTGGCGCATCGGTGTATTGGCGCACATCGAGAGTGCCAACAGCGTGCGTTTCAGGGGATAAACCGATCCCGGGATCGCTGCGCAGGTTCGGGCTCAGGGCAAGAAAACCGAAGCCGACGACGAAGACGAAAACCAGCGATACGGCTAAGACAGTGAGAATTTTTTTCATGTTTGAAGATCCCTGTTCTGCTTTGGGTGCCTCACGACGGCGGTCAGGCCGGGATTGCGCCTGCCGCTTCGGGTGATCTGTGTTTCACGCCTTTTGCGTCGATTTTTCCGCCAGTCATCAAGTGATATTCAAGGCTTTCCAACATCAGTGCGACGCGCTTCTTCATCATTGGCTTCATCATGAGATTGCCGATAATGGGATTAAGCGGTCCCATGCCGAGTTGAATATCCATTTCAACCGTCACATCGGTGGCGTTGCCGTGAGGCCTCAAGCGCAAAACGGTCGTGCCGCCCTTCATCGGTTTCGGTGTGTCGCTGAGCGTTAAATGAATGGCGCGCCCGTCTTCGAGACGGGTGATGGTTTCAACGATTGACGTCTTGTCGATGAATTCGCAGCGGCGTTTGGCGCCAATTCCTTCGTTATTCGCACTCAAGAGCGGAGAGCGCACAACCCACGGCTGAAACTGCCAAACTCCGCCCCAGTCGCAAAAGGCATTCCAGACTTTATCGGCACTCGCGTTCACACGATTGGTCATCTCCACATACATGGGCTTGTCCCTTCCGCTTTGAGGTGTCTCTGAGCGGTAAACCGCTCCTCAAGCTTGGGAATAACGCGTGCAAAATTGCGATGAAATATGTAAGGTTGAGCTACAGTAATGCGAAAATGCATTGAAGGTACGCCGCTTCTATCGGCGAGATACGTGGCCTTGCGAGCGGCGTTCGAGTGCGGAATGGAGTGGAAAATGCGAAAATCGATTTCGTGGGACGACTGGCGTCTGGTCGAGGCCATTGCCGAAAATGGCACGACGGCCCGTGCTGCAGCGGCGTTGGGCCTCAATCAATCCACGGTGTTCAGGCGGATTTCGCAGTTTGAAGATGATCTTGGCGTCAGGCTCTTTACCCGCGACAAAAGCGGATTTCGCCTCACACTTCATGGGGAGCGCGTTCTGCCGGACATCAGGAAACTCGCATCGATGGCCAATGACATCGAACGTCAGGTCGCCGGGCTCGACGAAGTCCCTGCCGGGGAGGTGCGGCTTTCGGTGAACGCAACCATTGTTCGTTACCTGATTCCCGGGGTGCTGGCGCGTTTTCGCCGCGACTATCCGAACATTCGCATCCGGCTCGATCTGACGGACCAGATTGTCAATCTGCGCGAGCAGGGGGCTGATCTCGTCATCCGTGGTTCCAACGATCCCGACCCCGATCTTTTCGGGCGCAGGCTGATGCGGCTTCATTTCGCTGCCTATACATGCGCGAGCGGTGATGACCTGAAACGTCAAGCAGCGGATTATAAAGAGGATCCGGGTCGGCTTGAATGGATTGGATGGGATGGGTCTTTGCGGAGGACATTTGCATGGCGGAAAGCCGAACAGCATTTTCTCTCGAACATTACGCCAGGTATAACGGCGACTGATGTGGAAACGACCGCTTATCTCTGCGCGAGCGGCGCGGGGTGTGCCTTTTTGCCCTGCTTTCTAGGAGACCGACATCCCGAGCTGTCGCGAATCAGTGAGATCATTCCCAGCGCTCATACTGAGTTGTGGGTCTTGACGCACAACGATTTACGAAGAACGGCGCGTGTTTCCGCGCTTTTGCGCTACATTGGTTCGCACGTGACCCAAGCCGCTGAGGTTCCAGTGGCGGACAGAGACGTTTTGACCTAGGGCAATCCCGTATCCTTAGGGCCTGTCACTATGCAAACTACAAAGGGGTTTTGATCACCAAGGAGAGCGTCTGATGTATAAGAAGATTCTGGTCCCCATTGACCTTGCCCAAACGGAAAAAGCGGACGCGATGGTCAAAGCCGCCCATGACTATAGGACACAAGGGGGCGAGATCATTATGGCGACGGTCGTTCCGGACTTCCCGCCCTATGTCGTGTCTGGTTTGCCGGCGGGTTACATTGAAGATCAGTTGCCCGGCGCGAAAGCCGAACTGAGGGAGATCGCAACCTCGGCGGGCGTCAGCAGCGCGAATACATTTGTGCGGGCAGGGCATCCGGCCAATCTCATCCTGTCGATTGCAGAAAGCGAGGGCTGCGATCTCATTATTATCGGTTCGCACCGACCAGGCCTTAAGGATTACTTTTTGGGATCCACCGCCTCACGCGTTGTCGGTCACGCGACCTGTTCGGTTCTTGTGATGCGTTGAGGGTCTCGGTCGTAAGATCAGCAAAATTGTGATCAGTGGCTGTCGCCGACGCTCTCACCTTCATAAGAGCCAAGACGTTTCAAATTCACAGGAATCTGGCTGTCGCCCTGCGTCAGACGGGCACTGATTGTATCGCGCGGAGTGCGTGGCAGATCGATCACCAGATCGCCCGTCACCCGTTCGCCCGACCCGTCCGCGAAATAAGTCACTTTAAACGACGCATGGTCGTCTGAGCGGCTGCTTTCTTCTAACTCGATACTCGAACGCATCCCAAAATGCGGGCGCTCGTCGAGTTCGCCCCTGCCGCCCCAATAACGTGTTCCGGTCGCAAAAATCCGCAATTCTCCCATGTCGCGGCCCTCAGCATCTCTGACTAGCCAGACGGCGGTCATAAACTGTCCGACGCTGAGATATGTGCCAAAGCTCTCCTGCCGGACAGGTCGCCCGTGTTGCGCGTCTTCGGCGTGCACGTCAGCCCGAAAATCCCCTTTCCGGTAGAAAGAAGCGATGAAGTTGTTGTCTCTGAAAAAGCCGAATGCGCGGCTTTCGTTCTCGGCAAGATCATCCAGTCGCGCGGCGGAGCACGTCTCGGTTTCGCAAAAGTGTCTGTGCGGTTTCGCCTTCACATGGAGATCGAGACCCCGGACAGGATGATAGATGCGTGTCTCCGCTATTGAAGCCCCTTTTCCGTCGCGGCGGAGGGAGAGCATTCGAACGGTTTCCTCATCAGAAAAAGCAAACGCGATATAGGCTTCGTTATCGTTTGGAAAGAGCACACCCAGCCCAAGAGTCCGGAAGGCGTCACGCGTCTCTTGCTTTAAGCGTTCGACGAGTTCGTAGCAAAAATCCGGATGGGCCTCTCTTGGGCAGACTGTATCCGTCCTGTCCGGCCTGGTTGGGATGATGGAAATATTGGCACCACCGGTGCGTGATCCCGCCAAGTGGTCAAGATCGACAACGATGTCGAAGGTGCTGAAGCCAGTGTTGAATGCCCCATGCCATGGGCCATACGTGTAGTCTTTCGCCCACGAAGACGGCGTCAGAACCAGAAGAACTGCGCCTATCAGTGCGAGCGTTGCTATCTTCATCGCAGAAGACCGAGTGTTCTCATCTGTGTTATTGCGGCCTCGCATTGCCTTGAATTCGCGCTCGACAGCGTTTCGATGAAGGCAGAGAAGAGTGCGTCCTGCATTTGGCGCACCTGATTTGGATCTTTGCGGTTCAAGACGCCGAAGACCTGATCAGCCAGCGCGATACAGGCCGCCGAAAGCGATTGCCCATTGGCCGGTGGTGTGATGACCGGCTCTCGCGTGATCGCTGTTTCCTGCCCACCGTTAGAAGGATCAGCTGGCGCAAAATCCGCTTCGCTTCCCGGAATTTCGACACCGCCTTCAATCATGGTTGCTGGATCTTCGCCTCCTTGGTGGGGGTCCGGGCCGCCAAGACCATCTTGCGCATTTGCGCCGACACGGATGACCTCCAGCGTTCCGGAAGGGATGAGACCGAGGCGTTCAAGATCAATGCCGATTTGGAGGCATTCGCCAGGTCTGGCATTGGTGACATCGAACACGCCGACCTGTTGCAAAACACCCATTAAACCCGCGCGCTCCGTGGAGCCTCTTTCAGTGCGCAGGATCGGCCCGATTGCTTGCGCAAGCGCATCGCATGCTGATGGAGAGCCGCTGTTTCCGCCATTGGAAGGAGATGTATCTGCCGATTGTGTTCGATCTTGTTCAGATTGCTTTCCTTCTGAAGTGGTATCTCGACCTGGCGTCTGATTTGTGACTGTCACCGGCCCCCATGAGAAACCGGGTGGCAGGGCATTGGTCCGATCAAGCTCTGCGAGAAGGCCGCTCCTTGCGGCATCATCAAGGAGCGCCCGGCATTGCTCTTCAGTCTTGAACCGGAAGTCTGAGATGCCGGCATTTCTTTGCATCCGTGTGAAGATCCGTTCGAGATCCGGCCGGTCGTACGCGCCCACGGCCGCGGCAACATCATCGGCCAGAAGACAGGTGTCGGATGTTGCCGCGGTTTGGTCCTGCGGGGTCTGGGGAGAGGGAAGGGGTGCAGGAGACGGTTGGACTGGTTGATTGTTTGTAGTCTGATTACCGGCGTTTTGTGAGAACCGCGGTTTATTGGTGCGTCCCAGTTCGACAAAGATATCCATTTTGATTTGGGCGGTCTGGCCCAGAAATTCGAGTGTCGCGCGTTGATCCGATACGCGCTCAGCAATCACTTCGACCTTGATGGGGAAACCACCCCAACTTGAAAGTGTTCCTGAAAAGCTGCCGCTTCCGATCCGCTGCATCCTGAGTTGCGGCTCCTGAAAGACCGGGGGCAGAGTGAGGATCATGTCTCCTCCGTTCGGCTTGAAGACGATCTTGCCGCCTTTTTCGACAAGTGTCGGCATTTCCTGCCCCAAAAAGCTGACGGATCCTCGCCCGCCGGTCACCTCATAGACGAAACTCGTAACAGGTGGCTCATCTGCAGGAACCGAAACATATCTCATATCGGCCCATCCGCTCAGGGTTCCAAAGAAGACATGGCAAAACCCGCCGGAGCACTGATCGCTCACTTCGACTTCACATATACCTTCGGAGATCCCACCGATGACGGGCCCGTTCGGTACGGGTTCGCTGTAGATATCGATCCCATTGTTTGCAGGTCCAGAGACGCAAGCAGCATGGGCAAATCCAGTAAAAGCGAGGACGAGGGGGGCGGCGAACGCCAATCCGAGAGGCTTCATGACAGATCCAGTTAAGTCTAGCAGGGCAAGGGAAAACTAAACGGACCGGCGAGCATAAAACCACCTCGTGATTTCCGTAGGGTGCTATCGCGAGAGCGAGATTTCCCCATATTCAATTGCCTTTGCGAGGGCTTCTTCGCGGGTCGAGGCGCCGAGTTTGCGTTTGACGTTCTTTAGATGAAACTCGACGGTGGCCGCTGAAATGCCGAGAACGCCAGCAATGCTCGACGTTCGTTTGCCCCGGGCAAGGAAGGTCAGGCATTCCTGTTCGCGTTGGCTGAGAACCGAGGCACTTTCCAGGACTGAAGCAGGTTCTGCGGAAATCGCTTCCAGGCGTTCATGAGCATAAAATCCGATCAGACGAACCTGATCTCGGACCTTTTGATAGTGCGTCTCGAAACGTTCACGGGGCAGGGTCGATCCGAAGTTCCACCCGCCGCAGCGTCGTGCGCTGATCAACCGCACCGGGCTTGCAAACCCGGTCCGACACCCTGCGTCACCAGCTGACAAAACCCGTTCCCGCTCAGCAAGTGAGATATCCGGGTAGGTGTCGAGATAGTCAGAGCCGGTGCGCCGCGGCTTGAGGTTTCCACAAAATCTGAAAAGAGGGTCGGAGCAGACATACTCACGATCGAGATAGATGTCGGACCACCATTTCGGCAGATTGCTCAAGACGATCGGGCTATCGTGCGGAGCGCTGAGCCGGATCAAAAGGTAGGTAACATGTGTGAAGCCATACTCTTTGAGGGTTTGAGTACAGGCATTCCATAAGCTCTCGATATCGGAGACGGATTGTATTTCATCGAGAAAGCTATCCAGTGTGCTTTGCCCGCTGAAGCCGTCCAGAGTCACATGCTTGCCCACGTTAGCGCCCCCGCTTTTGCGTGAAAGTCATTTCTATCGGCATTGCGACTTCATTCTCAATGGATAATAATCACAATCTATACCCGTATGGGTATAG
>JBCDCU010000009.1:0-25869 GCA_039181265.1 Pseudomonadota bacterium | reverse complement strand
TGATCGCGAGTTTGCTCTGCGCGTAAGCCCCCATATCATCCAGCTTCACCGCGCCCTTCAAAGCGTCGATATTGACCGGAGCCTGTGCAGCCGATGACAGATTTAGAATGCGCCCGTCTTCCGGCATGATCGGAAGAAGCGCCTTTGTCAGGTGATAAGGGGCAAGCGTGTTCACGACAAAACGCACGTCCTGGCCATTCGGCAGGATCGGCTTCGGCGTTTTGAAGATACCGGCATTGTTGATGAGGATATCGAGCTTCTTGTGCTGAGCGCGAATGGTCTCGCCGAGCGCCGCAACATCCTCCAAGGACGAAAGATCAGCAAGATATCCTTCCACATCGCCATCAATCGAGGCGCGGGCGTTTGCGAGCTTCTCTTCACTGCGCCCGTGGATGAGAATTCTGTGCCCCTCCTCTGCCAGCATTTTGGCGGTAAGAAGCCCGATCCCGTCGGTCGAACCGGTGATTAGAATTGTTTTTGCCATCAGCGTGGTTCCCCTGTCTCGAATTCGGTGAGCAAATCGTCTGCAAGACGCTTCATCGTGTCTTCGACGTCCGCCGTATTGAAGCGCAGATTGAGCGCGACGTGATTGATACCGAGCCCTTGAAGATCGCGCAGATAGGCTCTCAAGAATTCAACGCCCGAGCGAAAACCGAGATGGATCGGACGGGGTTCGGCGCCTTTTTCGCCCACAAGATCGATGTAAAGCGATTGCATGACCGGCTTATCAGGCACTCCGGCTTTTTCAGCGCGATCCCGGTAATCGGCAACAAGGCGAGCCTGCGATGATGCATCGCGCGGATAGGTCATCCAGCCGTCGCCATTGACGGCGACCCAATCCGGGCTCTGCTGGCTCCCCCCGGTAATCAGCACCGGGATCTGGCCCGCCACTGGTTTCGGGAGAAGATCCATCGTCCCGGAAAGCGAGCCATGCTCGCCGGTATGACTTGGATAGTCATCGGCCATCGCACGCAAGTAAGCAAGGCTTTCGCGAAACCGTTCACCCCGGTCATGAAACGCCCTGTTCATGGCCGGATATTCCTCGGGCCGATCACCGGAGGCGACACCGAGAAGGAGACGCCCTCCGGAAAGCTGATCCGCCGAGGCTGCAGCTTTTGCGACATGAGCAGGATGGCGGAGCGGCAGAATGATGCTCGCAACACCAAGCCCAATCCTACGCGTCGCACTCGACAGGAGGCCCAGATAGACAAACGGATCGAAGACCTGACCGGCATCGCCGAAATTCGGCACATTGAACGGCACATCGCGCAGCCACAACGACGCAAAACCGAGATCATCGGCAAGCTTTGCCCGTTCAAGATGCCGATCCATATCCGCCACCGGCCGGTTAGCATGGGCCTCAAGCGGAACCACAAGCCCGATACTGAGTTTACCCGGTCGGAAGACGGAATTGTAAGCGCGGTTGAGCGTGGGAAAACCACTGGACCCAGCAGCTTCAAGCACACCCTGATCTGTCATCGCTTCCTCCGACATGGTCTGGTTCTCCTTCAAGGCCACACCTAGTACCGCACCAAAGTCCGGCTTTCGATGCTCTTACGCATTCTCGAAAGCGCCGGGTCTTCCACCATGTCAATTGCTGAATGCCCAATTGGCGCTTGCCCGCGATTGTCAAAAATGTTGAAGACGGCAATCTCATCCGGCGTCATTTTCGACCGGTAGATCCATTCATGCTCCGGATTGGCGACAAGGCCCATAATGTGTCCTTTGCGGTCCGGATAGATCAGGTCGATCATAATCCAGTCTTCGTCGTGAACGCTCGATGGACGCACGAAGCCAAGCGGTGCGGAATTGATTGGGGACCCGACCGGACGCCAGACATTGATGAAAGCAAAATGGCCCCTCGCCCATTCGGCGGCCCGCTCGGCCCCGAGGATATCGACGAGACGACGATTGGCGCCCTCCGGACTGTAATCGCTGTGAACATTGCGCGCCGGTTTTCGGTTGGCATTCGGGTCATCAACGCGCACGGTGTGATCGAAGATGACGACTTCCGTCGCACCGATTTCACGCTTCAAGATGGCGGTCAGTTCTGCGTCATAATTCTCCCGCCATGTATCGCCGTTTTCAAAGTCTGAAACGGCAGACGGCGTTTTGAAAAAGCCGAGACTGTCGTCCTTGAAACTCACTGACGTCTCACTGCGGGCGTCGAAAACATCGATTGTATTCACAGCATAATCCGGGTGAATGATCCGCCCTTCGACACCGCCTGCATCGATGTGGAAGGCCTGACGTTCCGGGCGGTGGACATGATAATTCACACTTGCGGTCTGGGGCATTGAAAACCTCTTTTTTTCAACGTGTTGTGAGGAGGATGATTTGCGGCTGTTATTACGCGGTGCTTCGTCATGCCAGATCGTCGATGCCTTCTATGACGAAGTGTAAGCTCGTTGATCCTGTTGTACGTGCGTCGAGCTGCGGCTTGTAGTCAGGGTCGGCCATGAAACTCATGGCCGCCTCTCTCGAAGGCCATTCGATGATAATGCGAAGCGCCGCGGCCTGTTCGACACCTTCAACCTGTTCGTGGTTCGCAGTGCGCGCCAGGTATTTTCCGCCATGTTTAGCGACAAGCGTGTTGGCGACCGGCAGATAATCCGGCACCCAGGTTTCGTTTGTGGGTGTAACGGCAAGAATGGAATAGCTGGCCATGATTTTCTTTCCTTTGTCTCGGTGACGGGTGAGCCGGTTGCAAAGGATATGAAATCTGCCTAACCCTAAATAAAGAGGATTTTTCGGATATCAGAATTCGGATTTTGAAGATAATATGGACATCGATGCCCTTCGCCTTTTTGTTCTCTCCGCCGAGAAGCTGAACATCAGTGCCGCCGGCCGCGAGCTTGGCCTCGCGCCAGCCGTTGCAAGCGCCTGGCTTGCGAAACTTGAGAAGAGTATCGGTGCGGATCTTCTTCACCGCTCAACCCGCAAGGTCTCCCTGTCGATGGAGGGGGCGGAGTTTCTTCCCTATGCCCGCGATATTATTGCGCGCGAAGATGCGGCCCGGGCAGCCCTCGGTCAGGGACAGGCGCGGATTTCAGGAACACTTCGCTTCACTGCCTCAAGCACATTCGCACAGCAATTCGTTGTACCGATCCTGCCTGACTTCACGAGAGAGCATCCTGATCTCACACTGGATCTGCGCCTCTCGGATAAACAGATGGATCTTATCGAAGGAAGCTATGATCTTGCGCTTCGCAACGCATCACTGGAGGATTCGAGCCTGCGCGCCCGCAAACTTGCCAATGATACCCGCCTCCTATGCGCATCTCCGGCCTATCTGGAGCAACACGGCCATCCCGAAACGCCGGAAGACCTCAAAAACCATCACGTAATCGCGTTTGCTGACCTCACCGCGCGCGGCCTGATCGCTCCAGACGGCTCGGCGGCCCGCTTCGATCCGATGGCGGCCAAGTGCAATCTCATCATCGATGACGGGTTGAGCCACAAGCTTGCAACCCTTGCAGGCGCCGGAATCGCATCGAATTCGATCTGGAACATCCACAAGGATCTGGCGACGGGACGTCTCGTGCAGGTGCTTGCAGACTATCGTTTTTCCGATGAGACCGCCCTTTGGCTTATCTATCCCCGCTCCAACGTGCTTTCCGCAAAGGTCCGGGTCTTCATGGATTTCCTGCTTGAGCGCATCGGCAGCCATCCGCCTTGGGAGACTGACGCGAAAACGACTTAATTGATGGCCAGTTTTCGGGTGGTGTAAAAGTGGACAATGAAAAGGTGCCAGAGACCAAAACGCACCTTCCCTTAGGAATTTTTAACCAAAACCAATTACAGCACTTAAACACTGGGTGGCTATAAAATCTGTATTTCAATTACAAATTCGAGCCCGTTATGTTTCGCGCTGTTTTGTTTGCTGTTTCCGTATTCGTCGTAACGTTCTCTGGCACTTACTTCCTTGCATGGTCCTTTCAGGGCAATCGTCAGGTCGAATTCCAGGCTGCAGTCCCTCAGGCCGCCGCTTCAAGAGGTTCATTTTCAGTTTCTCAGCTGCGCTTTACAGATGCTGGCCCGCTTGCCGAATACGCTTATACAGAGCCGCAAAACAGCTTTGAAACGCATTCGCTCAACCACTGGCTGATCCCGCGGCGCTACCATGCTTATGTCAGGAGAAGCGCCAAGCGGGATACGAAGAAGCCTGCGATAATCCTTCTCCACGGCAGCGGCAGAAGCGGTATCTCCGTGGTCGATATGTGGCAATCCGTTGCCAATCGGTATGACCTCGTGTTGATCGCGCCCGATAGCTTGAGTGGGAGCGTTTGGTCAACAACCGCCGATCCAACCAGTTTGTTCCGCGCGATAATCGACGATGCCGTGGATCGCTTCGGTGTCGATCCTCAAAGGGTCTATCTGTTCGGACATTCAGCTGGTGGGGTTTATGCGACTCTGCTCGCACTGGAAGAGAATTCCCCGTTTCGCGCGGTCGCCACCCATGGCGGCTTTCCTTCTGTGGACATGGTCAATCACGCATCCAACCACGGTCGGCGCAAACCGCCCATCCGTCATTATCTGGGCGATATGGATCACATCTTCAGCGTTGATCGCGCACGAGCTGTTGGAAACAGAATGAAAGAGGCGGGATACTCAACAGAACTTGTTCTGATCCCAAATCACACCCATTGGTATTACGAGATCGGTCCGCAGATTAACGAGCGCATTTGGCAGTTCTTTAAGAGGCAATAACGAAATGCGGCAGGCCCGCATTTTCGTGTCGTACCTAAGCGGTGAAAGCGACCTCGGCAGGCATGTTTTGATAGCAGACCGGGCGTAAAAAACGCCTTATCGCGAGCGTTCCGACACTTGTTGCACCGAAATTGGTGGATGCTGGATAGGGTCCACCATGCACCATGCTGTCTGCGACCTCCACACCGGTCGGAAAGCCGTTGAAAAGGACGCGTCCCGCCTTGCGTTCCAACGCCTTCACAAGGTCTGCGGCACGTTCGGCATCTCCCGCATCCATATGAAGCGTAGCGGTAAGCTGTCCCTCTAGCCCTGCAATCAGGCGGCGATAATCATCCGGACCTTCTACCACAACCACGATACCGAGCGGACCGAAGACTTCATGCGCCAGGTTGGGATTTGCGACAAACGCCTTGGATGTTGTCCGGTATAAGAACGCGCTTACCGAGCGGTTTTCGGCCGTTCCCGATACGAGTGCTTCAACCTCAGGCGTTGTCGCGATCCGGTCGCGTCCGTCTCGAAACGCCTGCGCAATGCCATCGGTCAGCATGGTCTGCTCTGCCGTCTCATGAAGGGCGGCGGCCGCCGCTTGGATAAACGTTTCCGCGTGATCGCCCGCTGACACAAAAGCAAGCCCTGGATTGGTGCAGAACTGCCCGGCACCCATTGTCAAAGACGCAGCCCAACCCTTGGCAATCTCGGGGCCGCGTGCAGCAAGCGCCTGGGGTAAAAGAAACATCGGGTTGACCGATCCGAGTTCGCCGAAAAACGGGATCGGTTCATCTCGCGCCGCGCAAAGATCGAACAACGCCCTGCCACCACGCAGCGAGCCGGTAAAGCCGACGGCCTTGATCAGCGGGTTTTGGACAAGTGCGCCGCCGACCACGTTACCGCCGTCGTGAACAAAGCTGAAGACACCTGGATGAAGGTTCAGGGCCTGCCGAGCCGCGTCGATCGCTTCCGCCACGATTTCGCCAGTGCCGGGATGGGCCGGATGGCCTTTGACAACGACCGGGCAACCGGCAGCCAAGGCTGCCGCCGTATCACCGCCTGCCGTCGAAAACGCGAGGGGGAAATTTGATGCACCGAAAACAGCGACCGGGCCAATTGGCCGCTGGACCATTTTGAGATCGGGGCGCGGGAGAGGCTGACGGTCCGGCAGAGGTCCATCATGACGCATATCGAGATAACTGCCTGCGCGGATGTGAGCGGCAAACAGACGGAGTTGACCGGATGTGCGCCCGCGCTCGCCTTCAAGCCTCGCTGCGGGAAGCCCAGTCTCAGCCGTTCCGATTTCAGTAATCTCTGCACCACGCGCCTCGATCTCATCAGCGATTTTTTCAAGAAACGCCGCCCGGTTGTCACGGGATGAATAGCCATACGACCAAAAGGCGTCCTCCGCGGCGGCGCAGGCTTCATTAACGAGTTCCGGCGTGCCCATGGAATAGGTCTTCGCAGGACCATTCGCAGGGGCCGACTGGAAGGTTCCAGCCCCTTCTTTCCAGGTTCCGGCAATAAGGCTTTTTCCATCCATAATCATATCCTCCCACCAAGTCGCGCGCGGCGAATTCTCCCTAACCTTAGCTTTACAACAGTTCCAGAGAAACGGTGATACATGTCAAAAACACGTAGGCCCAGTTGAGCGACACTTACGGGAAAACCTCTATAGGAGCCCGTTGCAGAGCCATGTCCTTTTCTGAAACTCTCATGGAAGGAAATCCGCGCCTTAAACGCACGCTGACCCTTCCCTATGTCGTCCTTTACGGCCTCGGCGTGACCGTCGGAGCGGGGATCTATGTGCTGATCGGTGAAGTGATCGGGCGCGCAGGCGATTTCGCCCCGCTCGCCTTTCTGATCTCGGGCCTCGTCATGCTCTTCCCGGCGGCAGCGTTTGCAGAACTCACAGGCCGAATGCCGTATGCGGCGGCAGAGGCGCATTTCGTCGGTGTCGGCTTTAATTCGAAGGCACTTTTCTTACTCGTCGGACTTGCCGTCGCGGCGATCGGTATTGTGTCCTCTGCTGCGATTGCCCATGGCGCGGCAGGCTACATCTCGGAACTTGTGGCGATCGACCGCCCTCTTCTCCTCACCCTTATCATTCTTGGAACGGGCTTTATCGCCTGCCTCGGCATCCGTTCCTCGATCCTTTTTGCCGGGCTCCTCACGCTTATTGAAGTGGGTGGACTTCTTCTGATCGTGACAGGCGCCTTTTGGGGAGGCGGCGATTTTGCCGGTCAGGCCGTTAAATCCGTTCCTGTCACTTTCTCGCCCGTGGTTTGGGCGGGGATTGCCGGATCGAGCCTTCTCGCTTTCTTTGCCTTTATCGGTTTTGAGGACATCGATTCCATCGCTGAAGAGACCATCAATCCGCAACGAACCCTTGCCTGGGGGATCTTTCTCACCCTCGGGATCAGCGTTGCCATCTATATGCTGGTAGTACTGGCCGCGCTCGTTGCTGTTCCGGCGGAAGAAATCGCCGGTCAATCCGCACCGCTCGCGCTGGTCTTTTCAAGAACAACCGGTCTGACGCCAACCACGATCACGCTGATTGCCATTCTCGCAACCGTCAACGGGATCATCGTGCAAATCATCATGGCCGGGCGCGTCCTTTACGGCCTTGCCAATCGCGGCACGCTCCCTGGAATCCTCGCCAAGGTCAGCACGATCACCCACACACCGGTGATTGCAACAGTCCTTTCCATTGCAATCGTGCTAGCCCTTGCGCTTACATTTCCAATTACTGAACTTGCCGAGTGGACATCGATCATTACGCTCTCGGTCTTCATTCTAGTCTGCGCGTCTCTTATCCGGATCAAGGCGTCGGGCGAACCCGCACCTCCCGGCACCTTCATCATACCGGTCTGGATACCCTATTGCGGTGTGGTTGCCTGCGCAGCGCTCCTGATCTTCGGTGCATTCGCGGGAGGCGGCGGACACTGATCGCTCGATGAGTTCGCTCAATGATGACGGGCCGTGTGGATCAGCATCAATTCTGCGATGTTTTCGCGGGTGACATAGCCAACAAATCGCCCCGCTTTGTCATTCACTGCAAAGGCCGGTGCCCCGCCCGCCTGAATAATCTCAAGCGAAGGCGCGAGCGGTTCGCTCACGATGCGTTCCGGTAGTTTGGTCATCGCTTTCACAACCGGGCTATGCGGTCCGCCTTCCTCCATCGCCTTGACCATGGCGGCGCGGGTTAAGAGCCCACGAAAGTGCCCGGCCCCATCGACCACCGGAAATTCCTGCTGGGTTGTCCTGATGAGCGCATCGGCCGCCTCTGCCATCGTTGCCTGAGTGTCGAGGGCTTCGAACTGCGTGATCATCGCATCGCCAACTTTGAGCGACTTTGCAACGTCCTGCAACGAGGCGGATTCCGCCTCAGCAGCGGCAGCGAGGTAGACGAAGATTGCAATGAAAATAAGGAGTGGATTTCCAAAAAGCCCCATGAAACCGAAGAGAAAGGCGATGCCCTGCCCGATCTTAGCGGCGGTCTGCGTTGCCCGAACCCGTCCTTGCGACCATGCGAGAACGGCGCGCAGAACACGCCCGCCGTCCATGGGCAGAGCCGGAACCATATTGAATACGGCGAGGATGACGTTCACGGCGGCGAGCCTTTCGACGAATGTGCCCTGCTGAGGGCCACCACTATCGGGAGCTTCTTCAAGCGTTCCAAGCGTGCCAAGCTCCGGCTGTGCACCGAGAAGCAGAATGAGCGCTCCTGCAATCACCACATTCACCGCGGGTCCTGCCAGAGCGACGACGATCTCTTCGCGCGGATTTTCGGGGATACGTTCCAACCGCGCGAGCCCGCCGATCGGCAATAATGTTATGTCGGGCGTGCGGATCCCGTAGCGCCGGGCTGCAAGCGCGTGGCCGAGTTCGTGGAGAACAACGCAGGTGAAAATCGCAATGACGAAGACGACACCCTCAAGCGCTGCCTCCGCACCCTGATCGGCCTGGATCAGGCCAATCCAGATCAGAAGCAGAAAGAAGGTGACATGGATGCGGATGTCGCTGCCCGCCACCCGGGCGATCTTGAATGACCACGCCATTTGGTATCTCCCGCACGTTGACCCCCGCGCCCCGCCGTTGTCCGGTATGCCAGAAAGCGCGGGCCTTAGTATTGCGACGTATCAATGACGCGGCAGTGGTGATTGCGAAAGCCGGTTTACCGACTTGTTTCACCAGCAAGCGGCGCCGGTCTACCCTGCGACATCATCCGGGCCACAATCATCCCCGCAAGCATGGCAACCACGAAAATGAAAGCATCGCCGGGGGCCGCTGAAAGGGCCGCAATCGCGGGTCCCGGGCAAAGGCCAATCAATCCCCATCCAATCCCGAAGAGGCTTGCGCCCACAACCAGATTGCGGTCGATGTCGGAGCGGGTCGGGATCGAGAACCCTTCCGCAAAGAGCGGATTGGCGCGTTTTGTCACCAGGCGGAAGCCGAAAACGTTCACGATCACAGCACCCGCCATGACAAAGGCGAGGCTTGGATCCCAATTTCCGAAAACATCAAGAAAGGCGATGACTTTTGCGGGGTTGATCATACCCGAGACAATCAACCCAAAACTGAAAAGGAGCCCGGCTATAAAGAGAACAAGATGGTTCATGAGAGCCCTCCAAGACCGAGGATTCTCATAATCAGAACGGTTGCAATCGCGGTTGTCATGAAGATCAAAGTCGCGGCGAGCGATCGGCCCGAAAGACGGGCCAAGCCGCAAACACCATGCCCGGAGGTACAACCGCTTCCGATCACTGTTCCGACACCGACGAAGAGGCCGGAGGCAATAAGGAGTGTGAGGCCAGCATTCATTTCCACCACCGGCGGTACGCCAAATGCCGCGAGATAGGTAAGCGGCGCCGCGATGACACCCCCAAGAAAAGACAATCGCCATCCGTTTTGCGTGAGCCAGTCTTTTCCGAAAGGCGGAAGTAGGCTCGACACGATGCCGCTCACACCCATGACGCGCCCGTTACTCGCCATGACGATGATGGCGGCTGCGCCGATCATGGCGCCACCAAGAAGGGCTGCGAGAAAATCGTGCATTTTAGTCTCCTTTTTGAGGATCTCTACCGGTCGCCTTCTTTCGCGTCCGGACCGCAAAAGGTCTCGTAGAGAAACATCATGATTTTCAAAATGTTGAGATCATCGATCCGGTAATGGATCACCTGTCCGTCGCGTCGCGTTGCCAGGATCCCTTCCTGGCGCATACGGGCAAGCTGCTGCGACATGGCCGGTGCCTTCATTTCCAGAAGATCGCAGAGCGCGCCGACGGATTTTTCGCCTTCCACCAATTGGCAAAGAATCATGAGGCGCGCAGGTGAACCAAGCAGCTTCATATAGCCGCTCACCTCATCCGCTGTTTCCTGCATATCATCGACATTCATACTTCAATATTTGCGCATTTATGCAAATATTGCCAATCACAAATGTGTTCTGGAGGAATTTCGAGCATCGGCCCGGCAAATTACCTCCGATCGAGTTATTGCCCAACATCGGTCTCTCCATTAGATTGGACGCATTAACCAGTATTGAGTGATTTCAGGGGGCAACACATGAAAAAGGTGTTCAAATATCTCGCATACACGATTGGCTTTCTCGTTCTTCTCGTTGTCGGCATTGGTATCTACGGCGCTATGCAACCGGAAAAGCCCTTTGTCACCTCGACCAGCAACGGAGTGACTTTGGAAGTCTATGGCCGCGACAACTTTACCAACCTTTCAACATCCACGGTCGACGGCCGTTCGCACATAAAAGTAGATGACCATGAGATTATCTATGGCGGTGGCACGCTCATGATTAACGGCGAGGAGCGGAATATTGCCGGAGCGACCAAAATCCACGTCCATATCGAGAAAGACGGGATCAGGGTCGAAACGGAAAGCTGAGACGATCCTTCGCCGGGCAACCGCTTCGGCAGGCTGGTAACCGGCGAAGAGACCGTCACACCGGATACGTCCCTAGTTAGACCGGTTGCGCTTTTCCGCCTGCCAGTCGAGATTGAGGCCGATCAAACGGGCACGATCTACGCGGGCGACCTGGGCATGGTCTGGAAACGCGGCATCAATCGCGGCGACGGCCTCCGCGCGCTCAGTGTCCGTTATCTCACCATCGGCAAGAGCTTCATCGAGAGCCGAGCGATAAGCGTTCAAATGAGCGAGTTGTTGGGAAATCGCATAGTCCGCAGGCGCCGGCGCATTATGAGCGCCGTAAACGATTTCAAGATCAGGCAAGCGTGTCTTCAAGCCTTCAGCGGTCTCAATCCACCCGTCCAGATCAGCGTCCTTTAAGAACGCTGTAACACCGTCCTCAACCACCTCGACGGAAAAGAGCGCACCCTCTTCGGCAACATAAAGCATCGTGTTTGAGGGCGCATTGGCATTCGGCACTTCAATCGTTTCGAAACGCACGTCGCCAAATTCCAGGACGGCCCCATCTTCCAGAACCCTATCGGGGAGCGCTGCGATCACCTGTTCCTGCGACGGAAAGTTATCGCCAAGCGCCGATTTGCGGCTTGCTATGTAGCCTTCGCCGTCGGTTTTCATGCTCCTGATCGTTGCTTTCGATGCGTAGACCGGGACTTCCGGAAACGCCTCCCGAAACGCAGACAGGCCACCGAAATGATCAGTATGGGGAACCGGGATTACGATGGCGGCGACTGGTAATCCGGTTCGTTCGATCCGCGCAACGGCATTGCGTGCTTCGGAAAACGTCCGCTGTGTGCTGATGACCACCAGCCCCTCAGCCGTTTCCACGGCAAAGGTGTTCACAGAATCCGGATCAGGAGAGGAATAGGTATGAACGGCAAGATCGGCAAAAGCGGGTGAGGTAAATGCCAACAATGATGCGAATGCGGTCGAAAGGATTGTGGATTTCAATGACATCGTTTGACCTTTTTGGGTTGGAGGACAATATTGGACATATATCCAAATTGGTCATTCATCCAAAATCGTCAAGATGAATTTCCAACGATTCTTAGAATTGGAGATCAGCAGTGGCGCCGCGACGTGGATTTAACGATGACGAGGTTGCCGAAACAGCCATGCGGGTATTCTGGGAGCATGGCTACCGGGCGACCTCGATTGACGATCTCGCGACGGCGTCGGGCCTGCGTAAAGGCTCGCTTCATAACGCCTTTGGAAACAAGGAAGATCTCTTTCTCCTCGCGCTCGATTGTTATGCGAAAGATCTTGCAGAACGGCTCGACGGCGCGCTTGATAATCCCGACCCTGCCATTGCTATTCCACGCTTCTTTGATGTGGTCGCCGCGCGTATGACGGATCCAAAGACGCCGGACGGATGCCTTACGACGGCGGCCTGTGCGGAATTTGGAGACCTTCCCGCAAAAGCAAAGGCGCGGGTGAAGGCAGTGGTCGAGCGGACCATCGAAATGCTAACCCACCATGCTGAGGCGGCGATCAAGAATGGCCTCCTGCCCGCTTCGTCTGACCCAATGACACAGGCGAATTTATGGTTTGCCATAACGCGGGGCATGGCGGCCCTCCACAAGGTAACCGGCGATGCTGCCGCTATTCGGGCGCTTTCCCAAGAAGCAATCAAACCCTTGCGTGCGGGAACAAGTGTAGCTTGATCAAGCGCGCGCTAGTTACTCCAGCCCTGCCTTGCGCAATCCGTCGATAAAATGCGGCATAGCGCGCAGTGTATAAGGCACATGCTCTTCTACCCAAGAAATTGAGATATTCGGCTGGGCGTCGCGAATTTTTTCCATCGCCTCGTCTATGGCCTCAGGTGTCCCGTTCTGACCAAGCGTCGCCACAAGTATGCGGTGGGCTGCGGCAAATTCCGGCCGTTCACGGATCGCCCGTCTCGCCCATTCCTCCGCCTCTTCATACCGCTCAGCGTAATAGTGGGCGACACCAGTTCCAGAGTAAAAGAAAGCCTTGAGCGGATCATAAGGGCTCATCCGGAGCGCTTCCTCGAAGTTTCCAATTGCTTCTTCCGACTGTCCGTCAAACACAAGGCACCAACCGAGATAACCATAAGCCGTCGCAAAATTCGGATTGAGATCGATTGCGCGGGAAAACTCCCTCACCCCTTCCGCAGTCTTACGCTCGATAAACGCAACATAGCCAAGAGCCATATGGGCCCAGGGATCGTCGTGGTCTATCTCAAGTGCGCGGCGGGCCAGCTTAGCGGCATACTCATACTCCCGGCTTTCCGGCGTCCATCCCACGTGGCCGGACACCATGATTGCGAATGCCAGAAGACTGTTGGCCGGTCCATAATCGGGATATTGCTCGACCGCCGAGCGCAGGACCTCAATCGCCTTTTCGGTATCCGCCCGGGTCATACGGCCATAATGACCCACGGCCCGCATTACGAGACCCCAGGCGCCGAGATCGTCAGCAGAACGATTTTCAGTGCGGATTTGTTCGGCAGCCACAAGTTTAGGTTCGATCGCTGACGTTACATTTTGGGTGATTGCGTCCTGAAGCGCGAAGACATCTTCCACTTCGTGATCGTATTTCTCGGCCCAGTGTTCCACTTCGGTCGCTGCGTCGACGAGCACCGCGGTCACTCGCACCCTGTTTCCAGCTTTCCGCACACTTCCCTGCAGTACGTAATCGACATCAAGCTCCGCACCAATTTCGCGGATCGAGCGGCGGCTTCCCCTATACACGAAAGATGATTGCCGCGAGATCACCAAAAACCAGCGCAGTCTCGACAGTGCGGTTATGATGTCTTCCGAAATTCCATCGCTGAAGTAATCCTGCGCCGGATCCCCGCTCATATTAACGAACGGAAGAACGGCAATCGCCGGTTTTTCGCGCGCTCCGGATCTCTCTTTACGTGCGGGCTGAGCCTCGCGCACGGTTTCCGCATCGATCCCGCTTCCTTTCGAAACCTGATCGCATGTCTCCTCGACCGCAACATCGGCTACGACGCGAAAGCCGCGTTGCCTTATCGTTCGGATACAGGTCTGGGCGGCACCATCGTCGCCAATCGCCTGACGCACTGCCTTTATCCGGCTGCTCAGAGCCGCTTCCGATACAAGACGTCCCTGCCAGATCCGGTCAACAATCTCGTCCTTGCTGACGAGCCGGTCGCGGTTTTCAATCAGAAGGACGAGCAGATCGAAGACCTGCGGCTCGACCGGCACAGGCTGGCCGAGACGGCGGATCTCAAAGTTGACGGTATCGACGGTGCAACCATTGATGGAAAAAATCATCGTGTGAAACAGTAAAAGCGGCCGGAGTTTCCTCGGTTATCTGCCGCATACTCCCCGGCATTTTCCAAGATCATGAGTTCTCGCGGAATAAATCATACTTTCTCCAGCCAATCTACAGGATGCCGTCAAGCAAGGCGGCAAGAAGCGGATTAGAAGCTCGCTCCCAGCAACAAACCTTCTGGTTCTTGGTTGCAATCAAGAAAACTTGGCAAGAGCGCCGGGCTGAACCCGGCAACAAATCTGGAGAAAACCATGACTTTGCAAATAGGCGATATTGCCCCGGACTTCACTGCGGAAACCACGGAAGGCCTCATCCATTTTCACGAATGGGCCGCCAACAGCTGGGTGATCCTCTTTTCGCACCCGAAAGACTTTACTCCCGTCTGCACAACCGAACTCGGTGCAATGGCGGACTTGATGCCGGAATTCATGAAACGCGGCGTGAAAGTCATGGGGATCAGCGCAGACACGATCGGACGGCATATTCAGTGGAAAGATGACATTGCTGATGTCACCGGATCGCAGCTCAATTATCCCCTGATTGCGGATACAGATCTGCTGGTTTCGAAACTCTATGGCATGTTGCCCAAGGAGGCGAGCGGTGCCGGCTTCCGTACGGCTGCCGATAATCAAACCGTTCGCACGGTCTACGTGATCGCGCCGGACAAATCGATCAAGCTCATGATCATGTATCCAATGAGCACAGGTCGCGATTTCAATGAAATCCTCCGGGTTGTCGACTCCGTTATGCTGACGGCGGATCATAAGGTGGCAACACCTGCCAACTGGCGTCAGGGCGATGATGTGATCATTCTTCCATCGGTCAGCAACGATGATGCCCAGACGATGTTCCAGTCCGGCTGGACGTCACCGAAACCGTACATTCGATATGTGCCGCAGTCCGCACTCAAAGCCCGATCCTGAAGGCCCCTTTTCGGCACCGCTTTGAAATTGGTGCTGGAAACACTCGTTGAGGCAGTTGTGTTCGGGTGAACAAAGACAAGGGCGGCCTAGGGCCGCCTTTTCTATTTATTGATCAGGATCATAGCTCACAGCCCCGTGTACGCACTATCACAGAGCCTCACACCCTATTGTCTGGCCGTCATTCCTCAAATTGTTAGAAGATTTGGGTGATTTGCAGCGCCTCGTTTTCATGGTGCCTATCGCGCCGCGCCTCGCAGATCAGAAATACCCCTGACTATCAAAATTCGTATCCATATTGGGAACCAGAGGAAAAGCCCCATGACCCTTTCCCGCAGATCTTTCATCATTGCCAGTGCCGCAGCCCTCGCACCTCTCGCCATGCCGTCAATTGTGCGGGCGGGCGAAAGTGCAAAAGGTCCATTCAGCCAGAGCAAACTTGCCTATGACTTCAACGCGCTTGAGCCGCACATCGACACCAAAACGATGGCGACCCATTACGGCAAGCACCACGCAGGCTATGTGCGTGGCATCAACAAGGCGGTTGCCGCGCATCCCGAGCTTCAGGGAAAATCACTGGTTGAGATCCTGAAAGGCCTCGACACCGCGCCTGAAAGCGCACAGCGCGCCATCCGCACGGCTGGTGGCGGCCACGCCAACCACGATATGTTCTGGTCCATCATGGGACCGAATGGCGACGGCGCCCCAAAAGGCGAACTCGCGGATGCAATCGGTAACGCTTTCGGTTCGTTTGAAGACTTCAAGGCGGAATTCAAGAACGCCGGCAAAGGCCAGTTTGGATCCGGCTGGGTGTTTGTCACAATGGATGGCGACACACTCAGCATCGTGTCAAAACCAAACCAGGTGAGCCCATTGATGGAAGGCAAACCGGTCGTCATGGGTAATGACGTTTGGGAACACGCCTATTACCTGAAATATCAAAACCGCCGCGGCGATTATCTCGATGCCTGGTGGAATACGGTGAATTGGGATGCCGTGAGCGAGCGTTTCGCACGGATAAAAAGTGGTGCGCTCATCTAAAGGGCGCAGAACCAGACCACTCTACCGGACTGAAATCCGGGTAAGCGTTTTGCGAACTTACAACACAATAAAGGCGGCCGGGGGTCGCCTTTATGGATTTCCGGAGGGTTCTCCCGGCATCCAGTCCTGTTACATTCGGTGAAGAATTGCGCGCCACCCGGCGCCCCAAAGCTGGTACAATCGGCCTTCGACCCGACATCACCTCACCGAAAGTCCCAAGACAAAGATCAGCAGGATACACTCATGGTTCATCGCGTTTTCATGGCAACTCTCCTCACACTCGGTGCAACCGTTGGTACGGTGCATGCCGCCGAGCGGTTTCATTCGATCGAGAAGATGTGTGTCGAGTATGAAATGAAGGGCCAGATGATGAACGGTACGATTGCGCGCTGTCACAGGAAGCACGCCTTCGAATGGTTCGAAATCCGCGATCTCAAGACAGGTTTTGGCGGCTTCACGCAAAGGCAGTACGAGCATTCGATTGCCATCGGCGACACGATGTATGCCATCAATCCAGAAGCCGGAACCGGCACAATTACGAAAAACCCAATGTACAAGCCTTTCCAAGAAGCGCTTCAAAGGAGCGGTAACCGGCCGGAGGCAATCGGACAGGTGTTCTTCGATACGATGGGCTTTCAACCGAGCGGCAAAACCAAGACGATTGCCGGGTACCAGTGCCAGGAGATGGTCTCTCAGAGCGCTGGCTCCATGTGCTTCACCGATGACTTTGTGATGCTTGAGCAAAGCATTCTCGGCAACAGTCAGGTTGCCGTGAAGGTGACCATGGGAGCCGATGGCGGCAGCGAGAATTACGATCTCTGGCAAAAAGTTTCGTTAAGCCAGGGACCTGATCTCAGTGACGGCTTCGATTTGGAAAGCCTTGCACGCCAGCAGCGGGAGCTCGGTGCTGGTGCAGACGGTGGGACGGGCGGAAATGGAGGCATTGCTTTACCGGAAGGCATGCCGGAGCTTCCGAAAGAGCTGCAGGATATGATGAAGCAACTGCAACAATTGCAGCAATAGCGGGTACATTACCCAGTCCGCGGATATTCCCTCAAGCTTTCCGATAACAAAGCGCATAGGCTTTGTCGTTCGAATGGTCGTGGCCCTTCTTGGCATACATTGCCACCTCGATGGATTTGAGGTCTGAGATCAGTCCCTTCCTCGCCATATCGCTGACGAATGTTCCGAACCCGGACTTGTCGAAGAACGCTTTGTTGACGCCGATTACAAAGAGCGCGCCGTTCTTTGTGATATCAAGAAGCGGGATCAGTGGCTCAGGGCCGAGATGGCCGGTTGTGAATGTGCCTGCCGAGACGACCGCGCCGTAATCGTTCTTGATCGCATCAAGCGAACCGGTCAGATCGGCCTGGATAGCCCGCCGGTACAGGCCTTTGTCGCGCGCCTTTTCAAGCATCTCCTCAGAAATATCGATCCCGTCAATATCTTCGGCCGCGCATTTGAGCGCTTCGGCAACGAGGCCGGTTCCGCATCCAATATCGGCAATCGGTCGGTCAGCATCGGCTGCATATTCATAATAGATCTGGGAAATCGCTTTGGGATAATGATAGCCAAGGACATCAGCGAAATCCGTGTCGTACGTATCTGCGAATTCGGCTTAATAATCCTTGTTATCGTCCGGTGTTGAGAGCTTGTAGGCGTTCTCGAGAAGGCTTTGCCCCTTACTCTTTTCGGTCATGATCTGGCACCTCCCTTCAGCACAAAGGTAACGTTATCATCTTCGAGAGGATCGACAGCGTTTTTCAACCCGCAAAGGATAGCGGGACGACCAGTGCCCAGATGTTTCGATCCGCATTGCTTGTCTAAGCCCGTTACAAATTCGGGCTACTGCGAAACAGGTCACTTCGTAGCGCTATTTTGCAATCGAGACAGTGAAACTTTGCCAGGCACCAAATCGGCCTCCCATGCCGCCCAGTCCCCGCCAGCACCAAGATAGCCGGAGTAGATCTTGGCAACCAAAGAGGCATCATCCGCAATTTGCGGCCAGCCGATATCGCGCAGCAACGGATGGCGTTGACGCAGCCATTCCAAATGGACGGCGGCACCCCAATTCGCCAAGCCTGGTTGTTCTGCAAGGTAGACATAAAGCCAGTGGAAATCCGTTGCAGGCACCTCCCGTAAAACCAGATAACCGTTTTCACGGGCCCACGGGATTGTCGTCGCCAGGGTCTGGCCCTTCAGCCGGAAGGGGCCAACGGAGAAATCCATTTGATAGACGAGCGGCGGATACAAAAGCGCGAGCATGTCTTGCGCGTGTTCGACCAACTGCCGTGATTTCGGTTGCGCTGCATAATGGTCGGCTTCCGCACCGCGAACGGTCTCAAGGACCGTGAACGGTACCGGAGGTGGGATCACCTCAAAATCAACCGCGGAAAGAGACTGGATGCGCGCAGCGGCAAATGCCGCGACGCTGAGCCCGCCCAGTATCAAACCAACTGAAAATCCCGCTATCCATCCCATACACGGTCCATCCGGAAGCGATCAGGTATGACTTCACCATACAAAGAGTTGCCAGCGGGCGCATCCGTGCAAGCTGATAGGAACTCCATCTAAAAACGAAAGAGGCCACCGGGACCGGTGACCTCTCGCTTTGCGCGTGACAGGCCATGCAGTGTCACGCAGGGGTGTCCCCTAACCTGATCGGACGATCAGAACGTGTATTTGACCGAGCTCTGAAAACGGATAGCCGCATCCGACAGCCCATTTGCAAGTTCGCGGCGGCCCCAAATCACCTCGTTGCCTACCGTGATGTCATCAAACGGCTTGTAGTAGACCGTCCCATGCACCGTCTGGAGACGCTCGGTGTCGAAGTCGGTAAACTCGTCGAGCAGCTCGTAATGGCCGTAGACTGCGGCAAGCTCCACATCGTCGCTCAGATCGTAAGAGAGCTTCGCAAAGCCGCTGACATGCTCGATCGACTCGATCGTACCATCCGCCACATTTGGCAGAGCACCGCTTGGACCCGGCGTTACGAAACCGCCCTGTCCAACACCCTGGAAGATGTACCGCCCGACACCCTCACCATAGGTGAAGGACGTGCGCAGTTCCGTCTTGTCGGTGATCGCGATCTTGGCTGCACCCTGTATGCCAAAAGCAAAATCGGATGAATCTGAATCCGGCGCGTTCAACTGGCGGAAGAGAGCTGCCAGGCGCCATGTCGCCCGGTCACCGACATATTTGCCGCCAACCACGAAGTCAGGGATCACATCAACCCCTGCCCTCAGGCCGACACTGCTGGCACCACTGAGCGATTCAGAGAATGGGCCGGAAAAGGTTCCCGCGAACGGCCCAAATTCTTCAAGCGGTCCGATCCGGAAGTCCGTTTCTGAGTTCTCGACCGAGACGAAAAGCGACGCTTCGTCCGACGGCCGGTAGGTGTAGCGCAATTGTGCCTGACGCAAGAAGGTGTTCCCTGCCGGGCCACCGAAGTCGACCGTCACCGGATAGGCTTCAATCGGCACAAAAGCCGACCAGAACTGACCGGCAATCACGTTGTGCCTGTCGGTGTCGAACTCACCATAGGCATGGCGCAAGCGGAAACCGAACGAGTTCGTTACAAGTTCGTTTGCAGGGCCTGTATCGGAGAAGAAATCCGCTTCGATATGGGTGCGTACTGTGCCGACATCGACCGGTGTTGCGGACTTGATAAAGAACCGCGTTTCCTTGGCATGGGCGCTGAAGCTGTTAGCATCCGTTCCGGGCTCAACCGTGATTGCTGCCGGGTTGAACAGGTCTTCGCCCGCAGCCTCGTCCGGATCAAAGATCAGATCGAGTTTGGTAAACCCGCCAACCTCGATCTGAGTATCACCAACGGCAAAAACCCGGCCGATCAACGGATCCAGTTCGTCAGGCGACGTGCGCTTGCGCGTTTTGATGATGCCGCTCGGTCTTGGAAGCGGTGTGATACCATCCTTGGTCACCACTTGCGCCCGTTCCACGTCGGCAATCTTTTTCTTGTTGGCCGCTTCCTTGGCCTCCAATTCATCGACCCGATCCAGCAATATCTGCATCTGTCGTCTCAGTTCGGCGATTTCTTCGGCGCTCGCCATCGCACCTGTTGGCACCAGCACTCCAGCGGCCAATATGGCCACTGAGCACAAGTATTCTTTCCTCAATAACATTCGCTACCCCTTCTTTTGGTTTGTTGGATGCATGTCCCACCATCGGAGACAGCGAATAGCGCTTCGCTGTCTGCCGCTGAAAAAACCAAAGGTAAAAGAAAAGGGGCCGCATGAACCGCGTTTGATCATGCAGTTACAGAAGTCTAGTTATTGCCTGCCGAAGACTTCACATCCAGCGAAGACGCATTGACTTCCAGAAAGAAAGAATTCCTTTCTAGTTAAACTTTACTTACATTTCGTCTGGATGTGACAACTCAAATTACTGTCTTTAACGTCACAATTTTTGTCCACACTCCACCCATCTCCTCCCATGAGATTTTCAGTGAAGAAATGATAAAAAATTAATCATCAGGCGACAACTAAAGCCTAGGATTTTTAGCCTTCAAGATAACCAGTGTTGTTGGAAAACACCATTTTTGAAAAAGATTCTCAAAATGTGAGTTCATTCTCTCGGGTATCCCCGTGTTTCCCCATATGGCCAAGCTTTCAGGAATTCTAGCCCGCCAAAAAACCCGTTTCGCCGCGAATGGAAACAGATAAGTAAAAGAGGCATAGCGACTTTCGCACCATATCGAACACTTGGATTACTTGCAGATCTGAGAGATCTGTAATGAAATGTTTCGAAAAGAAATTAGTCTTTGCCGGCCTGCTGCACAAAGAAAGATGCCCCTTTCGGGATCACGGGCGTCTCAATCTCAAAATCCATCGACCGGATACGTCCGGGTTCTGACCCGCGTACAATCCGTCCCTGGTGGGGACTTGGCACAGCAACGGGTGACAAGGGGGCCGCGTCGGCAGCAGCGTAAGTCACGATGTAAAGGGTGCGCGGAGCATCTGACCGGTTGGCGGTCGATGCGTGGGCAACGCGGCTATGCATTAAACACACAGAGCCCGCTGGGCCGGTACAAGGAAGGGCCTCGGCCTCAAATCCGGCAGCGGCCGCATCTGATACCGCACCGGTGAAGACCCCATTTTGAAAATGCGAAAGAAGCGGTCCGCGATGGGATCCCGGTGCAATCATCAAAGGTCCGTTTTCCGCCGTCACATCATCAAGGAACAGAAGCGCTGTCAGTGTGTCGTCGTTCGAATGCGGATCGAACGGAAAATCCTGGTGCCATTTCACATCCGTCCTGGTGTGCGGCAGCTTTTATTTCACCTTAGCGTGATGAACCGGTACGTCCGGCCCGAGAAGATCGGCTGCCATATCCGTCATGGCGCCATCAAAAGCGACCGTGGCATAGATCTCAGAAACATCGGTTGGTGATGCGACGCGCCTCAATGATGGATGATCCGACGCGTGGTCATCGTCGAGATCAAACCGTGGGCGTCCATCGCAGATGGTGCCATAAGGCGCGCCATGCTGGCGGCTCTCTTCGACCCAGTCTGCAAAGGTTGATCGAAGCGCGGAAAGCTCTTCCGGAGAAACGGCGTTTTCAGCAACGATGGCCCCATCGCGGCGAAAGGTTGCAACCTGCTCTTCGCTCAAGACAGCCATAGCTTCCCCCTCTTCTTTCGCAATGCAACCTACTGCGCCGATCCACCATAACGCTCTCATCGACCATCCGCCATGGTCCTGGTAATCCATTCGAACGGCCACTTGAAACGCTCACTGCAGAACGCTATCGATCTGGGAGGGGGCTCTAATGATCGACTGGCTGCTTTTCATTCCCGCGTGTTTTGCGCTCAATCTGGCATTCGGACCAAACAATCTGCTTGCGATGAATAATGGCGCACGCCATGGCGTTCTCTTCGCCCAGAAAGCAGCATTCGGGCGGCTGATTGTCTTCATACCGATGATAGCGGCAAGCGCACTTGGCCTCGGTCTCGTGCTCAGTGCATCGGCGACGCTCTTCAATATTGTGAAGGTTTGCGGCGCCCTCTATCTCATCTGGCTTGGCATTAGGCTCTGGAGAAGCGCTGGAAGCATGGCGCTCCCGACTCCGGTCAATCCCGGCTACTCAGTGTTCGCGGCTTTCCGGTCAGAGGCGGCTGTCGCGATCAGCAATCCCAAGGCCATCTTGATCTTCGCGGCCTTCTTCCCTCAGTTTGTATCACAGGACGCCTACTGGCTAAGCTACGCTCTTCTTGGAGCCTCGTTTCTTGCGCTGGAGGCCATCGCGATCCTAGCCTACGCGACAGCCGGACGCTTTGCGGCGCGCGTCGCTGCCCAAAGGTTGCCCGTCATGCAGCGCCTTTCCGGCGCGACAATGGCTCTTTTCGGCGTTTTGCTTCTCTTCAGCCCGCAGCCTTCAAGATCTTAGCAAAGAAGTTCGATAAGAAGGTTCGCTCAATTATCCAGCGGACGCGAGATTGATCATCCAGCCGATCAACAGGATCTGCGGCACCGTGAGAAGCGGCAAGAGGAGCGCTGCCCTGATCCTGCCGGTGACTTCGCGCAGGATCATGAATTCGGTGTAGTCGGTTGCAACGCCTGCCATCAGGAACGTGAAGGCATTGCCGGGCGCCTGGGCTCGCGCCATGAGATCCGATGCAATAGGGACGGATCCTTCTGAACAGACCTCGATCACTGTTGCCGCGATTAGCGTTGTGAAAAGGCCCAGAAGCGTTGCACCGAACCAGGTCGCAAAAACCTCGGTTGGAACTGTAGCCTGAATGAGCGCTGCAAGTACAACGCCGAAAAAGAGCCAGCGAAGCACCATGCGGCTTGCGGTGACGGACCGGCGGGCAACATCTTTCACGAACGCCGTATCATACCGTTGCGCCTTAAGCCCCCGCTTTGCTTCCCCGACAAGGTCGAAATCTTCCGGCAGGTCGATACGGTTCGGGTTGGGTTTCACCCGCCCTGCCCGCTCCAGCGCCTCGACGATGAGGCCGGTCGTAAAGGCAATCACAAGCGAAGCGAGAAGAAACACCGCGAGCCAACCCCAGCCCATAAGAAGGCCGATGATGATTGTGAGCGACAGCGAATTCCACGGCGATGCGATCAGGAAGGCAAAGACCTGTGCAAGACTTGCGCCGCGTTCATAAAGTTTCGCGCCAACCATCAAAACGCCGTGGCTACACAAATCCAGCAGAACGCCAGCAAACACCGCCCTCACTAAGCTTTTAGCGCCTTGGTCTCGGCCAATGATACCGATGACGAATTCGCGCGGCACTTTGTCAATAAGGCCGACTGCGACCATGCCAATCAGGATCCCCCACCACATGATCGCCATCATGTCGACAACGGCATGGGCGAAGACGCCGAGCTTTAGCGGTGCATCGTGGGGAATGAAAGGTGAGGCAAGAAAAGCGAGAATAATGACGCTGCCGGAGCCCCATAGAAGCCAGTCGACCCGGCGCCACACCGGCTTGGCGGCAACCACTTCCGCGCTTTCGCAACAGGACGGGACAGTCTTGGCGACCGCTGGCGCTGGCGGAAGCGTCTCGGGCGATACGCCTGGATCGCGCGCAAGCACCGCGCCGCCGCCGCAGCACGTGGCGGTTTCCATTTCAGAAGATCGGTTTCTGTCGCTCAAGCGATTCTCCGTTTGAGAGAGCCGGATATCCCGTTTATCCGCGATCTCAGTTTATAAGTCTTTTACTCGTGTAGTAGCTGCAAGCGGCCTTTCCGTGGCATTCGTGAGAAAGAACCGGCTGGACGCTCAAGAATGCCTTTTCCGGATTGCCCTGACCTTGCTCTTAATCAAATAGCGCTTTCACTCCCTACCAGCAAGTAATGTGCCATCTGTGGTGTCGGATATCGGCGGAGCGCGAAAACGGTCCCTCGCTTTCGTCACATGACAATAAGTGACGCCTAGACGGTCCAATTCCGGCTGGGCCTAGTGCCTGTCTCCGCTTTCAAGGTTCGCACGGTTGATCCAGTGACTGGCGAAATCAACACATTCCTTAAAGTCAACAACGCGACATTCCGCCTGTCCGATTGAGCCGGTGACGACGCCACCTGCTTTTTCAAACGCCCTACCAACTGAGGGAAACAAACGGCTTAGATCATCCGCCACATCGATTGCTTCCTTCCAGACGCCATCGTATCCGGCCTCTTTATATCGCACCATTTTGGTGCGTCGGTTTTCCGCGAAAGTCTCCGCCATGTGAAGTGCCGTGCAGCGGTTCCACCCAACCCCGATCATAAGGATTTTGGTCGACGGGCGATGATAGAGCTTTCCAAAGGGCGTCGCCTCACCCGTTGCCCAGGCGACCGAATGGGGCGCCCGGTACTCTTCGGATTCAAAGCCGTTGAGGCACACGGACATGGAGGGATGGTCGCTGCGGAGCGTACCCGGCCAGGTCCGAAACATTTCCGCGATCGCTCCCATCTCAAAGGTCGGTGATTTCGCGGCATCAAATCCTGGAACCGCCGCTTCAATCTCACGTCTTGCTTCGTCTGTTAGGTCATCAACGTTGATGTCCTCGGGAAAGAGCGCGTCGCCCGAAAATCCCGGCATCGCGATTAGACCCGTTGGTCCGACCACGTCAATGAGTGCTTCGATGATGACCCTCGGTCCACCGACCGTTGTTCCGATTGCCTTCATGGAAGCGTGCACAAAGACGGCGTCACCCTCAGTTATTCCGAGAGTTGAAAGATCGCGGCGGATAGAGGTGATCGTCGAAAAGCTTGCCATTCCTCCCGACTACAGGAGAGCGGATTTCGCGGCAAGATGGGGCTTTTATGCTTTCGTAAGCGTGCCGGAACGGCTGTGCCCAATCCAACCTGTCGTCTTCGTGTTTTGGTGAATTCAGTGATACAATACGGCATGGCGATAAACGACTTTACCCAGCGCTCATTGTCGGCGTTAAGATTGTACATTTTCAAGGCATTGTTTCACGCCGCATTTGTTTTGTACGTCATTGCAATGCCCAGTTTTATGATGTTCTGCGTTTGCTTTGCTATCCTTGGAGGTGACGCTTTCGCAGGGTATTTCGAAGACGGTTCCTACTATTTAGAGGCGCGCGGCAAATACATCCAAGTATCCCAAATATCCTATTCTATTTCATGGTATCTCGGCATTATAACCTTTTCGACTTTCATTCCACTTATCCTAATTTCTATGATCCTCAGCGGATTGGAACGGTTATGGAAGATTTCTTACGAGGATATTAGAGGTTACTGAGACACAGAGAAGTCGCGCAGCTGGTGGCCAGATTCACGAGACGATAAGTATGACCGAGCAATCGTTATCCCCGGGGAAAAAGGCCACGAAAAAATGACGACGCGTGGACACTGCCTGTGCGGTACAACACATTGGGAATTTGAAGGGCCGATTACCTGGGCCTGCTACTGCCATTGCGATGATTGCCGCCGTAATTGTTCAGCCCCACTTGTTGCCTGGCTCGGTGTCCCGATTGTCAACTTCAAATGGACCGGTGCGGCGCCGAAAACGCTTGAAAGCTCAAAAGGTGTTAAGCGGCATTTTTGCGCGACCTGCGGCTCGCCAATGGGTTTCGAAGCCGATCATTATCCGGGCGGCATGCACCTTTACGCTGCCTCTCTCGATGATCCGGCAGATTTCGAACCGACCTTCCACGTGAATTACGAGAGCAAGCTGCCGTGGCTCCAGATCGAGGATGATCTGCCGAAATATGAAGGAACACTCCTCCACACATCGGATGATCTTTGGGATTATTCCTCGGCGACCGACTAAATCCTTGGCTTCAAAAGCAGCGCTAAGCTGCCTTTTGTGCCTGAACGATACCCGCCCAGTCCGATTTTTCTGAAAGAAGCGCAGCAAGATCCTCCGCCGGAATCGGCTTCGACAGAAGATAACCCTGCACCATGTCGTAGGAGAGCTGCTGCAAAAGACCGAGCTGCTCCTCAGTCTCGACCCCTTCGGCAACAATCTCCAATCCGAGCGCGCGGGACAGGAACCGCAGTGATGTCAGAAGGTTTTCGCCGGTCTCCGTCAC
>JBCDCU010000008.1:0-27375 GCA_039181265.1 Pseudomonadota bacterium | reverse complement strand
TTTGTGCGTCCGCCATGCTCTGCGCGCGGACATAAAAGGCTGTTGAGGGTCTATGCCCACCGGCTTCATTCGAACCTGATGCATGATCTGAAAAAACTCACCGATGAAAGCCGTGCCGAAGCGATTGCGCAGGGTATGGCCGCGATGATCGACGGTTTTTATATCCGCCACGCTTTGAAAGAACCCGTGCCGGAGCGCGCGCATATCATTTCCATGGTGATCGATTTCCTGCACGGCCAGCTTGAGCCGAAAGACCAGAAGGACCCCGCATAATGGACGCCCAACCCAAGGCCAGCCACTTTATCAATGGCGTTTATGTGGAAGATAAAACCGGGGACGAGATCCCCGTCATCTATCCGGCCACCGGCGAGCGGATCGCAACGCTCTACTCGGCAACGCCCGATATCATCGATGATGCGATCGCCTCCGCCCTCGCCGCTCAATTGGAATGGGCAAAGACCCTGCCCGTCGAGCGCGGGCGCGTTCTGCGCCGGGCCGCCGACATCATTCGTGAGCGCAACCGCGATCTTTCGATCCTTGAGACGATGGATACCGGAAAGCCCTTGCAGGAAACCCTTGTCGCGGACGCTACGTCCGGCGCCGATGCGCTTGAATATTTCGGCGGGCTTGCGGCAAGCCTTACCGGCGAACACATCCCGCTCGGCGCAGACTTTGTTTACACGACTCGCGAGCCGCTCGGGCTTTGCGTCGGGATCGGTGCCTGGAATTATCCGACCCAGATTGCCTGCTGGAAGGGTGCGCCAGCCCTCACCTGCGGCAATGCCATGATTTTCAAACCGTCCGAGACGACGCCGCTCTCGGCCCTCAAGATAGCCGAAATCCTCGTCGAGGCCGGGCTTCCCGCCGGTTGCTATAACGTCATTCAGGGCTTCGGCGATGTTGGAGGCGCGCTTGTCTCCGATCCGCGCGTTGCCAAAGTCTCGCTCACAGGCTCTGTCCCGACCGGAAAGAAGGTCTATGCGTCGGCGGCATCCGGCATCAAACACGTCACCATGGAGCTTGGCGGAAAATCGCCGCTCATCATTTTCGATGACGCGGAGATCGAGAATGCGATCAGCGGCGCCATGCTCGCCAACATGTATTCGAGCGGTCAGGTCTGTTCGAACGGCACCCGTGTCTTCGTTCAATCGGCGATCAAGGAACGGTTTCTCGACCGGTTCAAGGAGCGCGCCGAGGCGATCAAGCTCGGCGATCCGCTCAATGAGGAGACCCATATGGGCCCGCTTGTGAGCGAAGCCCAGATAGAAAAGGTGCTTTCCTATATCGCAATTGGTGAGCGCGAAGGCGCGCGGCTTGTGACCGGCGGAAAACGCGCTCCGGGGCTTAACGGTTTTTACGTTGAGCCGACGGTCTTTGCCGATGTCCAAGACGATATGACAATCGCACGCGAAGAGATCTTCGGGCCTGTCATGTCAGTCCTTGATTTCGACGACGAGGAGGATGTGATCGCACGCGCCAACGACACCGAATTCGGGCTTTCCGCAGGTGTGTTCACGCAGGATATCACCCGCGCACACCGGGTCGTTGCTGCGCTCAAAGCCGGGACCTGCTGGATCAATACCTATAATCTCGCGCCGGTTGAAGCACCCTTTGGCGGCTCGAAATCCTCCGGCGTCGGGCGCGAGAATTCAAAGCTCGCCATCGATCACTACAGCGAAATGAAATCGGTTTATGTGGCGATGACGCCCGTCGACAGCGCATATTAGGGGCCGGATCTTGGAAGCAGATTTTGTCATTATCGGTGCCGGGTCTGCCGGCTGCGCCATGGCCTATCGGCTCTCGGAAGACGGGAAAAATTCCGTCATTGTGATTGAGTTCGGGGGGACCGACATGGGCCCGCTTATTCAGATGCCGGGCGCGCTTTCCTATCCAATGAACATGAAGCGCTATGATTGGGGCTATCAGTCCGAACCCGAGCCTCATCTCGGCAATCGCCGCCTTGCGACCCCGCGCGGCAAGGTGATCGGCGGCTCGTCTTCGATCAACGGCATGGTCTATGTGCGCGGCCACGCGCAGGACTTCAACCATTGGGCGGAAAGCGGCGCTTCCGGCTGGTCTTATGCCGATGTCCTTCCCTATTTCAAACGGATGGAAACCTGGGATAGCGGCGGCCATGGCGGTGATCCTTCCTGGCGGGGCACCGATGGGCCGTTGCATGTGACACGCGGCACCCGCGAAAACCCGCTTTATGAGGCCTTCGTCAAAGCGGGCGAAGAAGCCGGATATCAGGTGACGGGCGATTATAACGGCGAGAAGCAGGAGGGTTTCGGCCCGATGGAGCAGACCGTCTATAAGGGCGAGCGCTGGTCGGCTGCGAAAGCTTATTTAAGACCCTCACTCAACCGTGCGAACTGCGATCTTGTGCGCGGGCTGGCGCGGCGTGTCGTGATTGAAGATGGTCGGGCTGTCGGCGTTGAGATTGAACGCAACGGTGCTGTTGAAGTTATCCGGGCGCGGCGCGAAGTGATTGTCGCGGCCTCCTCCATCAACACGCCGAAAATCCTGATGTTATCCGGCATCGGCCCGGCAGAGCATCTTGGCGACCATGGGATTGCGGTTCACGCCGACCGGAAAGGCGTCGGCAAAAACCTTCAGGATCACCTTGAAATCTATCTTCAAATGGCGAGCCTTCAGCCGATCACGCTCTTCAAATACTGGAACCTTCTCGGAAAAGCCTGGGTCGGGGCGCGCTGGCTTTTCACCAAGACCGGTCCGGGCGCAACGAACAATTTTGAATCCGCCGCGTTCATTCGCTCAGAAGCAGGCGTCGATTACCCGGATATCCAATATCACTTCCTGCCGATTGCGGTCCGCTATGACGGTCAGGCGGCCGCCGAAGGACATGGCTTTCAGGCCCATGTGGGTCCGATGCGCTCGCCGTCTCGGGGTGAAGTGACGCTGAGGAGTGCTGATCCGGCCGATCCGCCGAAGATCGTCTTCAATTATATGAGCAAGGAAGAAGACTGGATTAAGTTTAGAACCTGCATTCGCCTGACCCGTGAGATTTTCGGTCAGGAGGCGTTCAAACCCTATGCTGGCAAGGAGATCCAGCCGGGGGCAGCGCTTCAAAGCGACGAGGAATTGGATGGTTTCGTGCGGGAGCACGCCGAGAGTGCCTATCACCCTTGCGGCACGGCGAAAATCGGGAGGGTGGATGAGCCCTATGCCGTCGTCGATCCGGAATGCCGGGTGATCGGGGTGGAGTGTTTGAGGGTTGCCGACAGCTCCATCTTCCCGCGCATTACCAACGGCAATCTCAACGGTCCGAGCATCATGGTCGGCGAGAAGGCGTCGGACCATATTTTAGGAAAGCATCCCCTTCCCCCGTCGAATGCCGTTCCATGGATGCACCCGGATTGGGAAGGTAAGCAGCGGTAGCGGATGCTGAATAGTGAGATGCTTTTCCCTTACGCTCTCGGGCTGTGCTCTGGATTTCCGATTAGCGGGAACATTTTTCTGGGCCCCGGCTCGGAGGCCGGGGAACGAAGCTGCTTCATCCGTCGCGCCTGAAACTTCGAATATAAACTGGGCGCAACCAAAACGATATCTGCCACTAACCCGTTACACTCCCACGCGTTCCCCGGGCTCCGACCCGGGGCCCAGGCCAGATCATCAACAAGCACAATGTCTTACTTTGTTTATATTCTCGCCAACAAGCGCAATGGCACACTCTATACCGGCATGACAAACGCATTGTCCCGCCGCATTGAAGAGCACAAGCTCGGAATAGGAGCAACATTCCCGGCAAAACATGGCTGCACTCTTCTGGTTCACGCCGAGCGTTTCGATACGGCTCAGGATGCAATGCGTCGGGAGCGTGCAATAAAGCGGTATCATCGCAAATGGAAGCTCAACCTGATTGAAAAGGATAACCCCGACTGGAAGGACCTGTCGTATCGTTGGTTATGAGCACGCTGCGCGCTTCAACGGAGCCGGGCTATGCGGCGAATTGCCGATTAGCGGGAACATCCTTCTGGACCCCGGGTCGGAGCCCGGGGAACAAAGTCGAGACACCATGAGTCCAACTGACATCTCATTGCACTTGCGTTCACAGAGCTCGCGCCTTTTGAGATCCCGATACCCCTCCACCCGTTCCCCAGCCCGGGCCTGTCCCGGACTTGTTCCGGGAAGCCGGGGCCCAGGGAATCTCTCAGCACGGAACAATCCAAGCGGACGCCCCTACTCCGCCGCCTTCTCGGTAAGCGATTGGATCACCGTCTTGTGGCTTGCTTCCTGGAGGCGTTGGGTCGAGGCGCGGACTTTCGCCATGGCAGCGTTCAAAGTGACCGGGTCGATCTCCTCCTTCGCCACAATCTCCAAAACCGCCTTTCTGTCCTCGCGGAGTTTAACTGCAAGCTGGCGCAATTCGGAGCGGTCATCCCGCAGCGCGGAGAAAACCGCTTTGCGGGTCTCGCGCGGAATGTCGGCAAAGTCCCGCAGGATACCACCACCGATCAGACCCGCATCGGCAAGCCGCACACCGATCCCGATCATCACGGCATTGGCAAGAAGCGAGATGCACGCAACGACGATAAAGAGAAATCTGAAAATCCGTCCGAAACTCATTCAACCCTCTCAAAAACGGGGTCGAGGAACGGGTCATTGAGCCCATGCGGATCGCTCAGCGCGAGAAGCAGGAATTGATCATCGCCCGCAAAGCCCATGATGTCGCCGAGTACATAGCCGAAGAAACCGGCACCAAGCATCAACATTGCAAATCCGGCACAGGCCGCCGCAGGCGAATAGGACCGGAAGCCGCCGTAGAATGCCGAAGATTTTCCATTCGTCTCCACCGCAATCTTTGTCAGGACATTGCGTGTGAGCTTCGCCTCATCGACATCAACACCGCTTGCCGCGCGGACAAGCGCATTGATCTCGTCTTGTTCCGTCCCGTCCGGCTTATTGTTTGTCATGGTCGTTTCATCCGTTTTTCTTGTTTTGCCCCGTTTTCATTCAAATGTCTTCCGCCGTCATCGCTTTCAGGCTGCGCCGTGCGCGGACCAGAAGCTGTTCGACAGCCCCCCGGCTGATCCGCATGGCGTCCGCAATCGCGGCGGTCTCAAGCTCGGCCACGGCACTCAAGAGGAGCACCATCCGCTGGCGATCCGGTAGCTTATCGATGGCCGCCCTCACCTCATTAAGCCGTGCCCGGCTCTCATGGTGGTCTGCCGCATTCGGCACCGGATCGGAAATCTCCGTCGTCATTTCTTCCAATCCGATGAACTGGCGAAAGGCCCGCTTTCTCTTCCGGTCAATGCAAAGGTTTACGTTGATCCGGTAGATCCAGGTGGTGACCTTCGCGCGTTTTTCGTCATAGAGCCTCGCATTCTGCCAGACGCGCACGAAGACATCCTGGACGACTTCTTCCGCCTCATCCTGACGGCCGAGATAGCGCGTTGCCACACTCACCATCGGACGCTGATAAAGCGTCATCAGCGAGACGAGCGCTTGACGCTCGCCCCGCGCGATCAATGCCATCAGGCAGGCCGCCTCTTCTTGTTCGTTTTTCTCGGCCACTGAGTGTGCGTTCTCTCACGATCCTGATGACTGACCGGTTCGCCCCCGGAGCTACTCCCCGGTGTTCCCGATGCCGCTCTTCTCAATCCCTGTATAGCTGATTAGGCGTGTGCGCGGAGCGTTTGCCCGCGACGGATTTCCCGTCCGGTCCCGTCACCGTCGTGACCGAGCCGCTGCGATAAGGCACATAGACGCTTGCCCGCTCGCCGGAATAGGAATAGCCGTCCGGCCCGACGACATGATAGCGCCGCTCGCAGGCGATGATGATGGTGCCGCCGCATTCAACCGTGCCGGTCGTGACGATCCCTTCCGACCCGCTGCCGATCACAGACGGGCTGGTACCGGGGTTGTGGGACATGGTGACGGAGCCGTTTATCGGGGCAGCTTTCGTCACATCCCCGGCACCAGCCTCTCCGGCATACGCTTTCACCGTGAAGCCTGCGGCAAGAAGCGTGACGCCGAGATGAAGGGCTGAGAGGAGCGCAATCGGGCGGATATGGCTCATGTCTTTCGTGATCGATGTTCTCAGTGCCGTTTTCATGGCCCGCCCCTATTCCTGATCAGCGCCAAGGGCAGCGCGCACGGTTTCGATTTCCTCGCTCGTCACGACACCGTCTTCGTTGCGGTCGGCAAGATCGAACATTGGAATGCGGGCCATGAATTCATCTTCGCTGACGAGCCCGTCGCCGTTGGTATCCATGTCTTCAACGCGGAAGGCGACCGCGTTCTCAACGAAGCGGGCGAGAAACGCGATCCGCTTTTTGACGCGCTCCTGTTCCTTTTGAGAGATCTGACCGTCATCGTTGCGATCCATCCGGTCGAACATCTTCTTTCTGGCTTCAACCGCTTCAGCCCGGGTGACAGCGCCGTCTCCATTGCTATCTGCCCGCGACAAACCGAAGGGCTGGGCCGATGCGGGTGCTGAAAAGCTTGCGACCAGAACGAGCGCGAGGGCTGCGATCGGCGTCGTCTTCAAGGTGGTGAGCGCCCGGTTCCTTGGAAGCGGCGTTTTGATATCCGACGCGTCTTTCGTGACGCCGTCACGTCCGGTGTGAATGAGTGTCAATCCTGGCCGCGAAGCCCGGCGGCGGGCTTTCACGAGCTGCAGCGCCTTTTCCTTGGCGCGGGCTTTTTCCTTGGCAATCGACAGATCGAGTAATTTCGGCATTGTCCGTTTCTCCAGCTAAGGGGTGTCCAATGAGGCCGTTTGTCGTTTGGTCTCATGGGCTGATACGGAGAAAACAAAAGCCCCCTACGCGGGGGGTGTATTTTTTTATGAAAAAACGTGTGGAGCCGGGGAAATGGATCCGGGTTATCGGCCCGGACGCCGCGAGAACAGATGTGTGCAACGGCCCGAAATATGGGATTCGGACCGGCTTTAGTGCGTTGTCTAAAAGGCGCCCGGGGTCGTCTTGACCCTGATGTTTTCCCGATCAATGTCGATTGTGCGCCCCATCATCGCTTCTGCGCGCTTCGCGACGGCATCACGCAAAACTTTGACGTAGTCCCTCTCGGATCCAAAGAATGTATAAGCCGCTCGGGACGTTTTGATCGTGTTTCCTGAAACCGGCATGTAATCGGGCCGGTCATCGGGCTCTGGCCGTGTGCCGACCAGGAAATAGGCGCCCAGATGAGAGCCGATCGTGCCCTCCTCACTGCCTTGATCGAAGTTCCGGTAAAAGAAGGCATCAAAAGGATAAAAGGTCTTGTAAGCCTCCTCCACCAAGTGCTCTGCCCCTTTGCTCCTCGATGCGCGTTGAACGTTTTTCCAGTGCTGTGCAGGCTGACGGCCAGGCACCAATCCGCAATGGGATGCATATTCGGAAAGCGCCCGAACGTTTGCACCCTCGGGGGCATTGACAATGGCCGCGGCCTTAGTGGTCAGGATCGTGATATCGGAAATCGTGACATTGGGGGCCGCTTGGATGTTCCAGATCACCGGCCGGCGGGTTGAAAGGACCAGGTGAATGGGTTGGTGAATGCCGTTTATGAAGACATCGGCGACATCATATCGATGGCCATCCGTATCGCTGTTGATAGACGGGAACTCACCCGCACGACCATAGCGATTTTTAAGGCGTTTTGCCTGAAACTCGATGAATTGGTGCGGGATCATATAAAGCGTGGTCTCGCGGAGCACCTGTTCAGCATGAACATGATGAACCGCCTTTCCCGCAAGATCGACGTTGAGGGTCTTGCAGGACGGAAACTCTTCAATCGTACCCGCCTCGAGATCTGTGCCACTCATCGATAGCCGTTCGAAATCGCGCGTCAGGCTTTGAACCCAATGAACGAGGTTATGTGGGCCGATTGCAACGTCACGGCGGAGCCGGTACCCCTCTCCCCCTTCCCTCACATGCATCTGCGGATCGTCGGCAGGAATGGCATTGCTGTCGGAACAGGCGGCAACAAGAGCAGCAGTGGCTGCAAGAAGGGCTGCCTTCATAAAGGATCTCATAGAAACCATGTCGGTCTCCTTGCTGAAAGGATTCTGGGTAAAGGTTTTTTGATGAAAACGGACGGCCGCTTTACCGGACCGGGCGATTAAGGCCCAATGCCTCCGCTGGAGTGGGTTCCAGATAAGCAGCCCGCCAGGCCGTTTTTCCGGGCTTTTGCATGTTCGGTGGCAGGATCACATACATCGTCTCAAGATTGATGATCTCTGAGCGCGAGAGCTGATATCCGTTTTTCATGGCCTTCATGAACCATCTGCTTGACTCTTTCGATTTTTGCAGCGCCAGTCTTTGCTTGTCGTAAGGAAGACTCGGCGTGACGTTCGCCATACCGCCGAAACTTTCCATGTCCTGCATCGAGAGACGGAATTCCTGCTTCCAGGGATCGTCGCGCGTCTCAGGCGACATAACGCTCTTGCGGATCACCTGGACTTCTTCAAGATAAGTGAGCCCGACATGGAACATGCGCTCTGCATCGCCCGCTTCAGCGCGTTTTTTGTACCATTCACGCGCGCCGTCGAAATCACCCTGGAGATAAAGGATATTGCCGGCCGCACTTTCCATCATGACGCAATCGTGCGTGACTTTATTGTCTTCACAAAAAGTAGAGTGGGTCGAGGCCAGTATAGACGGACCTGCTGTTAATGTAATTGCGGTTAATGAAATAAGCCCAATAAGTGCGCCAAGCAACTTCATGATAATACCCCGATATGAAATTCAATTGACTATGGGTTTTTCTACCACGGCATGAAGTCAGGAATAAATGTCATTTGGTCTTTATGTTTAACAAATAGAATTAAACGGCAGGCCGTACGAGACGCGTGTTAACGGGCGGGTCGTTCCGGCCTCATTACGATAAACGCGCAAATTTTCTGCCGGGTGCCGCAGGTTTGGCTTTCCGCCCGGCAAAAACCTTAAGTTGACGCCCATCAAACGCTTTTAGACACTCACCGAATATATCTCAAAGTGTATTTGTTTGATGATAGGGGCGCGCTATGTCCGGACTGTTTTTTAGAGCTTTTTGTGCATCTCGCCTCTTCGCCCTGTTCGCAGCGCTGACCCTCACCGGCTTCCTTGTGGCGGGGCCCAATCAGGCAAAGGCGGCCAATATCACCTATTATCAAACCGGCTTCGGATCTACGGTTCACATCATTATCGAAGGTGACATTGCCGAGGGGGATTCCGACAGGTTTGCCGAGATCGCCTGGCGCAGCCAAGGCCGTTTGCAATCGGTCTATCTTTTCTCAAACGGCGGAGATTTTACCGAAGGCATCATGCTCGGGCGTATGATCCGAGAACTCAAGCTTGTCACGATCGTTCCCTCTCAGGATGAGAATGGAAACCCTTCTTGCGAGGACAATGTGAAGCCGGAAGACGCCGCGAACTGCATCTGTGCCAGTGCGTGTTTCCTGATCTATCTCGGTGGTGTTGCTCGCTATGGCGATTATCTTGCCGTCCATCGGGCACGCTATAGTTCCAAGTTTTTTGCCGGTCTTTCACCTGAACAGGCGGAGAAAGCTTTCGCCCTCCTGCAAGCGGAAGCGACCGACTACATGAACGAGATGGATGTTCCCCACAGCGTGCAGGACATCGTCAACCGAACACCAAGCGACGATCTTGCGGTGCTTACGCGTGATACGATTAAAACTCATTTCACAGGCCTTCTTCCCTATCTCGATGAATGGATCTTGAGTAAATGTCCGCTTGTTGCGGATTATCCCCTGCCGCGCCAGAAGCCGGTTGATCAACCCTACCGTATGGGGAAGGATAAGATGCCCGGGGTAGGACGCCACGCCGACGGCCTTGTCAGTGCCACACAGCCGGACGCGCTTTCACCGACGCAAAAGGCGTGTATCGCCAACACCTTCAATGAAATGCGGCGCGGCGCTTTCAAAACGGCCTTTAAGGAAGATGCGAACGATCACCGGCTTCACAAATTCGAGCTTTGGGGTCTGATGCTTGGAATTCTGGGTGAGGATCTCGAGAAGCTCCCGACACTTGATTTCATCCCCTATCACGACGGAAAACCCCAGGGTGTTACCTTTATGATGCGCGAGGCCGGTCTTCTCACACCTGCCATCATGGCGTCAGACCTGCTCTCACCGAAAAAGGGCGTCATCACGACGCTTAATATCCGGTCGCATTACAACCCGTCGGATGAGTATCTTCTGGCAGTCATTTTAGAGGTCGACAAGTTTGTCAGTAGCGAAGGTAAGAGGATGAAGGGCTCAGGGCTGCAATGGCTGACCGAGAGCCACAGCATCCGCTTGAGCGTGATGACGGAGGAAAACGGACACGACACTTTGCGTTTGATTGCCGTTCCAAGGTGATCCGGATTAGGGGCACCGGACGGGCAATGAAAGCGGCCCATTCCCATCTGGTATAGTATGAAAATACTTCTTTTGCTGCTTGCGCTATCCCTCGGCGCGAACCTCTATTTCGCCTATGATCGGTACGCGGTCTTTTTCACCGACTATGCAATCTGCTGCGCCCGCGACGGTACGGTTATCGGGAGCAAGGACGATTGTTTGCGCAGTGGGTGGAGGGAAATCCATACGCAATTCTCTTTGATGGAGGGGGTGGATCCCTTTCACCGGATCGAGGGGCAAAGAGCCTCATTACCGACGGAATTGTCTCCCTATGAAATATGTAAACGGGAATGCGACGGGCACAAAAAGTGCTCCTATTTCATGCTCGAGCGCTATCCGAAACATGCACTGGGCCCAGCGCCCGGCGAACGCCTGTGCCATCTGGCACGGTAGCCGGTTTTGAGTCACGCCCTCACCCCGAAAGTGCGAAGATCGGGTCGGTATGGAAAAGTGAAACCCTTCGAGTCGTTCTGCAGAAGCGGGATATCTCCATCTGTTCCCCGGGCTGGACCCGGGGCCCAGCGACCTAGAGGAACGGTTTCGCGTCAACGCAGGTGAAGGTGTTCACGTAAGGTGTAAACTGCCTCCTTATCCGTTGCGCAAGCATCGGATTGCGCCCGTCCCGCCCGCTCTTTCAGTTCTTGGGGTCGGGCGCTAACGCCCTCCCTCGAGACGAGCGCGATCCTTCTATTGAGGCGAATAAATCAGTTCCTCAGCTCCCTGGATATCGCTGGTACACGCACTCTCGATCCATTTTTTTCCCGGGCTTGACCCGGGATCCAGTGCTAACCATCAGCGCGCTTTGATAAAAGACGGGCGCTTGATCTTCCCGCTAACCATCATTCTCAATTGAAAACTCGAGAACAACTCAAATAATTTCTGGACCCCGGGTCGGAGCCCGGGGAGACGTTGAAGGTATGTGGGGCTTTGCGTCTTTTGATTTTTGTGTGGCACGTTCGGCAGGAAAGAAACCGATACAACGCGCTCGCACCACTCCCCACACCACTCAATACAGCGTCTTTTTGTATTCCTCTTCGAGATCCGCATCGATCTTTGCCATCTCCTTCGGATCCTCGGGCATCTGCGCCGTTTGATCGAGGATGATCTGGGCGATCGACGGAAGCGTGCCGCGCTCCTGATGCGAGGCCGGATCCCAGAGTTTCGAGCGGCGGAAGGCTTTCGCGCAATGGATGAAGACCTCTTCGACCGTCACCAGAATGGCAACTGTCGGCGTGCGGCCCTTGATGGCAAGCGGTGCCAAGAGTTCCGGGTCGGTGGTGATCTGCGCTTTGCCGTTCACCCGCATCGTGTCGTCCAGACCCGGGATCAGAAACAACAGTCCGACGCTTGGATTGTTGAGAATATTGGAGAGCGTATCGAGGCGGTTGTTGCCGGGCCGATCCGGGATGAGCAAGGTTTTCTCATCGAGGATTTTAACGAAGCCCGGCGGATCGCCCCTTGGGCTCACATCGCCCTGCCCCTCTTTGGTCTGGGTGCCAAGACAGAGGAACGGCGAGCGCTCAATGAAGGCGATTGAATGTTTATCCAATGTGGGCCGGGATTTTTGAACGGCGAGCGGATGGCGCGCGGGGAAATGGGAGCGGAGCGCCTCCTCGTCTTTGATGATGAAATCTTCGCGAAGTGCCGCTTCAATCATGCTCATTCCCTCCCTGTTTGATCCTTGAGGGTCCCGGGAAATCATCCCCCGGCCTGCCGGACGATCGGCCCGCCCATGAAACGGGGGGCTTTCACCCAATCATCCTGCCCGGCGCGGGCACATTTTCAAAGCATGAATATGGCCACACCTTTCTGGCGAGGCGCGACCAGCGCAATCCTCCTGAGCTTAGCCCAGCCCAAAAGGACCGCTTGCTTAAGGGGCAACGACCGATAAAAGAAGCACCGCACCAAGACCCAGAAGCGGGCCGATCACAGCCACCATGAAAATATCGAAATAGCTCTTCTGGTGCGTGAGGCCCGTGATCGCAAGAAGCGTGATCACTGCGCCATTGTGCGGCAGAACATCGAACCCGCCGGAGGAAAGTGCTGCAACCCGGTGAAGGAGTTCCGGCGAGACATTGTTCTCAATCGCCATTTCCAGATATTGGTCGCCGAGCGCTTCGAGAGCAATGCTCATCCCGCCCGAGGCGGACCCTGTCACGCCGGCGAGAATATTGACCGCAATTGCCTCTGAGATCAGCGGCTGGCCCGGTGCGATGTCGACCACCATGTCGCGCAGCAGCACGAAGGCTGCAAGAGAGGCAATGACGGTACCGTATCCAACTTCGCTCGACGTATTAAAGATCGGCAGAAACGATGCGCCGACCCCGTTCTTCAAGGTCTCATTGACGCTTTCAAGCCGTCGGTAATTCAGTGCCGCCGCTGCTCCTATCGCAAGCACAAGACCGACGATCAAAGACCAGATCCCGCGCACATCATCGAGCGAGGCGTTGCCGTAAAGGTCCTCGGCCAAATAGGCCGTGTCGACGAGCGGAAGAAGAACGCGCGATGTGAGGAGGTTCACCGAAATGACAATGACAATCGGCAGAAAGGCGACAAGCGCGCTCGGCCGGTCCGTCTCATCGGGCGCCAAGTCTTCCTGTGGGTTGATGAATTCATCCTCTTCGCCGTAGCCCTCGCCATTTGCCACGGCGCGGTTCAAGCGAAAGCGGATCCACCAGAGCCCGAACGCGGCAATGATGATCGCGGCCATTATGCCTGCGACCGGGGCTGCGAAACTGTCCGTCCCGAAATAGGGTGCGGGAATGGCATTCTGGATCTGTGGGGATCCGGGAAGCGCTGTCATCGTGAAGGTAAACGCACCAAGCGCAATCGATGCCGGAATCAGGCGCTTTGGAATATCAGCGCGCGCGAACATGGCGGCCGCCACTGGAAAGACCGCAAAGGCCACAACGAAAAGCGAGACGCCGCCATAGGTGAGGACCGCACAGGCGCCAACGACGGCAATGGCTGAACGTTCCGCGCCGAGCCGATTGATGATGCCGGTCGCAATCGTATCGGCCGAGCCCGTATCCTGCATCACCTTGCCGAAGATCGCGCCCAACAAAAACAGCGGAAAGAAGCGGACGAGATAATCTCCGAGGGCGGGCAGAAAGACCTGCGTATAGGTGCCGAGGATCGGCCCGCCGGAATTCAGGACGACGGCCAGAATGGCAAGCACCGGCGCCAGGATAATCACGCTGACGCCGCGATAGGCAAGATACATGAGAAGAATGAGAGAAAGCAGAATTCCGAACATCGTTTCCTCCGTTGACCGAATGGAGCGCGCGTACGGCAAGAAAGGCTGACCTCCCTTTCACGGGGAGGCACGAGCCCGCTTTTCACCGCGAGTATGGCACGGTGAATCGTGAAAGAAGCGGACATATTGCGCCGCAATACGGACACATCCCGCCGAACTGATTTGCCCCCCTTCTCTTTCACCGCGTTTCACGTCAAATTGGCGGGAAGAACCATCGCTGTCATTAGACAAAACCGGAAATTCTCACAGTAAAACAGACACATTGGTGATGGGCAAAGCCAGACCACACAAGCCGGAGGATGCAGATTATGGAAGCCAGGACCATTGATGTTGCACTGCAAGGCGGCGGCGCCCACGGCGCCTTTACATGGGGGGTGCTCCACCGGCTTTTGGACGAACCCGATATCGCGATCACCGGGGTGAGCGGCACGAGTGCGGGCGCCATGAATGGCGTTGCCCTCGTTCAGGGTCTTTCCGAGGGAAGCCCGGCCCGCGCGCAGGATCTGATGGCGGTTTTCTGGGAGCGGGTTGCAAAGGCTGCCGCCTTCAGCCCCGTTCAGCGCACCCCGATTGACCGGATGCTTCAAGGCTGGCGCCTTGACCGCTCGCCGCTTTACGAATGGGCCGATGCCATTGGCCAGTTCTTCTCGCCTTATTATGCCAATCCGCTCGATATCAATCCGCTGAGGCAGATCCTGCGCGAGACTTTTGATTTCGAGCTGATCAACAAAAAAGGCGCGCCGAAATTCTTCCAGTCGGCAACCAATGTGCGCACCGGGCGCCTCAAACTCTTCCGCCAGCCCGAGATCACGATTGAAACGACGCTTGCGTCGGCCTGTCTTCCAACCGTTTATCAGGCGGTCGAGATTGACGGCGAAGCATTCTGGGATGGCGGCTATATGGGTAATCCGCCGCTCTTTCCGTTAATCGACGAGACGCCGACGCTCGATACGATCCTCGTTCAGATCAACCCGTTCATACGGAAGACGCTTCCGCGCTCCAGAAACGATATCGAAAACCGATTGAACGAGATCATCTTCAACGGCAGCCTCATCAATGAGCTTCGTTCACTCGGATTCCTCCATCAATTGATTGAAAGCGAGGATCTCGACCGTGACGCCTATCGCAACGGCAGGCTTCACCGGATCGCCAATGAAGACGAAATGCAAAGCCTCAATTTATCGACGAAGATGAATGCGTCGCCGGATTTTCTCGATTATCTCTTCAATGTCGGCGTGAAGAGCGCAGAAACCTGGCTTTCCGACCATGGCGATAAGATCGGCAAAAAATCGACCTGGATCCCACGCTATGTGGTGGAGGAAAGCCGAAGCCCTGCGCATCTGGCGGACGGGTGATAAACGGGGGGAGTTCCCCCTTATTCCGGAGCCTAACGGAAGGGTCGCCTTAAGACGCGCCCGGACCGGATTTCGCGGCAAGGGTCGCAGGTTTCAGGTCGATCTTGCGGCCCATTGCTTTTTCAGCGCGCTTTACCATAGCCGTCTTCACAACGGCCTGATAATCGCGCTTTGATCCGAGGAAGACATAACCGGCCGCTGACGTCTTGATCGTGCTTCCGGCAATGGAGCGATAATCCGGACGCTCACCCTTTGAAGGCGGCGTGCCGACCAGGAAAAACCGTCCCTCCTCAGCGCCGACCGTTCCTTCAGCCGCACTCTGGTCGAAGTTACGGAAGAAGAAGGCGTCAAAGATGTAGAAGGCTGTTTTGGCCTCTTCCACGAACTCGAAATTGCTATCGCTTGCAGCCTTTTGTTGGACCGCCTGCCAGTGTTTGGCGGGCTTGCGGGCGGGAACGAGGCCGCAGCGGGACGTATATTCCGTGAGCGCCTTGATGGTTGTGGTCTCCGGCGCATTCACGACCGCCGTCGCCTTCGATGAAATGATCGAAATATTGGAAATCGTAACGCCGGGGGCTGCCTGAATGTTCCAGACTACTGGGCGCTGCGTTGTGAGAATGAGGTGAACCGGCTCGTCGATGCCGTTCACGAAGACATCGGCGATATCATAATGATGCGCATCGACGTCGGTTGTGATTTCGGGGAAGGTTCCCTCTTCCTCATAATGCGCTTTGAGGCGCCAGACCTCCCCCTCGACGAAATCGTGCGGGATCATATAAAGCCTGCTCTCGCGCTTTACCTCTTCGGCGTGGACGTGATGCACGGCGGTTCCAGGAACCATGCCGCCGATATCCTGGCAGGCCGGAAACTCGTCAATAGATCCCACCGAGAGACGCGCATCCTGCATTGCATGGCGCCCCTCTTCATTCACGAGCGGCTGATAATTGCGCGTCAGGCTCGAAACCCAATGGCCGCGGTCATTTGGACCGATTGCAACATTATGGAAGACCCGGTAGCCCTGCCGCCCCTCTTTCACAAAAGCCTGCGGATCTTCGTTCGGGACCGCATTGCCGTTGGAACAGGCTGCGGTGATTGCGGCCAGTCCGGCGACAGTGGCGAGATTGCAAAAGGATCTGAGGGAAAGCATGTCAATCAATCCGTTCAATTTGGGGTTTTAATTGGAGGATCTGCAGGGCGCGCTTGGGCTCGGCGATTTCGCCAATAAAAAAGCTGCCAATATTGAAGCGCTGATGACAAATTCAACGAACATCATGATCAATTCCCCGCCTGGAATTCAATTTGTTATGATTTTCTTTACCATGCGGCGGGGCGCTCAAGAAACGGCCTTTATGTTTCATGTTTAATGAACAGAATTAACGGCATTCGACTGTTGAGTTTAGGGGTTTGCTTTCTGATTGGTCGGCGGAGTGATGGTTTTCTTGGTGGCTGCGGGTGTTGTTTAGTGGGCTGAGTGACGGGGGTTTGTGAGCCTTCGCGCTTTGAGTGTCCGGTTTAAGCGGATACCAAAAATGGGAGGGCTATATGATTGGAGATATTTCAGTACCGTTCCCCGGGCTTGACCCGGGGCCCAGGAGAGCCCTCCACCCGGCATAGAGAAAACCAGACGAACACTCCCTCCCCGGCCTTCCCGGCCCCAGTTACTGACGGGGAGCGGCCGGCCGGGAACAAGGTTGAGCATTTTGTCTCTCCATCCGGTGCGCAAGCATCGGATTGCGCCCGTCCCGCCCCGCCCCTCTTGTTTTATGGGCGCGGGCGCATTCGCACCCACCCTCGGGACAGGCACAATCCTTCAGTGGGGTGACGGTAGATCAGTCCTCGCGGCCTTCCAGATAGTCGCAAAGTTTCCGGCGCGACGGATAAGGCCCCAGCATTCCCGGGCCCAGAATACAAAGGGGGGCCGGGATCCAGTCCAAATGCGCGGCCCGCGCGATTTTTATGGAAGGCGCACCCTATCCACTTCGTTCCCCGGGCAGCGCCTGTCCCGGGCTTGAACCGGGGCCCAGGGAAACTATCCCAACGGAACAATGGGCGTTGTACGATGGCTCCCTCCTCGGCATTCCCGGGCCCAGAATACTAAGGGGACTCGGGATCCAGTGAAAATGCGCGGCCCGCTCGGGTCCTTCTGTAAGGCGCACCCTATCCACCTCGTTCCCCGGGCCTGACCCGGGGCCCAGGAGACCCATCCGCGCGGCACAAAGGCAGACGAACAAACTCCCTCCCCGGCATCCCCAGCCGCAGAATACAAATGGGAGTCGGTGCCCAGAACTAAGTCTCCCCGTGCTATGAAGGACGGGACGAAAAGGGACACGCATTATGCTTTGGAGACGAAAGGCCGGTCGCAGCACTTGGACCGTCCATTACGCGAATGCGACGGGCGATCTCAACGGTCTTATCAAACCCGTCGGGCGTGCGATCGAGACAGTCCAGAAGAAAGCGGCGCGGGTGACGGAGCCGGTCGCGCTCGATCTCGTCGTCCAAGCGCTTTATGACCGCGTGATCCCGGAGCGCGGTTTCACCGGCTATACGCTCCACGGTAGCCTGATCCATCTTCAGATCGATCCGAGAAACGAAAACCTCAAAGATAATCTCGGCGAACCTCTGGAGCGTATCATCGCCCATGAGCTTCACCATGCACTGCGCTTTCGTCAGAAGCGGTATGGCGGAACCTTGGGCAAAGCACTCGTGCTGGAAGGATTAGCCGGGCATTTCGTGCGGGAACTTTACGATAATCCGCCGGAGCCATGGGAAGCGCTCCCCGCTGAAACCCTCGCCCCCTTTATGGATGACGCCCGCTTGAAGTGGGATGCTTCAGACTATGACCACGCCGCTTGGTTTTATGGCACCGGCGCTCACCCGAGATGGCTCGGCTATTCCCTCGGCTATCACATTGTGGGCGCGTATCTGGATGAGAATCCGGGCGAGACCGCGGCGAGTTTGGTGGGTTTGGATGCGGGGGTGTTCATCCAGTCGCGCGATGTTTAACATCGTCTATTATCTCGACGAGGTGCCTTACCTCTGCCCCAGCGAACACACCGCTCACACCTTGATCATCAATATCGGTAAACGGACTCTCGTACAGTAACCGAGGGTCAATCGTTCCGCGTTCCGTTAAGTGTTTTATGATCAAATCTATGAATTCAATCTGATTTGGCCTTAGCGATTTGCCATCTATAAACGCGTCGAATGCGCTGACAGCTGCTCCACGATCAAGACCAACCAGGGATCGAATAAAAAGACCCAGCCCCCCTTGCTTCTGGACGATGCTAAAGTCGTCATCATCGGCCTCTGCCTCTTCGCGGAAGATGCGTTCCAGTTCTTCGATGTCACTCTTGGTAAGCTGCTCATTCCGCTTCAATTTCTGAAGCGTAATGTGATCCTCGTGCATTTTTAGAAAATGCCGGACTTTTGACAGGAATGTTTGTTTATTGGTTCCGATACCGATGTTGGGCAGAGTAACTGCGGACCCCAAGCTGATTTCATCTTCAAAATCGGTATAGACAAGTTTTTGAGATGAAACGGGGATGAGCTTGACTAATTTTCTGAGGCGTTTGCGAATGTTTTCCAACATTGGAAGGGTAACGCCCTCCCAAAATTCAGCTGTTTGAATTTCCAATATTGTTGCCAGTTCCGCTGCAACCATGGGAATATTCTGGAGTGCCTCCAAAGCCGCCGATATTGCCAGAATTCGCTCTTGCAGCCGTGTTAGAGAGGCATCGTTCGTCAAGAGTGCAAGCTGAGTCTGCAAAATGAGATAATCGAATTGTTTTGCTTCTAATTCATCATCCGGAATGGCGCTTGGAAGCCCGGCGACATGATCCTCAAGTTCTTCCCTATCCTCCTGGGACAGACTCGACCATGCTCCTTCTGCCTGAAATTTCTCGACTGAACGACGATGAGGTCTGACGACAAAGTTTTCAAGACTCATGCCCTGCACTTCGTCAAGCAACCGGTTACGCGTCTCGTTGCGCAGGACAAACAAGGGCGCAGCGTCCCCCGCCCCATCTGAAAACCCATCGGGGAATTCATCCACGGACGGAACATCGATCTTCATAACCAAATCAACCCGTGCAATGAAGATTTTCGCGGATAGTGATTGCGGTAAAGAACCGTCTGACACTGTCGGATTCTGGCTGAAAAACTCAAAATTTTGACAAAAGTCGAAGACCCGAAAGACTTCTTTGTCGCGTCCTGGCCCGAACAGATTGGGGCAGAGCCTCGTTCCACGTCCGATCATTTGCCAGAACTTGGTTTTCGAGCGGACGATTTTGAAGAAAAGTAAATTAACGACTTCAGGAACGTCGATACCGGTGTCCAGCATGTCGACTGAAATCGCTATTTGCAGATCTTTTTTCGGATCAGAAAACTCGTCAATCAAGCTCTGCGCATAAGCTATTCGGTAGTCGATAACCCGCGCGAAATGTCCCTTTAAATGCGGATAATTGATGCTGAAACGCTCGTATATGTATTCGGCGTGATCACTGTTCTTTGCAAAAATTATCGTCTTGCCGAGCTTGTCTCCTTCTTCGACGTGCAGTCCATGCGTCATGAGATATCTGAGCGCTTTGTCGACAGTGTCAGAGTTAAAAAGCCATTTGTTAATTGCGCCAGCTTCTACTTCGGGTGGTGGCACGATGCTCTCGTCAGACCATTCAAGCGCATCCCACCTTTCTTTGTCTTCATCGGATAAATCGGAATATTTGATGCCATCACGCTGAAATTTAAGAGACACAGAAACCGTCTCGGGCGGCACGAGATATTGGTCTGCTACAGCCTCTTCGAGGTCGTAAGCATCGGTTGGAACACCCCGCTCCAACTCGAAGAGTGAGTAAGTATCACGGTCAATCTCGTCTCGCGGTGTCGCGGTCAATCCAACGAGCAAACTATCGAAATAGTCAAAGATTGCTCGGTATTTCCGGTAGACCGAACGGTGTGCTTCATCGATGACGATCAGATCGAAATGTCCGGGTCCAAACCGCCGCGCGCCGGCCTCCATCTCGTTAATGAGACCCATCATAGTCGGGTAGGTCGACAGGCAAACGCGCGCGCCATTGTGATCGTTCTTTTTGGGATCGTGCTTTTCAAGCAGGTTGGCGCTCGGAGCTGACGGAAGGTGCGCCTTAAATGCGTTGTGGGCTTGCTTCACGAGAGCAATCCTGTCCGCCAGGAAAAGCACGCGTTTCACCCAATTCGCTCGCATGAGCAGGTCAGTCAAAGCAATGACAGTCCGCGTTTTGCCGGAGCCCGTCGCCATGACCAAAAGGGCTTTGCGAAGGTGGTCCTTCTCAAAGGACTCGCAGATACGTCCGATCGCACGGGTTTGGTAATATCGGCCAGCGATCTCCGTATCGATATCGACTTGTCCCAGCGGCTTTTGCGTGGTCCGGCGTTGGATCAGGAGCTGCATCTCAGATTTTTTGAGGAAACCCTGAACGCTGCGCGGTGGATATGAACTGTCATCCCAGAACCAATGATCGTAGCCGTTTGTGTAAAAGATTAGTGGACGCTGGCCGAATTTTTTCTCCAGGCAATCCGCATAGAGCTTGGCTTGTTGCTGACCGACTTGGGCATCACGCCGCGTTCGCTTGGCTTCAACCACTGCAAGCGGTTTCCCATCGTCACCCCACAAAACGTAGTCGACAAAACCCTCGCCTGTGTTGTTGGGCATGCCGGTGACGGGGAACTCGCGATCCCGTTCCTGATCGAGCGGCCAACCAGCTTCGTGCAAGAGAAGATCGATGAAAGCGTCGCGTGTTTGTGCTTCGTTATAATCGTGCGTATCCGGCGCAGCCGCGTTTTCTTTCTTCGTGGCAGCGATCGCGTCTTGTAGCCGCTTGATTTCCGTTTCGAGTTTTTCCCGTTCGCTCTCGCTCTTGAGCCGCTCGTTCTTCTCGCGCTCGAGTTCCTTGGCGCGCGCTTCGGCTTCATCACTCGCCTTTTTGATCTGCTGCGCGGTGCTGACTTTGATCGTCAGCGTGCGCTCAAGCTTCCCAGGATCGAACTGGATACCTGGTAACGGTTGCTCGCCCCGCGCGTAGGTTCGAGCAAACCAATAGGAAAAATGGAAGAGTTCGCGTAAGGCCGTCGTGGCGCTCTTCTCCGATACTGCGCGGGTGTCGTGAACGGCGCGATTGCCCAGGTCTTTGATAATCTTGGCTTTGGTGACCAACGCGCTGCCGACGAGTTTTCGGAAGGTCGGCTCGTGGATCAGTGCAGACAGTGTGTCTTGATAGGGTTCGCGAAGGGCTTTGTCCGCGCCGTACATCCATGTGATGGCGGTTTCCAAAGCTAAACGGGCATAGAAACAAGCACCACGCGGGTCCGAGAGTGAGAGGTCCTCCGCTTTCTTTGCATGTGCGAAGACATTCGCGAATTCAGCTTTGAGAAATGCGAACTGGGTCATCATCCGCCTCCTCGATAGATGGTCTCGGAGTTGAGTCCGTTGTCGAGATACGGGGCAAAACCCGCAAGCATCACCGATACGGCTACAAGATCTCGCATTTCGATTTCTCTCAACGCGCTCGCCGGGTTCCCGGCGTGGCGAATGCCAGGATAGTTTGAGCTGAAGCCATAGAGCTTTTTCATGGCTTCCTTGATTGTCACATGTGGCCATGTGTTCACCTGGTTGCACATGTCTCCCAATGTGCTGGCTGTAACGCCATCACATCGACCGGCTATGGCCTCAAGCAGGATCATCTGCTTGTGAATGCAAGTTTTGATTTTTGTGCTTGATTGATCTGCCTTCAGGTCGCGGATTGCATCCTCAAATTCGTGCATCAAACCATTCAGATGAGCATCGCGTGCGGTGGTCTTCCGTAGGTCACTGATCAATCGGGCGAAAACGCCGGGAAGCGTCGGGTGCAGGCTAAAGGGTCGTCGAAGGTCATAACGAAGGCTGTATTTCTCGATGAAGACTTCAATTAACCTGAAGTACTTTCGGACGAGATTCGGTTCGCCGTACGCTTCAATAATGTCATGAGCTTCCTCGAGAAAGGCGATCGCCTCACTCTCTTTGATTGATTGCCGTTTGATCGCTGTCTGCAAGCTCTTTCGAGCGATGTCTGGTATTGATGCGGCATCGTTGTGGGCTCGCAGACGCTCGGTGTACTTATCCAACTCCGCCTTGTAAGCATCCAATGTAGCTTTAGGAAGAACCCCATAATCATCAAGCTCCACGCCTTCTTCGAGGGGAGTTTTGGGTGAAGTCGGTTCATCGACATATTCTGCGTAGAGATCACAAAAAATCTGGGGAGCGAAGTTTGGATGTTTGGCCAGCTTGGACCAGACTTCTCTCCACATCTCTGACCATACACCGATGATCTCGCCCCGCATTTCAGACCTCTCCTCTGAATGCGCGATTTTGGAGGGAGGCAAATATCTTCTCAAAGTTCGTTTTACTCGTATTCGCTGTCTTGTTGATAGGACTCAGTTTTTCAATCCGTTTAACGAGTTCCTCTTGCTCTGATATGGGAGGAACGAAAATTGGTAACTCTTTTTGCTTATTCAATCCGATATATGCCCTTGTTGATTGGTCTCCGCTCTTCTTAAGCAATGCTTGAAATGCCGAAGTGCAAAAGAATAGCTGAAGATACTCTGGCAAGAGGCCGTCACCTGTCCTATAGTAAGTAACTTGTGGTGAAAGGATAAGAGTATTCGTTGTCGCTTCGACAATCGCCGTTTCTCCTAGGGTTCCCTTGTGGGTCAGCAGTACATCACGTCCTTGTGCGAAGCCTTTCCTTAGATATTCGAGCCAATAGTCCGACAACCGATGGGCTTTTTCCAGGTGTAGTTCACCATTACCAAAGCAATTCGCCATTATGAAAGGCGTGCCAACATCAGAGAAGTCGGCAACTTTTGGATGCCGTTCCCCGTGGTTGCCGTCTTGGATAGAAAGAAGATGGCCAGCATCAAGCGCATCTTGGACGGTGCGCGATTGTCTTATTTGTTGCAGACTGACGGCATCCCCAAACATCTCATGGAAGATCGCCTGACCGAGGGTGTTGAGCTTATTTAGGGCGCGGGTGCGGAGGCGGCGGAGCGCGTCCGCCTGATCTAGAATCCCAGCAATACGCCTCTGCTCTTTCAACGGCGGGAGCGGGATCGAAAACTCAGCAAGTGATTTCGGACTAAGCCTAGGCAAGTTCGCGCCTGTCGATCTGCTGCTGGCGTACTCGACCATGGAAGGTTGGCGAAGGAAATGAGCTAGGTAGGAGCGGTCAATCCGGGATGATGGCAGGACTGGCAAGATGTCGGTGCTGCAGATCCCTTCAAAGTCAGGAAGCGCGATCTTGGCGAGGTACGGGCGCAGTTTTCCATAAAGGATGTGGCGCGGACCAAAGATAAACTTATTACTCGACAGGTCACCATTCTCGACCCTTTCACAGCCTAATATGGCTCCACCATTTTGGATATGTTCGAGTCCAAGGTAGTGCGTACCGCTCTCGATCTCGTCAGGCTTAATACTTGATCGCTCGATATCAGCAACATCTTGAAGTTCGACCGCCGGCCAACTCATCCCAGCATCCCCTCCAACCGATCCAGCCCTTCGGCAATCTCGGCCTCAATCATGCGTAGCTCTGCGATGATCTCTTTCGGGGGCTGATGATCAATCGCTTCATGCGCCACTTCCTTGTAGCGGTTGAGCGATAAGTCCCATGTACCGGTTGCCCGAATATCCGCTAGCGGCACCATGAAGCTTTGCGTTGTCCGAGGGCGTTCCAGCTCGGTCTCCAAATCACCCCAGCGGGCAAGGATATCTGGCAGGTTGTTCTTTTCGTGCTCATCTTCGGTCAGCGCTTCCTCGGGCACTGGTCCCAACTTCTCGCGCGGCAACAACTCCGTGCGCTTGTCGTCCAGGCTTTGTCCGTCAGCTTCCATGTCGTAGAACCAGACATGATCGGTGCCGCCCGACTCCGTCTTTGTGAAAAGCATGATGGCGGTGGAGACGCCTGCATATGGACGGAATACACCCGAGGGCAGCTTGATAATGGCATCGAGTTTCTGATCTTCGACGATGATACGGCGCATATCTTTGTGCGCCTTCGACGAACCGAACAATACCCCATCAGGAACAATCACCGCAGCTCGCCCGCCTGTTTTTAAAAGACGCAGGAAAAGGGCAATGAACAACAGCTCCGTCTTCTTGGTTTTGACGATACGCTGGAGATCCTTTGCCGTTGCATCGTAGTCCAGCGAGCCCGCAAAAGGTGGGTTGGCGAGGATCAAAGAATAAGTTCCAGCGTCTGCCCCATGCTCTTCCGCCAAACTATCTCGATAGGAAACATCGGCGTTGTCCACCCCATGGAGAATCATGTTCATCGCGCCGATACGGAGCATCGTCGGGTCGAAGTCGAATCCGTGGAACATGCCTTTGTGGAAGTGCTTGCGCTGCTCCTCGTTCATGAAGAGTTCAGCGTGGTGATCGCGAAGATATTCTCCAGTCGCCACCAAAAAACCGCATGATCCAGCTGCGGGGTCGCAGATGACATCCTGTGGGGTAGGTTTGGTCAACTCGACCATCAATCGAATGATGTGACGAGGGGTTCGAAACTGACCATTCTGCCCAGCGCTTGCGATTTTGCCGAGCATGTATTCATAAACATCGCCCTTCGTATCGCGATCATCCATCTGGATTTGGTCCAGCATTTCAACCGTCTTCGCGAGAAGCGCTGGGTTAGAAAAACCCAGGCGCGCATCTTTCATATGGCGGCCATAGCTTGATCCCTTTTCAGCCATTTCGCGAAGAAATGGGAATACGCGTTCGTCTACGATCTCCATCATTTTGCGCGCTTCGAAGTTTTTGAAGCGTGACCAACGGAGGTCAGAGTATGGGCGATCTAGCTCATCATTCCCGTCTGGAAAGATGCGTCGTTCCATGCTGATGCCGAGCGTTTTCGACTTGCTTTCCTCGAGTGTGTGAAGATCATCGAGACGCTTGATGAACAGCAAATAAGTAATCTGTTCGATTACCGATAGCGGATTGGAGACGCCCCCTGACCAAAATGCATTCCAGATTTGGTCGACCTGTTTTCGTATTTCACCTGTGATCATGAACGTTTGAGCCTTAGCTTTCTGCAAGTGTCATGTAAGCGGCGGTCACAAACACCGTCGCGCCCACTGAGTTTAGTTGTATTTCTGTGATGATTGGCATTTCGAGAAAAAGTCCAGCTTCGGTATTGGGATTCAATAGGTGATTGAAACAGGTTTGGATTCAAGGAATGACAAAATTCTGTAAGTTTGAAGCTAGGAATGCAAGCCATCACCATGGCGTATCAAGGACGCAGTGGAATCAGGGACTCACGCAATACCCCTTCATCCCGCAATCCCGACCCGTCTTTGATAACTGATGGGTGTCTGGGGGGCTGTTTCGCGTCACTTTCCCAGAAGCGGTACGCAACCCATACCAACCCTCGCCGCAATTTCGCACCAATGAGCTGCAAAGACACTTCGTGAAGTTGGAAAAATGCGATGGTACCACTCCACCAGCAGATGGTTGGAGGCGGCATGGTCACGTCACGGATTACTTATCGAAGCTCTATTCGAGACACGGCCTTCGCGCGCTTCTCCACAAGGCGCCCGAAAGATCAGCTTTCTCAGGACAACGCGCATAACCGACACGAAGTGCGCGATCGGAACCAAACGCAAGATCAGGGCAAGGCGCTGGGTCGACCCGAAGCGCTGGAACAGAACCACGCTCAGACTCGCGGGCAAGGTCGGGGCCGAGCCCAAGGCCAAGATCAGGGCGCAGTCCAAGACCAGTACCAAGCTCAGAATCGGTGCCACGCGAAATGTCAGTCCGAAGCCCAAGGTCAGAGGAAATGGCAGGATCGGGGTCAAGCCGAAGCTCAGTCCCAAGCTTTACGTCAGAACAAAGCCCATGATCGTGGCCTAACCGAAGGTTGGATCGGAGGCCAAGGTCAAGACGAAGCGGTCTATAAGGCCGACACGCGGGATCAGAACGAAGCGCTCTATCAGGACAATGCGCAGAACCCCAGCAAAGCGCTCGGAACCTCAAAGACGCGCCATCCACAAACAGACCCGAGCACCCTCAAATCCGCCCCTCACCCGTTCCACGAAGACGTACCCCTACGCGCCTTTCGCCGCCATGCGGAGAACCCACCCGCCAAGGCGGAGTGGCCCCGCACCAAATCGCAAATCAATAAACCCACAAACCCACACCCAAACGTACCCAGCACCCCCCACACAAAAGGGAGACACTCATGAAACCGACTTTCACGCGCCGTAGCCTCCTCAAAGGGTCTGTTGCCATCGGAACGCTCGCCGCGATGCCATTGATTGCCCCGGCGCCATCATTCGCCAAAGACTTCCAGCCGTCAGCAGACATGCCCTTCAAAAAGAAGAGTGTTGAAATAAACGGCTCGAAAATGGCCTATGTCGATGAAGGCGACGGGCCGGTCGTGCTCTTCCTTCACGGCAATCCGACATCATCCTATCTCTGGCGGAATATCATCCCCTATGTCACCGATAATCACCGGGCGATTGCGCCGGATCTGATCGGCATGGGCGACAGCGACAAACCCGATATCGGCTACACTTTCGCGGAGCATGCCGACTATCTCGATACATTCATCGCAGCGCTCGATCTCAAAGATATCACGCTTGTCATCCACGACTGGGGCTCCGTCCTCGGCATGCGCTATGCGCGCCTCAATGAAGAGAATGTCCGCGCTGTTGCCTTCATGGAAGCCGGCATTCCGCCAGGGCTTCCGGCGCCGAGCCTTGAAGCCATGGGCGAGCCGAGTTCGGACCTCTTTGCGATGTTGCGCTCTCCGGCGGGTGAAGAGGCTGTCCTTCAGAACAATTTCTTCGTCGAAGAAATTCTCGGGAAAATGGCGGTCGCGACACCGCTCTCAGAGGATGTGCTCAAAAATTACCGCGCGCCCTTCCCGGCGCCTGAAAGCCGCAAGCCGACGCTTGTCTGGCCGCGTCAGATCCCGATTGCGGGCGAACCCGCCGATACCGCCGCCGTCATTCTCGCAAACGGCGAATGGCTCTATTCGACCGATATGCCGAAATTGATGCTCCATGTGGCGCCGGGCGCGCTGATGCCGCCGCCGGTTGTCGAATTCGTCAAAGCCAATGCGTCCAACCTTGAAGATGTCTTTCTCGGGCCGGGGGTTCACTTCGTCCAGGAAGATCATCCGCAAGCGATCGGCCGTGCCGTCAGGGACTGGATCGGCCGTTTGCCGGCCTAGCGCGCAAACTCACGGCCGCCTTGGCTTTGACGCTGTGGCGGCCCAACCCTCTTTGAGCCCCCGCCTCTTTGAGCCCAATTGCATCCACCTCAGCTTCAAAGGACATGATGGGTTCTTTCAAAATGAGGTGGATGCGATTGGGCTCTATAAGGGTGGGGGCCTCAAAGAGGG
>JBCDCU010000007.1:0-30020 GCA_039181265.1 Pseudomonadota bacterium | reverse complement strand
TCTCCTCCCAAGCAAGCAGTCGCATACTAATGTGTCGCAGGAGGGCGCAGATACAACGCCTTGTCAGACCAATAGTGAGATAAAATGCACGAATTGCGAATTATCTGCACGAGATGCGACCAGGGCTCGGCCTCATAAATGAGGCCGTCTTCGTCGGAGGAAACTTAAGGGTCAGAGCCCTACGCCAAACCCAGCGCTTCGCGGACAGCCGGCAGGCGCGAACGGCTGACGGGCACCTTGTCCAGCGACTGCGCATTCTCGAAGAAACAGATCCCGTTATCCTTTTTCCGCTCAAAACTGCTCACATGGTCCGGGTTTACGAGATAGGAGCGATGAGTCTTCACGAAACTGCCATCGGGCAGGCGTTTTTCCGCTTCCGACAGGGACCATGGGCAGAAAAGCCGCTCGTCTTCGCTATAGACGACGGTGTAATGCCCTTCGGCCCGGATGGCGGCGATGTGGTCGTGGGCCAGAAAAAACGTCTTGCCGTCTTTCTCGAAAGGAATTTGAAACGACGGCTTCAGCGGCTCATGAATTAGATCGTCGCGCGCGGGCGGCGCATCTTCGGAAACGGAGACCGGAGCGACTGCGAGTGTCTTGGACCGCTCCTCGATCGGTGAGAACGTCGCTGTGTTGAGAAGAAACGCTCCGCAAATAATGAAGGAAGCGATGGTGACAATATAGGCGAGCGTATCGTTGCTGATGAGGCGTTCGACCGTCTCGACCGTTTCAATCAGAATAAACTCGGTTCCCGCCATCGCAACGAAATGCACAGCGAAAACCGCAAAGCCGAAGAAGACTGTTCCAAAGATGATATTGAGCCGGGTTCGCTCGCGGTACGCGATCCATATGGCGCCAATGCTGAGGGCAACCGATGCAATCACCGCAACAACCAGACCGATCGGATTATAGACCGGCAGACAGAGTTCGATCCCGGACATGCCGGTATAGTGCATCGCCAGAATTCCAATTCCTACAATCGTTCCGGCAACGAGTTTCGTCCCAGCCGTCCTCCTCCGAAAATGCAGGATCAAAAGTGCAATTCCGGTGACGAGAATGGCAATCAGAGCTGAAATGAGAGTGATCAGCGGGTCGTAGTAGAAGAGGATCGGCAATTGCAGGCCGAGCATCGCCACAAAATGCATTGACCAGATGCCACCGCCGAGGGCCACTGCTGCAAAACAGACCGCGCGTTGCCGCATTTTGAGGGGCATTTGCGAGGCGCCATGCATAATGGAAAGCCCCGTAAAGCCTGCCATCAAAGCAACAGCCAGCGACGCGGCCACCAGCCAATAATTGTGCGAAACCTCCAGCAACCAGCGCCCTCCGCCAGATGACCCTCGACTCCATTCTATAATGAGAGATGTGTGCCTTTGAAGTCATTTGCATTTAGGACAAACCCACACGGCAAGTCCAATACAAGCTTACGATCAAAGTTTTCTCAAAAACCGGGGCGCAAATCGGATCAACCTGGCGTTGATGTGGTTTGGGCTTTCGACTTCAAAAAATGACTGATGAACGGCAGCAAAGCCGTCGCGTCTTCCGCGACTTCGCTTGCCCCATCGAAGCAGTGGTGCTTGGTGAAGATTGACGGTGTGATATAAACCGTATCGATTTCCGCTCTAAGAGCAGCTTTGAGACCAGCTTCAGAATCTTCAATGACAATGCAATTGTCTGCGTCAACGCCGAGTTGTTTAAGCGTAAGAAGGAAAACTTCCGGGTCGGGTTTTTTGCGTTTCACGTCTTCCCCGCAGCAAATCACGGAAAAATGCGATAAGGCTTTGGCTTCTCCCGTACCCTCGAACAACGCCTGCACGTTCGCCCGGCTGGTCGTCGTGGCAATGCCCAGCTTCAAGCCGACAATGATCGCGTAGTTGATCAAACCCAAAATACCGGGCCTGAACGCAATTCCGCCGGACGCAACGAGTTCCGTGTAAATCCGGGTTTTTATCAAGTGAAGACCAGCGACATCGAGGTCACCCGCGAAACCGGTTTGTTCCATAAACGCCCGGATCCTTTCTTTTCCACCGGTCACACGCAGCAAGTCACGATAGACGTGCGTTCCCCAATTCCAGCTCAGACCGATCTCATCGAAGGCGCGATTGAACGCTTGCCGGTGCAATTCCTCTGTTTCAGCGAGGGTCCCATCAACATCGAAAATCAAAGCGCGCTGGGTCATAGCTCAAACCGCTTTGCGCAATTGGGAGAAAGCGATCGTCAGATCTTCGAGACTATCGATGATCGTATCCGCCCCTAAGGCTTCGACCGCAACGTTGGTGTAACCACCGCGGACGGCGATGTTCGCAATGCCCGCCGCTTTCGCGGCGTCGATATCAGCCGGACTGTCACCGATCATCAGGGCATCCGAAGGATCTGCGCCCGCAAGCCTTAGAGCATGAAGAAGCATATCTGGCGCTGGCTTTCGTTTCGGTCCCGTGTCGCCACCAACCACAATCGACACAAAGCGGTCGAGATCAAAAAACTCGAGAATTTCCCGCGTAAACGCCTCTGGTTTATTGGTGATGACCGCGAGCGTCACGCCGATTGCATGGAGTTCGCGCATGGTGCGCTCAGCGCCAGGCATCAGCACTGTCTCCAGTGTCAGGTTCCGGGCGTAAATCGTCATCATCCGATCGGTAGCGTCGGTGAGCGCATCGCCTTCAAGATCGATCCCGTACGCACCAAAGGCGCGATAGACGAGCATCCTGATCCCGTTTCCGATCATCGAACGGACCTGGTCGATGGTGAGCGCAGGAAGCCCCGCCGCCTCGAGGAGTTCGTTCGTGGATGTTGCAAGATCCGGGGCGGAATCGATCAAGGTTCCGTCGAGGTCGAACATTATGAAGCCGGGAGGGGTCTGGTTGCGGATCATTGGTAAGCAAACTTCCATTTTATCGAACATCCCATTGAGGCTATCTGGTTCTCAGGCCCGATGCCTGTCTCGGCGATCTGTTTCATTGCCTCATAAAGATCGCGGCGAATATCCCGTGATGCGGCTTCTTTCCTGGAGGCATCGAGCCGGCCGCGATACTGGAGTCTGAGGTCGGAATCGAACCCGAAAAAATCCGGCGTACAGACCGCATCCCAGGCCCGCGCGACACCCTGTGTTTCATCGAAGAGATAAGGGACAGGGAAGCCGTGCCGTCTGGCGAAGAGTTTCATGTTCTCAAAGGAATCCTGCGGATAGGATTCGACGTCGTTTGATGAAATCAGAACAAACCCGACGCCCAGCTCTTTCAAAGCGAGAGCATCTCTGACAATGCGGTCGATCACCGCGACAACATACGGGCAATGATTGCAAATGAACGCAACAACCAACCCGTTTGGTCCAGCCTGATCGAGGATTGAATAGCGATTATCATCTGTCGCAAGAAGGATCGCGTCATCCGGCTTCCATCCGAAGTCACATAGTGGGGGTACGGCTGCCATAAGCTGATGTTTCTCCATTGGTTTGCGGGTCAGATCTACTGAAGCCGTCAAGCAACCTTTTTCAGCGCATTGTTTGAGGCTGTGCGTATCGCGTCGATATTGTCGCGATAGGATTCCTCTGTACCGCCTTTAAAGATTGCAGAACCTGCAACAAGTACGTTTGCCCCGGCTTCGACGACCAAGGGCGCGGTTTCGGGAGTTACGCCGCCATCAATTTCAATATCGATCGGTCGATTGCCGATCATCTGCCTGACGCGCCGGGTTTTCTCGACAACAGAAGGGATAAACTTCTGCCCGCCAAAGCCGGGATTGACGGTCATCAGCAAAACGAGGTCGATCCTGTCGAGGACATATTCAATCACGGTCTCACGGGTCGATGGATTGAGCGAGACGCCAGCTTTCTTTCCCAGATCACGAATAGCCTGAAGCGACCGGTCGAGGTGCTTTGTGGCCTCCGCATGAACGGTGATGATGTCGCAACCGGCATCGGCGAACGCTTCAAGGAACGGATCGCAGGGCTCAATCATCAAATGACAATCGAAGACCTTATCGGTGCGATCCCTCTGGGCCTTAATCACCGGTGGACCAAACGTGATGTTCGGCACGAAATGGCCGTCCATGACATCGATATGGATCCAGTCCGCTCCGGCCCGCACGACGCTCTCGATTTCGTCTCCCAATTTCGAAAAATCAGCAGAGAGTATCGAGGGTGCGATCAAGGCTGCGCTGCTTGAAACCATTTCTGCATACCTGTGAAATTGCGTTTCTTTGCTGCCCCGGAACGCCGAAGGCCTTGTCCCGGGGCAGATTGTTTCGAAGACGGGCTAAGCCGCCGTGTTGATCCTGAGAGCATCGCGCCAGTTCGGATAGATACGGTCGGCATCTTGCGGAAAACTGACAAAGGCACGGGCGAATTCATGGTGGTCCTTGGCGAACTCGACCGGATTGGCACCTTCTTTCCAGCATTGTTCCGCCTGACGCAGCGACATTGCGCCCGCGACAGCGCCGTCAACATGGCCGAACGATCCGCCACCTGCCGTCATAATCAGGTTGGAATGCCCCAGATTTTCGAAGAAACCAGGCATCCTCAAAGCATTCATGCCTCCTGAGATGATCGGCGTCGTCGGAGCCATGCCTTCCCATTCCTGATGGAAGTAAGGCCCCTCGGCACTGTCATCGGAAATCATGTAGGCCATCAACTTGTCCGCGGCCTCACCTTCCATTTTGCCAAATCCCATAGTGCCTGTGTGAATGCCTGAAGCTCCTTGCAGGCGCGCCATTTTCGACAGGACAAAAGCAGTGTAACCACGCATAGATTGCGGCGAGGTCACGGCCCCGTGGCCAGCCCTGTGGTAGTGCAGGTACTGCTTTGGAAAGTTTCTCCGCGCCGTCGTAATCGCTGCCGGACCCGTCACGTAGCCATCAACGAGGAAGGCAACATGGTCGGCATTCTCGGCAAAGGTTTCCAGGATGAACTCACCACGGGCGAGCATTTCATAATGATCATCCGCGGTGATGTTCGCGGAGAACAGTTTCGGCTGTCCCGTTTCATCCTGAGCCCGTTTCATTGCGTCCGCCACCAGAGGGATCGTCTCTTTCAACGGTGCAAACAATTGGTTGCCCTGGGGCTCGTCGTTCTTGATGAAGTCCCCGCCAAGCCAGAAATCGTAACAGGCATCGGCAAAGGGTTGTGGTCTCAGTCCGAGTTTCGGCTTGATGATGGTCCCGACTATAAAGCCGCCATCGACGACCGGCCTGCCAAGAACACGCCAAAGATCGCTGATCGTGGTCGAGGGCCCGTCAAACAAGCGCAAGAAGCTTGGCGGAACGTAGAAATCATGCATCTTGGCATATTCAACGTCGCCCATTCCCTGATTGTTACCAATGCAAAGCGTCAGAAATGAGCAGATCATCGCGCGTCCATCGATGATATTGCGGTCGAAAAGCTCGACCGGATAAGCGATTTTCATCAGCTCCTTTTCTTCATCGATTTCATAGACGATCGCATCGACGCCCCTGGTGAAATCATCCGTGGTGGAAACATTGACATTCGTGCCGGTTGACGATTCAGCCGCAAAATGCGCTGCGGTTTCAAGGTATCCTCCGAAGCCCTGTTTCGGCCTCATGATATACGCAACCAGGACGTGATTGCCGTCTGCGATCAACTCCTCTTCTTTCAAAGTGAGGTCGGTATAGCGATTCGACTGGTCCATTTTTCACTCCTTCCTAAGTCGGTTCGGCTTTGGCTTCGCCTAAGCCGCCTTCGCAGTTTCAAATTTCGGATCAAGCAAACCTCCCGCATAACGGGCGGCCATTTCATCGAGACCGATCGGCTTGATCTTCGACGCATTGCCAGCAGTACCGAAGGCTTCGAACCTTTCCAGGCAAAGCCGCTGCATGGCTTCCATCGCAGGTTTAAGAAACTTGCGGGGATCGAATTCTGATGGTTTTTGCTGTGCCAGTTTGCGGAACTGACCCGTCATCGCCATCCGGCAATCCGTGTCGATGTTCACCTTCCGGACACCGTGCTTGATGCCGCGCACGACTTCCTCGACCGGGACGCCGAAGGTCTGCGGCATGTCGCCGCCAAATTCATTGATGGTGTCCTGCAAATCCTGGGGCACCGATGAAGAACCGTGCATCACAAGGTGTGTGTACGGTAGCTTGCGGTGGATCTCCTCGATCACCTTCATGGCAAGGATGTCGCCATCCGGTTTGCGCGAAAACTTGTAGGCGCCGTGGGATGTGCCACAGGCGATCGCCAGCGCATCTACTTTCGTCTTTGTGACAAAATCGACTGCCTGATCCGGATCGGTCAGCAATTGATCATGGGAGAGCTTTCCTTCCGCACCGGAACCGTCTTCGGCTTCAGCTTCACCGGTTTCCAGTGAGCCGAGGACGCCAAGTTCGCCTTCCACGGACGCACCCGCCCAATGGGCGATCCGGCAAACCCGTTCGGTAATGGCAACGTTGTATTCGTAGCTCGCCGGCGTTTTCATGTCGGCTTCCAACGAGCCATCCATCATTACGGAGGTAAAGCCATGACGGATTGCCGTGACACAGGTGGATTCGCTGTTGCCATGATCCTGATGCATGCAGATCGGAATGTCCGGATACATCTCTGTCAGTGCGTCGATCATTTTCGCCAGCATGATGTCGCCGGCATAAGACCGCGCGCCGCGGGACGCCTGCATAATCACTGGCGCGTCGCTCGCTTTCGCGGCCTCCATGATAGCAAGGCCCTGTTCCATATTGTTGATGTTGAAGGCGGGGACGCCGTAATCGTTCTCAGCGGCGTGATCCAGCAATTGCCGCAATGTTATCCGTGCCATTACGCGATTTCCTTTCTTCGTTCCGATTTCAAGAGGGCGGCAATGCCCGGCAGATCCTTGCCCTCAAGCCATTCGAGGAAGGCACCGCCCGCAGTCGATACGTAGGTGAACCGGCCCGTTGTGCCGGCGGCATTCAAGGCAGCAACCGTGTCGCCGCCACCGGCAACCGTGACCAATGCATTGTGTTGCGTGAGCTCAGCCGCTTTTCCGGCAACCGTAAAAGTTGCCTCCCCGAACGGTTCGATTTCGAACGCTCCAAGCGGGCCGTTCCAGAGCAGAACCCGGCAAGTCTCAAGCACCTCGTTGATCTTCAGGCAGGTCGCGGGGCCGACATCAAGGGCCATTTCGTGTTCGGAAATCTGGCTCGCTGTCACAACACGATTGGGCGCGTTCGCGGCAAACTCCGACGCAACAACCAGGTCCTCCGGGAGAACGATGGTGCAGTTTGCCGCCTTCGCATCGGCAATAATCTTTTTCGCGAGTTGAACGGCTTCATCCTCGACCAGCGATCGGCCCATTTGAAAATCAAGCGCCGCCAGAAACGTATTCGCCATGCCGCCTCCGATAATGAGGTGGTCAACTTTTGGGAGCAGGTTTTCGAGAACAGCTATTTTTGTTGAGACTTTCGCCCCTCCGACCAGTGCGGCGACTGGTCTTGCAGGCGTCTCAAGCGCCATTTCCAGTGCCTCAACTTCGGCAATGAGGGACGGACCGGCGAAAGACGGAAGCGTTTCCGTAATCGCATATGTTGATGCATGGGCACGGTGCGCGCAGGAAAAGGCGTCATTCACGTAGATGTCGCCGAATACAGACAATTGCAGCGCAAGAATTTTCGAGTTGGCGGTTTCGCCTGGATGAAACCTGACACTCTCCAAAAAACCGACATCGCCCGGACGAAGCAGACCGGATTTGTCTTCCGGATATCTCCCTTCCACTGATGGGATAAATGTCACGTCTTGCTGAAGTGCTTTGGAAACCGCCTCCGCGAGAGGTCTGGTAGACAGGACAGGGTTCACCTCACCATTCGGCCGCCCAAGATGCGTCATGATCAAAACCGCAGCCCCACGGTTGGTGAGATCTGAGATCGTTGGAATAAACCGCTCGATCCTGGTTGCATCTGTGATGGTGCCATTGTCCATCGGCACGTTCAGGTCGGCCCGTAAGAGAACGGTCTTGCCGCGGACATCCGCCTGTCGAATATCGGGTAGCTCGGTCATCAGATCAGCTCCCGCGCACATTCAATGACGGCAGTTTCGGTAATGCCAAAATGGCCATAGAGATCGGCTGCCGGTGCAGATGCGCCGAAGCCTGTCATTCCGATGAAGGCACCATGAGGACCAATCCATCGATCCCAGCCGAGCCGACCGGCTGCCTCAATCGCGATACGCGGCGCGCCGCCCAATATCTCCGCCTGATACGCTCCACTCTGTTGCTCGAATTTCTCCCAGCAGGGCATGGAGACCACAGCCGCTTGAATGTCATAGTCAGAAAGAAGTCGATCTGAGGCTGCCTTCGCTATCGCGACCTCGGAGCCGGTAGCGATTATTGTGAGATCGCGCGGTCCATCGGTTTCTCGAAGAACATAGCCGCCCCGTGCACTCAGGTTTTCCGCGGAATGGGTCTCGCGCAACATCGGAAGCCCCTGCCTGGATAGAGCAAGAACCGAGGGTGTTTTCCCTTCCGAGAGAGCGATTTCCCAGCACTCGGCTGTTTCGATGACGTCCGCCGGGCGGAACACATTCATGTTCGGCGTCGCCCGCAGCATGGCAAGATGTTCAATCGGCTGGTGGGTCGGGCCATCTTCGCCGAGACCGATCGAATCGTGGGTCAGAACATAGACAACCGGCTGTTCCATGAGCGCGGATAAACGCATCGCACCGCGCGCATAATCGGAGAAAACCAGGAAGGTCCCGCCATAGGGAATGAAGCCGCCATGCAGTGAAAGGCCGTTCATCACAGCACCCATGGCGTGTTCGCGAATTCCGTAGTGAATGTACCGCCCGTCAAAATCGCCAGGTGCAATCGGCGCAGTCTGGGTTGTCTGCGTCAGGTTCGACCCTGTCAGATCGGCAGATCCGCCAACCGTGCGCGCTGTGACCTCATTGATGACCTCAAGCGCCATCTGAGAGGCTTTACGGGTTGCAACCTTGGTCGCTTTTTCGAAATGGTCTTGTCTGAACTCAGCGAGTTTTTCGGAGAGCTCCGCACCGCTTCCCATTTCCAGAAAGGCATCGAATTCCGGAGCCTTCGGAGTCATAGCATGACGTTGTTCCCAGCCCTTGCGAGCCGCACGGCCGCGCTCCCCGATCATTTCCCACGCGGCCTTGATGGTGTCTTGAATTTCAAAAGGCTGAGCGGTCCAACCGAGATTTTTCCGCGTTTCCGCAACTTCTTCAGATCCAAGCGGAGCGCCATGGGTTTTGTGTGACCCCTGCATGTTCGGCGCCCCCTTCCCTATGATTGTCTTGCAGGCAATCAGAGAGGGTCTGCTGCTTCGTCTTGCAGTTTCGATTGCAGCGGCAACAGCGTCATGATCGTGACCATCGACAGCCTGCACGTCCCAGCCCGCCGCTTCGAAACGGGCGGGCTGGTTGGTGGACGTCGCCAGGGAGGTTGCGCCGTCAATTGAGATTTCGTTGTCATCCCACAAGACAATCAGGCGGGAGAGTTGCAGGTGACCGGCAAGATCGATCGCTTCGTGGGAAATCCCTTCCTGCAGGCACCCGTCACCGGCAACCACATAAGTAAAATGATCGACAAGTTTGCCACCGAAACGCGCGGCCATCATACGCTCGGCAAGCGCCATGCCGACGGCTGTGGTGATACCTTGCCCAAGCGGGCCGGTTGTCGTTTCGATCCCAAGGGCGTGGCCGTATTCAGGATGCCCGGCTGTTTTTGAACCCAGTTGACGGAACCTCGCCAGTTCCGTTGCTGGCATGTCCTCAAAACCGAGCAGGTGATGCAGGGCGTAAAGCAGCATGGAACCGTGTCCGGCTGAAAGAATAAAGCGGTCGCGATCCGGCCAATCGGGGGTTGACGGATCGATGGTCATGTACCGGTTAAAGAGAACCGTCACCGCATCCGCCATTCCCATCGGCATGCCGGGATGCCCTGACTTTGCCTGTTCGACAGCATCCATCGACAAGACCCTGATGGCGTTTGCCATATCCTGTTCGCGTGCGGCGCAATCGAGCGTAATGTTAGCGCTGACATTCATTGAGATCGCTCCTTCAAAACATGCGCCGCTTGCGTTCCACGAGCTTGTGGATGAGCGGGGTGAAAATCAGCTGCATGGCGAGATCAAGCTTGTCGCCGGGAACCACAATGGAGTTCGCTCGGGACATGAAGCTGTCGTGCAGCATCGAAAGCAGGTAGGGAAAGTCGATGCCCCTCGGATTGGCGAAACGGATCACCAGGATCGATTCCGCCGGGGTTGGAATCCAACGCGCAATAAATGGGTTGGACGTATCGACGATGGGCACACGCTGGAAGTTGATATCCGTCAGGCTGAATTGCGGGCAGATGTAATTCACGTAATCCGGCATGCGGCGCAGGATCGTGTCGGTGACCGCTTCCGTTGAATATCCGCGGGCCGCTTTGTCACGGTGGATTTTCTGGATCCATTCCAGATTGATGACCGGAACAACACCAATCTTCAAATCGCAATGCTGGGCGAGGTCGACCTTGTCGGTTTTGACGCAGCCGTGCAGTCCTTCATAGAAAAGAACGTCGCTTTCTTCGAACTCTTCCCAGTCCGTGAACGTTCCGGGCGGTGTTCCATAACATTGCGCCTCTGTTTCATCGTGAACATAGTGGCGGGTTCGCCCGGTGCCTTGCCGACCGTATTCCTCAAAAATACCCTCGAGGATGGTAAGTTCGTTCGCCTCGGCGTTAAAGTGCGTGAAGTCTCGTCCTGCGGCCTTTTCTGCGGCGACCTTTTCCTTCATGGCGGCGCGATCATAACGATGAAAGGCATCGCCTTCGATGAAGGTCGCTTTAACGCTTTCGCGGTCGAAGATCTTCATGAAAGTCTGTTCGACGGTGGTGGTTCCGGCACCGGATGAGCCGGTGATCGAAATGATTGGGTGCTTGTCTGACATCGCTCAGGCCCTGAACAATCCGCGGTTTCCAAAAAGAGGTGATCGCTCACCGATCATGCTGGGATCGATGTGGTAGCGGCTGATGCGGTCGACTTTCTGGGACGAGCCGAAGATCAATGGGGTACGCTGGTGCAGGTCCCGAGGCTGGATATCCAGAATTCTCTCATAGCCATTGGTCGCGCCGCCATCTGCTTGTTCGACCAGAAAGGCAATCGGATTGGCTTCATAGATCAGCCGCAACCGGCCTTTCGAATAGCCGCGTCTCTTGTCGGCCGGGTAAAGGAAGACACCGCCCCTGATCAGGATGCGGTAGCAATCGGCCACCAAAGAGGCGATCCACCGCATGTTGAATTCCTTGCCCCTTGGACCGTCCGCGCCCGCAAAACAATCGTCGATGTAGAGGCGGACCGGTTCTTCCCAGTGACGGTAGTTCGACGCATTGATTGCGAACTCGCTTGAGGCGACCGGGATCGAGACACTGTCGTAAGCCTCGACAAATTCGCCGGACTTGGACGAGTGGATAAAGATCTTGGTGCCAGCACCTACGGTCAGAACGAGAGCCAATTGCGGTCCGTAAATGAAGTACCCTGCCGCGACCTGCTGGTTTCCCTTTTGAAGAAGAGAGGCTTCCGGTTTGACTTTCGGGTCACCAATCATTGGCAGGATGGCAAAAATTGTCCCGATGGAGATATTGGTCTCGATATTCGATGATCCGTCCAAGGGATCAATAGCGAGCGCAAAACGCTTCGTTGGGTCTATCAGGATCGGACAGGCAGTCTCTTCCGATCCATAGACGGCAACATCCACATTGCGCATGGCCTGCAGGAAGAGGCCATCGGCAACGATATCCAGGTCCTTTTGAACGTCACCATCAGCATTGGCACTGTCGCGAGAAGCGGCGTACCCGGCGTTTAACGCTCCTTCCGTCGTCAGTTTCCGGACGTCTAGCGCTGCATTGGCAAGTGCCAGAATAATGTCTGCGATAGCTTGCGATCCTTCTTGATCGGCAAGATTTTCTGAGTTCAAATAAGAACTTAGTAATTGTCCATACATCCTGACGTCCTCCTTGCCTTACAAAGCCAGACCACCGGATGTTTGTAAATTTTAATGTCTTGACAGATAGAATAAGAAAATTTTATTTTATAGTATGCTGAACATATCGATCCGGCAATTGCGGTCCGTTCTTGCCATTGAAAAACATCGCAAAATCTCGTCCGCGGCGAAGGCTCTTTCGCTCACCTCACCTGCCGTCACGCTGCAGTTGCAACAGCTGGAAGAGGAGCTTGGCGGAGAACTCTTCGTGCGAACACGAGACGGCGCGATCGCAACGGATCTCGGCACCTTGGTCATACAGAGCGCACGACGCATCTTCGGCGAATTGGACGCCCTGGAAGATATGGTCGACGCGTATAACGGTACGCGCAGTGGACGGCTGAGGCTCGGCGTTGTGTCCACGGGCAAATATTTCGCGCCGAGGATGCTCGCAGCTTTCGGAGAAGAATTTCCAGGGATCGATATAACGCTTGCGGCCGCGAACCGCGCCGAAATCATTGAGTCGCTCAGAACCTATGAGATTGACATTGCGATGATGGGGCGGCCACCGAAGCATTTCGATGTGAATGCCAGCTTGTTTGGCGACCACCCGCTGGTGTTCATCGCCCATCCCGATAATCCGTTGGCCAGCCAGATTGACATTCCACGGCATGAAATCGCGCAACAGAAAATCATCATGCGCGAGCAGGGGTCAGGCACACGTGCGTCCCTTGAGTTTTTTCTGTCGCAGATCGGACGCGGCGACGATCTGACCACAATGGAAATGCAGTCGAATGAAACCATCAAACAGGCCGTCATGGCGAATATGGGAATTGCGCTGATATCCGGTCATACGATTGAACATGAATGCAAAAGCGGATTGCTCAAAATCCTCGACGTGGAAAACACGCCGATCAGACGGCAATGGTATGCGGTGCGACGGGCCGATCGAACACCAAGCCCGGCGATGATTTCATTTGAAACGTTTTTGCGGGAACACGGCATGCGGCTCCTGCCCATTTTGAGCAAGACCTACCCGTCACCATCCAGTGCCGCTTAAGGCATTGAGAAACGCTCGATTGGCATATCGGCATCTGCTTCGAAAGCGCCGTTATCAAAGACTTGCTATCCCGACTTTTTTTGTTCCAAATCTCTAAGAGCTTACAAAAACACCGAACTTCTGATTTTTCACAGAAGGTAGAATTGGCAGTTGGCAGCAATATAAAGGCGCCCAGGATACCTCGACGAAGGCCTCGTTCCCTCAACTTGGCGGTACGCTCGAGCCTGGGTCTTATTCAATCACGCTTGGCTTTCTTGCCTTTGCGCTCTTCCGTACGCACTTTGCTTTTGTCGCCAAACTTTGCTTGCCTTATTTCCTCAACAAGTGGCTGAATAGCATCCTCGTGTTTTCCATCGAGTTTTCCGCTTGTAAGCCCCTCGGCAAATGTTTTCCCTGATAATAACACGAGTATAGAAACCGCAATTGATATAAGCCGCATGATGTCATCTCCCTCTCTGAGTTCGAATGTTGGCGGCTGACTTGGCTTAGCTCAACTCACAGGTACTCAAGACTGTGTTTGGATCCGTGAGTTTTCGTGTTTAACGTCAATTTGTATCGACCGCATTCTCGATCTGCACCGCTTACAGTCTTGTAATCAACCGCAAGCCGCTGATCGCGATATCTGCTTCAAACTTCCGACCGATGGCAACAATGCCGAGGCTGCGCAATTTTCGGATGTCGAGCGGCGCTTCGGTCCTATAGGCCGCAAAATCTGAGATATTGAATGTTTGTGTGGTCCATTGCGGGGCGGCCACAAAACTTTGGCGATAGGACTGCCAGGGGCGGTTTAAGTCGCTGGTGCGCAAATGCACATTGTAGTCTTCATTGTTTCCCAATGTGTCCAATTCGATTGCGACAATCTCTTCGCCCTGTCTCAAGATATTGGTCGTTGAAATGTCCAAAGCCATTTGAACGAAGCCGCCATTGCTTTCCAACCTCACCGCGCCGGTCAAATGCAATGCCGGACGACCGTCTAAAACGGCTTTCTCCATCTGCCCTTTCGAGATCCCACCCATGACAGTGTCAGCGACGTAACGCCAAGACTTTCCGTTTTTCGCGACGGCTTTTGGATCACTGAAATCGTCGAGAATGATCATTTGGGTTTTCGCTGCAGCGCCTTTACTTGCGATAATAGGTCCGGCCGACACCATGAGTGCCATGAATGAACGACGAGCAAGCATAACGAAGCAGCCTCCGCTTAATTCCGATAGCTCAATATCTAGGACAGAGGTTGGCGCTCAACCATACTTCAGTGAAAATCCAAACGGCACGAGCAGCGCTCTTATCAAAACCAATTTCCTTGGCTTTCCCCGCGCTGTATTCGATTATGGATGACGAGCGGTGAGGCTCAGGTTATCGAGGAGGTTGGACCACGACCAAATGACATCGTCATTCCAAAAACCGCGAGCGGCATTTTCAACGCAACCAACATCGAATACGTGCTCCGCAATCTCGGTATTGAGTACCTTGTCATTTATGGAGTTTACACCGACCAATGTGTCGAAGGTGCAATCCGCGATGCGGCTGACCGGGGCTTTCTCGTGACACAGATTGAAGATTGCTGCTCCGCCTACGATGCGAAACGCCATGAAGTCTCGATTTCCCAGATGAAGGGCCATTACTGCCGGACACGCACCACCGATGAAATGATTGCCGAGATGACCCGGTTACAAGAATTGTCGGAAATTAAGTGATGTAAACATCGCGCGCTTCAGATGGCACGCGGCAAGGCGATCCGAATTCCGTCTGTTTTGTCACTCATGATAATCTGACAGGAAAGCCGCGAATTCGAAGACAGATTGAATGCGACATCGAGCATGTCTTCTTCGCCCTCTTCCGGTTCTTCAAGTGTGCCAGCCCAGACCGGATCCACCCAGACGTGACAGGTGGCACAGGCCAATGAACCGTTACATTCTCCGTCGATCAACTCTAAGCTGCGGAGAACCTCCATCACCGATAAACCCGGTTTTGCCTCTATCTCGCGAATGGAACCGTCCGCTTCTTCCAATTCAATACGCATAGATATCCTCTTTCAGGAGCGAAGGCTGCTTCTTGTAGTGTTGCGTTGCATTTTCGATCACGGAGGCAATCGACAAGAGCCGTTCTTCGCTGCCGGAAGGCCCAGCAATCTGGACACCAATCGGCAAGCCGGTTTGGCTAAATCCTGCCGGAACCGAGACTGACGGTTCACCCGTCATATTGTGAATGTAGGTGAAGGGGCACCAGCGCCAGTCATCCGGCCTTTCACCTGCCGGTGCATCCGTCTCAACATCAAAGGCAGGGCCGGGCATAACAGGCGCAAGCACGGCGTCGTATGTATTGAAGAAAGCACGCGAAGCGGCCGCAATGGCAACCCGGTCGCCAAGCGCTTTATGATAAGTCGTTATTTCGATCTCCCGCCCGCGCGCCGCAATCTCTTGCAACAGGGGATCCATTCTTGCGGCAATATCAGCCGGATAGCTTGCAAGAAATCCCGCATAAGTCGCCTCCCAAAAAACCATAAAAGGTTCGAAAGGGTCGACCGGCCAATCCGGATTGGCGGTTTCCACCAGGCATCCGGCGTCACTCAATCGCTTCGCGACGCCCTCTAATGCCGCGCGTGTCTCTTTGTCCGCCTCACCCATCGTTCCAAGTGTTGGCGATACGGCAATCTTCAGATCTGAGACAGGCATTTGAGTTTTGTTGGGGTCGAACGGTACGGGCCACGCATAGGGATCGCGGGCCTCAAAACCTGCCATTACCGCTGCCATAGCAGCAACATCATCAATCCGCCTTGCCATTGGACCGGTCACGGAATGCGGCATGAATATCGATGGCGGGAAGGAGGGGATGCGACCAAATCCGGGCTTTAGCCCGGCAAGATTACAAAAAGCAGAGGGAATACGGATCGATCCTGCGCCATCGGTTCCAAGCGCCAAGGTGCCCATGCCAAGAGCCAGGGCTGCAGCCGCACCACCGGACGACCCCCCAGGAGTTTTTGTCAGGTCATAGGGATTACGCGTCACACCATGCACGCGGCTGCGTGTCACGATCCGAGAACCGCTTTCCGGTGTCGCCGTTTTGCCGATAAAGACAGCCCCGGCTTCCCGAAGGCGGGCAACAGGCGGAGAATCAGCATCCATCGGTGTTTTTGGATCGAGCGCTTCGGAACCCCGCCTGAGCGGCCATCCCTTGACGGGCGCCAGATCCTTAACCGATGTGGGCACACCATCAATCGCATTCTGCGGCGCTCCGGCGCGATAGCGCGCCTCCGACTCGCGTGCCATTTGAAGGGTCGTCTCGCGGTCTTGAAAGACGAAGGCGTTAACTGCCCCTTCAAATCGATCGATACGACCGAGCGCCGCTTCAGCTGCCTCCACTGGTGACACTTCGCCTGAACGGAAAAGTGCCGTCAGTTCAGCAACGCTCAGATCAGCGAGCTCCATCGTGTGGTGAGCCACGGCCAGCCCGGATTGTGGCATCAGTAGAGCTCGAAATACTCGGCCGTTTCCGCCGGAGGAATTTCGTCCCGCAACCGGCTTGTTTCCTGCCACTTCATGGCAAGATAAACCTTGGTGAATTCCTGGCCTAGGAGTTCACAAAGCGCAACGTCTGACTCAAGAGCCTCAAGCGCATCTTCAATCGACGTCGGCAGTTTTTCGAAACGATCATCGTCCTCTTTTGGTCCGCTGGCGGCGGGTTCAAGATCGCGTTTCTGACTGACCCCGAGCAGCCCTGCGGCAATAACGGATGCTGAGACGAGATAGGGATTTGAAAGCGCGGAAGGCACCCGTACTTCCAAATGCTGCGATTGATCACGGCTTGCTTTGATCCGAACCGACGCCGAACGATCCTGAACACCCCAGGATATGTTGGACGGCGCATAAGTACGGGGTCTTATTCTGCGATAGCAGTTAGGCGATGGATTCCAGATTGCCATTGAGGCGCGCGCATGGTCGAGGATCCCTTGCACAAAAGAGCGCATCAACGGCGACATACCGTCTTCAGGGTCCGCATCAAGGAACGCGTTTTTGCCGGTTTCCTTGTCAATCAGCGAAATATGAAAATGCGAGCAAGAACCTGATAACCCTTTATAGGGTTTGGTCATGAACGTGGCGAGGAGGCCATGGGTCTTCATGTATTCCTTGACCGAGTTCTTGAAAACAAAGGCCCTGTCGGCAGCAGCAACCCCGTCGAGCGCTGAATAGTTTATCTCGACCTGACCGGGTCCATGTTCAACATTGTAAGTGATGATGTCGATACCTTGTGCCTTCAAGGTTCGGATCAGATCATCGACCGCCGGCACCTCATGGGTTCTCGATGTCACAAAGATTGGCTGGCCACCAAAGATGGGTTTCCGTGTCTCTTCGTCCACGAGGTAGAACTCATATTCGTGCCCCATCTTGACCGTGTACCCCATGGAATCGGCAAGTTTCAGCATCTTTTTCATCAGAAGGCGCGGCGTTGCCATCTGAGGGGTGCCGTCGTACCACATCGTATCGCAGATCACGCGGCATGTTTTCTCAAGCCATGGAACGGGCGTGATCGTATCCTCGTCGATCACCATCACACAGTCCTGGTAGTTACGCTCCTCATTGTAGCCACTGTTGCGAACCGGGATCGAGTAGCTATCGAGAGCAACGGTTCCGCCGTAAAAATTGAGTCCCGAACGCATGTAAGACGCCACATGATCGATTGGCACGGTCTTGCCGCGCGAGAGCCCCGCCATGTCCGGAAACTCAAAACGAACATACTCGTAGCCGAGCTCCGCCACTTTTTTGGCGAATGCTTCAGACTGCTCGCGGTCCGAGAGGGAAAGGTTCGGTGTGATGTCGTCGATGTTTGAGATTGATAGACGGTCGAGCATGGGACTGGTTTCCTTCTCTTTACAAAGGCACAGATGTCGTTAAGTCGCGGCGAAGCGGTTTGCCTGAACGAGCTGCATGAGGTTGGAGTTAAGCCGACGGGCGACTTTGCGAAATTCGGGAAGCTTTTCCTCCGTGTCGGCAACCATTGCGGGGACATTGTCCTCGCCGACAGCCTCTGCAAGCGAGGCCTTGTAAGCAGGGATCGCCCGCCATTCCGGGATGGTGTCCTGGGTGAGTTCAACGTGATACTGAAGCCCATAGGCACACTCGCCGAAGCGCAGCGCTTGAATTGCGCAAACATCGTTTTCCGCCAAAACAACGGCACCCTTTGGGAGCGATGTGACCTCAGCTGAATGCCATTGGAAGGTCATCAGATCCGCCGCAATTCCTTCAAACAGCGGATCTTCACGTCCAGCCAGTGTCAGGCGTGCTGGCGTTGGTCCGACCTCGGAGCGCGCACCAAGTTCAACGGTTCCGCCGACAGCTTCCGCGAGCAATTGATGGCCAAGGCAAACGCCCAGATAAGGCCTTCTAAGATCTGTAACCCAACGCTTGATGGCCGCTTTTTCCGGCACCAGCCAGGGATGCAGATCTTCCTGCCAGACGTCCTGCGGTCCGCCCATCACGACCAGCAAATCATACGGGTCGAGATCCGGTATAGGTTCACCCTCGTCGAGCTCTACCGCATCCCAGGTGATTCCGGCTTCGCGCCAAAAATCACGAAATGCAGCTGGATGTTCGACGTCGACATGTTGAAATACGAGTATGCGCATTATGGAACCTCAAGCGGTCTTCTGGGCGGCGTCGGGTGTCTGCCCCGGCACGCCGCGTGTTGTGGAGTATTCATCGTGGATGGCCTTCCCGGGGAAGACGCGCGCATGGGCAGCGTGGGCTGCTGCGGCGGCTTCTGCAAAGCCAGTCAATATAAGCTTGCGCTTACCGGGATAATCGGCGACATCGCCGATTGCATGGATACCGGGCCTTGACGTTTGAAGGGTGGCCGGATCGACAGGGATTGATTTTCGTTCAATTTCAACGCCCCAGTCTTTAAGCGGCGAAAGATCGCCAGCGAGGCCGAAAAGCGCGAGTAAGGCGTCGGCTTTGATCGTCTCGGGATCGCCGCCGATCTCAGAAATGTGGATACCGGTCAACTTGCCGTTTTCACCCTCCAGGCCCTTCAGCTGACAGGGCGTTCGAACGTTGACCCGATCATCAGCATGCATCGCTGCGACATTCGCCGGGTGCGCCCGAAACGAATCCCTGCGATGCACAACCGTGATGGACTTCGCAATATCGGCAAGGGATAACGCCCAGTCGACCGCACTATCGCCCCCGCCCGCAATGACGAGTTGGCGATCTTTGAAGGTCTCGCGTTTTCCCACGTGATAAAAAACGCTCGTCCCCTCAAAATCGCGTATATGGTCGAGCGGTGGCCTGTTTGGTCCAAATGCGCCGACACCGGCGGCAACAAGGATGGCGCGTGCGCGGACTTTCGTTCCCGCCGCCGTGGTTAGGGTGAAGGTTCCATCGGAACTCTCGCAGAGATCAGCTGTTTGCTGTCCGAGCAAATAGATCGGCTCGTAAGGGGCCGCCTGCGCCATCAAATCAGCGACCAACGCATCTGCACGGATCGCCGGACGACCCGGAATGTCATAAATCGGCTTTTCCGGATAAAGCGCCGTCAATTGCCCGCCAGGATCATCAAGCGCGTCGATAACAGCGCTGATCATCCCGAGCTGGCCGCAAGCGAAGACGGCGAACAGTCCGACAGGACCTGCGCCAACAATCGCAATATCGACCTCAACATCCATTACTCGGCAGCCTCAGGCAGGACAACCTCAACCTCCATGGAATGGATGCAGGTCGCTTCACCGATATCGCTTTTTTCTCCCTTATGAAGAATGTTGATATTGGCGGCTGAAAGTTCGCGGTTCGGCCAACGCCCTTTGTAGACGATGCCCATTCCAGGCTGGGCAATGTCTGACACATCCACTTTGACCGGCAGTGATCCCACTTCATTGGTCAGAACCACTTCGTCACCGGACTTGAGCCCTCGCTCCTTTGCATCGTCAGAATGAAGATAAACTGCGATCTCGCCGATCTGCTTCTCGATACCGGGATCGTTCGCATAAGACGAATTCATCTGCCATGCGGAGGCGGGTGACAGGATGCGAAGCTTGCCGCCGCTAATGGGCTCATCCGCATGGGCTTCAGGAACACGGGGAAGACCCTTTGCTTCCGCGGCGTCCGATGCAATCTCGATTTTACCCGAAGGCGTTGGAATTCCGTCTTGGAATTGCATTCTTGGCGCGTCGTAGAGCCGGACAGTGCCTTTTTCTGCCAGGTCCGCGAACGTTCCTTCAAAGGGTGTCATCTGAAGAATACGGCTGATCAGATCCTCGTCACTCTCAAACAAACGCGGATCCGTTAGCCCCATGACCGAGGCCAATCGACGGAAGATTTCAGAGTTTGGAAGTGCCTCGCCAGGAGCATCTTCGATCTTCACCTGCGCGGAGAGCGTATGATGGAAATAAGGTGCGACAATATCATCGCTCTCTAGGAAGGTGGCCGCCGGAAGCACGATATCGGCGAAAGCCACTGTGTCGGTTGAGAAGATATCGCACGCCACTGTAAAGAGGTCATCGCGCGCCATTGCCTCACGTAAACGTGCCTGGTCCGGCGATGAGGCGAGCGGGTTGCAATTCCATGTGAAGAAGGCTTTGGAGCGCGCCTGATCTTCAAGCGTCGCAGCGAGGTCCATATGGCTGACAGACGCCCCGCCCTTTGCAAGATCAGGTGGTACGATCTCATCCATGTCGATCCCGCGCGTGCCGGGGCCGTTCATATAACACGTTCCGGCCCCCGGTTTCCCGATGTTACCGGTTCCTGCTGCAAGTGCCATGATCGCCCGGAACGTGTTACCGCCACGCTTCGTGCGCTGCATGCCTTGTCCAAGCCAGATCATCGACGGGCCGGTGGCATAGGCAATCCCGGTCTCCACAATCTGATCCACTGTCAAACCCGTGAGCGACGCAGTGGTCTCAGGATCTGCGGCATCGATCGCAGCTTCAATTTCGTCAAAACCAACAACGTTTTGTTCGATGTAAGCGCGATCAAGGAGTTGATGGACCTTCGCCACATGGAGAAGCCCGAAGGCAAGAGCTGCGTCTGTACCCGGACGCAGTTGAAGATGCGTGGCTGCCCGGTCGCGGGCAGTGCCGGTTGCAATCGGATCAATCGCAATAACGGTAGCAGGTGTTTCCTTCAGCCAGGCCTTATGCATGTGCGGTGCGGAATGGGACGGGTTTGCACCCCAGACAAGAATTGTCTTTGCGTCTTTCGCAGTTTCCGGATCAAAGCCATCAAGGGAATCGCCAACCACCAGCTCAAGCGCTTCGTGCCCCGCTTTGTTACAGACCGTATCCGGGTCAATTTCGGTCGCGCCGATATGGCTGAAGAACCGCAGCGGATACCAGCCGCCAATCAGACCCACCGTGCCCGTATAATGGGCGTGGACAATTGTTTCATTCTGTTCACTCTCAAGGAGCGGCTCAAGCCGGTCTTTGATGATGGCGAAAGCCTCGTCCCAGGTGATCGGCTCAAAAGCGCTCTCGCCTTTGGCACCAATCCGTTTCAGGGGTTGGGTCACCCTTACATCGGGATTGCGCCAAACGCCGTTATATGCGACCGCGCATTTGCCACACAGCGCCCCTTTGGCAACATGGTGATCAGGATCTCCAAGGACTTTCTTGATTTTGTCATCGGCCACGACCGCAACCATACCGCAAGCATCATAGCAATCGCGCGGACAGGTTGTGCGGATCGTTTTTCGGCTCTGATTTTCCATCGTTTTCCTCCCGTCTCAAGTAATCCTGCGCCCGGTTTCAGGGTCAAATGCCATCATTTTGTCGAGTTCCGGCAGCACCCCCACTTCTGTTCCAAGAGTGAGGTGAAGCGCTTCGCTTGCCGGTATGGTCGTGCGTAACTGGTCTTCGGCGCTAAAGAGCGTGACGGCGGCCTTAACGCCGAGCGGTTCAATGTCGACAACGGTCGCCCGGGTTGGGGCGTCACCGGTTTGTACGAGTGTCAAATGCTCTGGGCGGAGCCCCGCCTTAAAGGAGTTGCCGGATGCTGGAAAAATCTTTGCGAGGCTATCTGGAACATCGTGTTCGCCGCCGAGAAAACGGATGCGCCCGTCATTCCCGCCACGGAAGTCGTCGCGCAGCAAATTGATCTCTGGTGCACCAACAAAGCGCGCAACATCAAGGTCGGCCGGATCATCGTAAATGCTTTCAGGTGTTCCGACTTGCCTAACTTCACCTGCCACCAGCATGACAATCGTATCAGCGACCGCGAGCGCTTCCTGAAAATCCGGCGTTGCAAGCAGAAAGGAATATCCGTGTTCCTGCTGCAGGCGCTTGAGTTCAGCGCGCAATTCCACCCGCAACATGGCATCAAGACTTGAGAGCGGTTCGTCCAGCAGGAACAAACCCGGCTCGCGGACAAGCGCTCGACCGAGCGCCACCCGTTGCCTCTCACCACCACTCATGGTTTTCGGCAAACGCTTAAGAATATGCCCGATCCGAAGTGTCTTCGAGACCGCCCTCACACGTGTGTCTATTTCAGATTTTTGAAGTTTTCGGATCTTGAGCGGATTTGCGATATTGTCGAAGCCGGTCCGATTTGGGTAAAGCGCGAGATTGTCGAAAATCATCGCGATATCCCGGTCTTTTGGCTGAAGGCCATCGGCGTCTTCGCCGTCTAAGAGGACGAGCCCGTCATCGATATCCTCAAGCCCAGCGGCGATGCGAAGGGTTGTTGTCTTGCCCGCACCAGCGGCTCCCAAAAGAACGACAAATGCACCGCGCGGAACAGTGAGATCCAGGTTGCTGAGTGCCTGGATGTCGCCGAATGCACGGGAAATTCCGCTCATATGCAATGCAGGGTGGCCTGTCATGCGGCAATCTCCATGGTCGAGGAGGCCGCAAGGTTCAATCCGCTTTCTCCGCAAAACAGGACTATTGCCTCCGCGTCGGGAGCCAGCGATACGGTGTCGCCAAGAGAGGGACGGCCATGGGACGGCACAACGATCGCGATCTCGCTTCCCAGTGCCTCGAGCGTGACCACGGCTTCAGCACCGCGCGAGGCGACCTGCGTGACTGTCGCGGAAAACGCGCCTTCATGCGGGCTAACGATCGAGAGGGCTTCGGGTCGTATTCCGAAGATCATCTGGGCACCCTCGCCTCGTCCGCCAGTAGAGAGATTGGCTGGAAGTGTCAGAAGCGCATCGGCCACGCGCAGTCCGTTTTGTTGGCCTTGCGTCTCCAATTTCCCATGCAACAAATTCATCGCAGGATCGCCGATGAAGCTTGCGACGAAACGATGGGCGGGCGCGTCATAGACAGTCGCGGTTTCGTCGAATTGCTTGATCTTACCCGCGCTCATCACGGCCACCCGACCGGCGAGCGAAAGCGCTTCGGTCTGGTCATGGGTAACGTAGATGATCGTCAGGCCAATCTCGCCTTGAAGCCGGCGAAGTTCACGGCGCATGGCGGCGCGGGCCTCTGACTCAAGATTGGAGAGAGGCTCATCCAATAACAATATTGCCGGTTGAGTCACCAGCGTCCGGCCGATTGCAACTCGTTGGAGTTGCGAGCCACCAAGATTCGACGCTTTTTGTTTCAGAAGGTCCTTGAGTCCCAAGAGTTCAACAACTTCGCCGACCCGGCGCGAAATCTCGGGGCGTGCCATACCCGCCACCTCAAGGCCGAAAGCAAGGTTCTTTTCAACTGTCATGTGGGTGAAGACGGCATAATCCTGGAAGACAAGTCCGATGTTACGCTTGCCCGCAGGAACGCCGACAACCGAATGACCATCAACTAGGATTTCGCCGGAAGTCGGCTGCTCCAGGCCGACGATCATATTAAGCGTCGTCGATTTTCCGCAACCGGAAGGACCGAGGAGCGCGACCGTTTCGCCCCGTTCCACGATCATATCGATCCCGTCGACGGCGACGACGTCACCGTCGTCATAGTCCTTATGGATATTGATGAGTTCGAGCTTCGGGTGGGTCATCGTTTCACCGCCCCGAATGTCATCCCACGTGCCAGATGGTTCTGGATCAGGAAGCCTGCGATCACCAGTGGGATCATCGCGATCACAGCGAGTGCCGCCTGCACGCCATAGAGCGTTCCGGCGGTGGCCGTCACATATTTCGCCAGCCGCACCGGAATTGTCTCAATGCTCGTGTAGGAGAGGACGAGCGCGAAAAGAAACTCTGACCAGTTGAGTATGAAAATAAAGAGAGTTGTCGCAAACAAGCCCCCCTTTATCAGAGGGATTGTCACCGTCAGGTGGGCCATAATGCGGGTCTGACCGTCGATCATGGCGGCTTCTTCAACTTCTTTCGGAACTTCGTCCACGAAGCTCTTCAGCATCCATGTGGAGAATGGCAGCGTGATCGCGACATAAATCGCAATCAACCCGAGATAGGTATCGATCACGCCGATGGTCGAAAAGATGATCACAAAGGGAACGGCCATCGCTGCCGGTGGCACCATCCGGCCGGAAAGAATGATAAGCGGGGTGGATCGACTGCCACCGGAATAGCGGGAAATTGCAATCGCTGCGGCCAAACCAATCCCGACAGACAGGCCGGTTGAGACAATAGAGGCTAGGAGCGAGCCGAATACGGACGCGGTTGCAGCTTCGGACACACCACCGACCCCATAGACGCCCAAGGCTTCCGGATCGAACAGCGTCTGGAAATTGACAAGCGTGGGTTCGGAAGGAACCCAGATTGCTGGAACGGCATTCCAGTCAGTCGGCGGCTTAATCGCCGTCATAACGATCCAGAATATTGGGAACAAAGTTATAATCAGCGCGAAGGCAAGGACGCAGGCAAGAAGCGGAGAGAGTGAACGTTCGCTCATGAGCGTGCCTCCAGAAGCTGGTTCCGCACGGGCGTCAAAAGGAGGTGAACGAGGACAAGGGTTCCGATCAGAACGAGGAACGCCGCCGCTGCGCCGTACGCAAGTTGGAAGTCGTTAAAGGCGAGCTTGTAGATGTAGAGGCTGATCGTTTCCGTCGACGAACCAGGACCGCCGCGGGTCAACATAAAGACCTCGTCGAAAAGCTTAATCACTTCCATTGCCCGGATGACGAAAGCGATCACGATCACGGGTAGGAGCATCGGCAGAACGACACGCCAGAACACCTGCCGCGGAGAGGCGCCGAGTATCGTCGCAGCCCGCACCGGGTTTTCCGGAACGGCATTCAAACCCGATAGAAGAATGAGGAAGAAGAGCGGGGTCCAGTGCCAGACCTCGGTGACAATCACAGTAATCTGCGCTGTCAATGCGCTCTTGAACCAGGCGGGTGCCGCCCCTTCTCCGAGTACCAATTCGATCAATTGGTTGATCGGGCCGTTCGACTGGAACAGCATCCAGAATGTGTAGCCAACAACGACGGGCAAAACCATCATTGGCGTTAAGAGAGCAGAGAAGAAAAAGGCCTTGCCCCGGAAACGCCGGAGAAAAAGGACTGCAAGACCAAGTCCGATCAGGAATTCAAGCGACAGACATATGACGCCGAATATAAGGGTCCGCAAAACGGCCTCTACGAACCGCGTGTCATAGACCAGAAGCTCTTCATAATTGAAGAGACCGATCCATTCAGCTGACGAGAGAGGACCGCGGGTTGGCGACCAATTTGTGAAGCTCATGTAAAACGCCACGAGAAGTGGCAGAACCAGCACAAGAAGCGAGATCAACTGACCTGGAAGGAGCAGACTTCTACCCAGTGCTTTTCGCCTGGTTCCTCTGCGCTTCACCGGCTTTGAAGCCGAACCGCCTGAGGTAAGGTCGGTCGCGTTTCCAGCAATATCGGACTGCAGAGCCATTCGGATAAGAATCCTCTGGTAGATACATCAATCGGGCGGATTAAAGGGGTGCCTGGATAGAAGGCACCCCAAACACTGTTTGCTGATCAGTGGATCAGGCCCAATTGTCCGCGCCTGTCGCTTTCTTGATTGGATCAGCCAGATTCTTGGCAAGTGCGAGCCACGCAGATTTGACCTTTTCCTTGCCGACACGTCGCGTGATCCTGTTGATCGCGCTTGCAGCATCTTCAAGGGCGTCCTTCGGAGACTTCTCGCCGGTCATGCAGGCGTGAACTTCCTTGTCGAGCGCGTCCTGGTATTCAAAGCCGCCTGGCAGACAGAAATCCGGAACCGTGTTGACCATGTTGTCGTAAAGCGTGTCGAGATACGGCTCGCCATACGTATCGACGAGGCGTGTTGTCGGCTGCTTCATATGGTTTACGCGATAAGGATCGGAATAGCCTCCAAGATAAGGAATCGCATCGGCACCGATTGTCGGAGATGTCATCCATTGCGCGTACGCATAGGCGAGTTCAGGATTTGCCGAATATTTCGAAACGGCGTAGCCGTAACCCCAGCAGAAGAGACCGGCATGGAGTTCAGTTCCGTCCGACAATGTATCAGACGGCATCACTGTTGCCGCGATCTTACCGTGGGTCGCAGGGCCGGTCTGCGGGTTCATGGAATATTTGAAGCCGGATGGCCAGACGATATTCATGAAGCCTTCACCACGGCCAAACGCGTTATAGTTCGATGACCAGGTGAACGAGAAGGCATCCGGATGGAGATATTGGTTGACCGCCAACATATCTTCCAGGGCTGCAACGCCTGCTTCTGAATTGAAGGTCGGCTCCATGTCACCATCGAAATAGAGAGTTCCCTTTGACATGAGACGCTGCATGAACATCCACTTCACGTAGTAACGCGAGCGGTATTCGAGCGAACCGAAGAAGTTGTTGTCCGGGTCATGCATAAAGGACGCAATATCGTGATATTGTTTCCAGGTCTTCGGCATGGTGAGTTCGTAGCCGAACTTGTCCGCAAAGGCCGCCGCTTTTGCTTCAATGTAGTCACCACGACCGATCAGCGTGATCTGGTCGCCATCATTCAAGAGACCTGCGACACGACCATTATAGAGCTGGGCATGGTGGCTTGCCGGGAAGACAACACCATATTCCGGGTTAAAGAGTTCCGGCTGGTACTTTTCAGTCCATTCGGTGAGATCAAAGATGACGCCTGAATCGATCCAATCCGGATAAGACATTGCTGTCGGCATCATGACATCATAGCGGCCGGTTCTTGCAACGGCCTCCTGCATGCCCTTTGTATGGACGACCTCGTCCGGCTCCTCGATGAACTCAAGGGTAATTCCGAGCTCGTTTTTCCATTTGTCGACGTAAGGCGTCATGTTGCCGATCGAACCGGTCGGAATAAGAAGCGTCAGTGTTTTCTTTTCAGCTTTCGCCGCCATCTCGACCGCGAGTGCCCAGGCCCGCTCTTCAGGGCCAGAGATTGCTGCCAATGCCTTTTTGGCACCGAGTGGCGATTGGACGATGAAGTTGGCGACAGCGGTTGAGACACCGAGAGCTGCCATTCGCGACATGAAGCCGCGCCTGCTCATCGTACCGGATTCCAACTTCTCAACTTCCGTCTTGATCATGTCTTTTTGCGTCATGTGAAGTCCTCTGATTTTACACCTTGCATCATCGCCCATACAAAAAAATGCTTCCAATACAGAGCCTTATCCACTTCGGATTCGGATGATCGAAATTTTCTGCTGACGAAAAACAGCCCCCGTGAACCAAATCTTCGCGCCCCCCTTTTCAGAGATTTGAACTGCGCCTTTGATCCATTGATTAGAAAATTTGCATGCCTTAAGAATGGGCATCAGGTCCATTTTGGAATAATCTGAAGCAGATTGGTTCCCATAAGGATTATTGGTTATGACCAAAACCGGTGCAGCCGGAGCGCTTGTTTCCGTTGAGATCGATCGCTCAAGTGATGTTCCGATTCATATCCAGATCGCAGGTTCGATCCGCACAGCCATTCAGTCACGACGGCTCCAGCCGGGCATTCGATTAGCTTCCACCCGCGCCCTTGCGCGAGATTGGAACGTGTCTCGAAATACCGTGCTCCACGTCTTTGAAAACCTGATGAGCGAAGGCCTCGTTCAATCCCGGGTCGGTTCGGGAACCTATGTCGCTTCGGTTCCGACAGAGAGACGCCCTTCAACGAAAAAACACCAAAACGGTGATCGCGGAGAAACAGAAACCAAGTATCCTTTCAAAGGATTATCGCGGCGTGGACGATCTCTGGTCGCACAAAGCCAACTTGGACTTTCCGAGAAACCGGTCGCCTTTATGCCGGACGTTCCTGACATTCGTGCATTTCCCATGCGCTCGTGGTTGCGTCTGATGAACGAAGTGTCAGGGCGGCTGAAGGGCGACATTCTGATTAGCATCACGAACACGGGCTATGATCCGTTAAGGGAGGCCATTGCCAATCACCTCAATCTTACGCGCGGTCTGTCATGCACAAAAGACGATATCATCATCACCACTGGAACCCAGCAAAGTGTTGATTTGGTAACGCGACTTCTTTTGGAGCGGGGTGATCCGGTTTGGGTGGAAGAGCCGGGTTACATGGGAACCAGGGCGACCCTTTTGGCAAACGGTTGCGCCCCTTACCCGATTCCAGCCGACACCGATGGGATGAATGTTGAGGATGGAATAGCGAATGCGCCTGTTCCAAGGATGGTGGTGATTTCTCCCTCGCGGCACTATCCGCTAGGCGGCCGTCTCTCGGCGGAAAGACGGCAAGCTCTTTTGGAATTGTCAAAGCAGTCCGGCACGTGGATTTTGGAAGACGACTACGACAGCGACTTCGATTATGGCAGCGGATCACCGTCAGCTCTTCAAGCCGACGATACGGAAGGCCGGGTCATTCTGATCGGAACTTTCTCCAAGACCCTGCTACCTTCATTCCGACTTGGGTACATCGTTTCACCACCGGATTTGGCGCACGATTTCGCCCACGCGCGGTCTGTTATGGACCGTCACGCGCCGATCTTTGAGCAACTTGTCTTGTCGGAGTTCATGCATCGCGGTTTGTATGCGACACATCTGCGGACAATGCGATCGCTGTATTGCGAACGCCAGGCGGCTCTCGTCGACCGACTCGACAAAGAACTCGGCTATATTCCCAATCCATCCGAACTTGCGAGCGGCATGCATATTGTCCTGCCACTATCCGATGACGTGGATGACCGCGAAACCGTGAGACGGCTTCAAGCCGATGGAACCGTCGCACGACCTCTTTCGATCTATTATGCCAACAAAAAGCGCCGATCCGGCATCATCCTCGGTTTCGCCGGTTACACGCCCGAGGAGATTAACCTCTCCCGGCTCGATGTCCTCCGATAAACTCTCACCAGCTCTGCAGATGGCACGTCCGTGAGGCGGTTGAGGCATCTTCGAAAGACCCGCCTTTGCGACAGAACTTGCGAAAAATGAATGTGCCCAGCGAATGCAAGGTTGCGACCCGCGATGCGTCAAAGGAACATCCAAATCCCGGCATTAATTGAATGGATGACACGTAGGCTCGCTCGATACACTCGCGAGCATTCTTTCCCTTCAAACGATTCACTGGATCGTTTGATCCGCCATCGGCGGACCAGGTCCGATCGTGCCCCGCCGGAATCGATAGCCGGAAAGTTCACTATCAAGCGGCTTATAACTATGGTTTGACGCTCTTGAGGTTCAGTTTGAAAACCGATGTGGGAGTGAAACCAGACCAAGACAGCGAAAACCTGCAACGCCCTTTTAGTCTGTAAAATGCGAGGATAGTCGGTGTGCCCGTAGAACACTTAATCTTTGCAATCACACTCTAAGCACCCGGACTACTACGGGGCTTGCGCCCAAAGATAATTATGAGTAAATTACTCATATTAAAGGACGCGCCAGCCGCCGCAAGCCAGATGCCTTTAAGGTCCAGTTCAGGAGACCGTGACGCTTTGGCTTTTTCAAACGAAGCTCCGTAAAGGGATAGCCTATTAAAGGTCTTTTCTTTCATGGGCTTAGCGGCCTTCTGCACTGAAAAAACGAAGCACACCTTTGCAGGGTGGTTATCTCCGCGATGAATTCTCATCTTGGGGCACCCCCTCGGCCAACCTGCAAAAGTCGGGACCGGAGGGAGCGGGGGCTTCAATCCGGTCCCAGTTCATAAAGGCAAGGATACAGCATGAATGGACGGTACGATCGTTTGCTTGAAATGCATCGCCTCGCGGCACAAAACGGAGACGGGCTGATACCCGGCTTTTATGACCTTTTTCGCGATTGCATG